>NZ_VATL01000025.1:0-44609 GCF_005781065.1 Escherichia sp. E1130
CGTCAGTCCTTGCGGGGAGCGGGCTTTCGTAATCTTGCCCTGGAGAATAACCTTCAGTGGTGCTTGGATATGGTAATGAATGAAGACGACTTCAAAATAAGAAGAGGAAACTCAGCAGAATTATTTTTAGGGATAAGACACATCGCTATTAATATTTTAACGGGTGATCAGGTATTCAGGGTAGGGTTAAGACGTAAAATGCAAAAAGCAGGCATGGACAGAAACTACCTGGCGTCACTCCTGGCGGGGAGTGGGCTTTACCAGTCCTTCCTTGCTCAGTGACAGAATATTAAATGAATAGCATTATGATTATTAAATAATATGGTTTAATTTGACATGAACTTTACAAATATAATTAAAATAATACCACCTTTCTGTATCTTCTTGAGTATTTTACTTTACTCTGGAAGGACAGACTGTGTCTTTTTATTTACTATTGAATACACACTTACAAGTCTGGCAATACTTCTAATAAAAAGAAAGTCCATAAGCAATATCTTGTGGGGAATTTATCTCTCCATTTTAGGTGTGCAGGCAGCATCGCTATTTAGCTCAGGGCAATATTTGATGCCTCTTGCCTTGTCGAATGCCGCAGAAGTTGGATCGCTAGGCATTGGCGAGATAATCAAGGTTTTTTCCATTTTTATTTTATTTGTTATAATTTCATTCGTTACGATGCCTTCTGGCGCTCTAGTCGAACGTATTAAATATTATAAATTTAATCTTTTTTGTATAGTATTATTGCTTGTGTGTTCTTTCATAAGTGCGGGGCCGGTATATTCTTTTTATGAAACAGCAAAATTGTACTATTTACAGCAAACCTTTAAGCCTAGTGAGAAGATTGGTGATGCCGGGAAATCTTTTTTAAAAACAAGTGTTTTTATTAACCCTATACAGAATAACAACAACTTCAAAGGGCGTAATGTTATTGTAATCTTTGCTGAGGGATTTTCATCGGAGATTATTGGTAATTCAAAAACTGACGCATTTTCTATTACTCCTAATTTAGATAAGTTATCTACTGAAGCGCTAAGTTTTAAAAATTATTATAACCATACAGCAGCAACATTTAGAGGTTTAAGAGGCCAGTTAACTTCTGGCTATCAATTTCGTGATGGGTTAACTGATACTGGTACTGGTATTGCACAATTATCTAACTCAGAAATTAATAATATTTATCTTCATCGTCAAACATCTTTACCGGATATATTGAAAGAGTATGGCTATAAAAGTTATTTTATAGCGTCTACAGAAAAAAATAGCCCACTTAACACTATGTTGAAAACGCTTAATTTTGATAAAGTTCTTGGTATGGGGGATTTTATTGGTTATCAACGCGACAGAATGACTGATAAGCAAACATTTAATGCACTGAAATATTTTTTACGTTCTCAAGAAAATAAAAACGAACACTTCTTTATTGGTGTGTACCCATCTGGTACTCATCATGGTCAAGATAGTCCAAATGAAAAATATTTTGATGGTAGCAACCCACTCTACAATAAATTCTATAACTATGATTTTCAGTTGGGGAAGTTCGTTGACTTTTTTCGGCGCAGTTCATTTTATGGCAATACGTTGTTGATAATAACATCGGATCATTCTACATTTCCTTCGACAGAATATAAGAAATCATTTAATAGCGATTCTCGTTTTTTTGTGGACAAGATACCATTTCTGGTCATTGGGAAAGATATTGCGCCTGAAGTTTTAGATGCAGGAGGTAAAAATTCTTTAAGTTTCGCGCCAACAATATTGCACATGTTAGGGATTCAGTATTCAATGAATTATTTTTTGGGGTGTTCTCTTCTTGATAAGATGTGCACATCACCATTCTCACATCTTTCTGCTATTGGCAGCGATTATTTCAATACAAGCAAAGAAAATCATGTTGAACTAATTCAAAATAATAGTAATAATGAATTAATAAAATTAGCCGAACTTTTTTATAACATTAGTGGTTAAATATAAAGCTGTACAAGTTACAAGCAATTTCCTAATTAGGAAATATATGACTGTAAAAGAAGATATAAATTAAGCTATTCTTTATCTTCAATAAGCCGCAACCCGCGGTGACCACCCCTGACAGGAGTAAACAATGTCAAAGCAACAGATCGGCGTCGTCGGTATGGCAGTGATGGGACGCAACCTTGCGCTCAACATCGAAAGCCGTGGTTATACCGTCTCTATTTTCAACCGTTCTCGTGAAAAGACGGAAGAAGTGATTGCCGAAAATCCAGGCAAGAAACTGGTTCCTTACTATACGGTGAAAGAGTTCGTTGAATCTCTTGAAACGCCTCGTCGCATCCTGTTAATGGTGAAAGCAGGTGCAGGCACGGATGCTGCTATTGATTCCCTGAAACCATATCTTGATAAAGGCGATATCATCATTGATGGTGGTAATACCTTCTTCCAGGATACCATTCGTCGTAACCGCGAGCTTTCTGCAGAAGGCTTTAACTTCATCGGTACGGGGGTTTCCGGTGGTGAAGAGGGCGCGCTGAAAGGACCTTCTATCATGCCTGGTGGGCAGAAAGAAGCCTATGAACTGGTTGCACCTATCCTGACCAAAATCGCCGCCGTTGCTGAAGATGGCGAACCGTGCGTTACCTATATTGGTGCTGATGGCGCAGGTCACTATGTGAAGATGGTTCACAACGGTATTGAATACGGTGATATGCAACTGATTGCTGAAGCCTATTCTCTGCTGAAAGGTGGTCTGAATCTATCTAATGAAGAACTGGCACAAACCTTTACCGAGTGGAATAACGGTGAACTGAGCAGCTACCTGATCGACATCACTAAAGACATCTTCACCAAAAAAGATGAAGACGGTAAATACCTGGTTGATGTGATCCTGGATGAAGCAGCGAACAAAGGTACGGGTAAATGGACCAGCCAGAGCGCGCTGGATCTCGGCGAACCGCTGTCGCTGATTACTGAGTCTGTGTTTGCTCGTTATATCTCTTCCCTGAAAGATCAGCGCGTAGCCGCGTCTAAAGTACTGTCGGGTCCGCAAGCGCAGCCAGCAGGTGATAAAGCTGAATTCATCGAAAAAGTTCGCCGTGCGCTTTATCTGGGTAAGATTGTTTCTTACGCGCAGGGCTTCTCGCAGCTACGTGCGGCGTCTGAAGAGTACAGCTGGGATCTGAATTATGGTGAAATCGCGAAGATCTTCCGTGCCGGTTGTATCATTCGTGCTCAGTTCCTGCAGAAAATCACGGATGCTTACGCCGAAAATCCGAAGATTGCTAACCTGCTGTTAGCCCCGTACTTTAAGAAAATTGCCGACGATTACCAGCAAGCTCTGCGTGATGTTGTTGCTTATGCGGTGCTGAACGGTATTCCAGTACCTACCTTCTCTGCAGCGGTTGCTTACTATGACAGCTATCGTGCCGCAGTACTGCCTGCAAACTTGATCCAGGCGCAGCGTGACTATTTCGGTGCGCATACCTATAAGCGCATTGATAAAGAAGGTGTATTCCACACCGAATGGCTGGATTAATCTGATTTAATCAGTATTAAACTAAGGCCCGGCATTTATCGCCGGGCTTTTTTTTACTATCAATCTTATTGATTTAATTTCATTGCTTAATACTAACTTAATAAATAGCAGCTATTCTTATAAAGAAAATCTGAAATGTTTTTCGTTTCGTTGACCAGACATCATCGTGGCGTTAAAACTTTTAACTCTTATCAGGGTGCTAAAACATCATGATTCATAGTTAAGTTAATTCTGAGAGCATGAAATGAAAATCACCATTTCCGGAACCGGTTATGTTGGCCTGTCTAATGGGCTATTAATCGCACAAAATCATAACGTTGTAGCATTAGATATTTTACCAACTCGCGTTGCAATGCTGAATGATCGGATATCTCCTATTGTTGATAAAGAAATTGAGCAGTTTTTGCAATCAGACAAAATACGTTTTAATGCCACGTTAGATAAAAAAGAAGCCTACCGGAATGCTGATTATGTAATCATCGCAACCCCGACCGACTATGATCCTAAAACCAATTATTTCAATACATCTAGCGTAGAATCAGTAATTAAAGATGTTACGGAAATAAACCCTCATGCAGTAATGATTATTAAGTCTACGGTTCCTGTAGGTTTTACGGCCGCGATGCAAAAAAAATTCAAGACTGAGAACATTATCTTCTCCCCTGAATTCCTCCGAGAAGGCAAAGCCCTTTACGATAACCTTCATCCTTCCCGTATTGTGATAGGCGAACGTTCTGAACGTGCACAGCGGTTTGCCGCGTTATTACAGGAAGGGGCGGTTAAGCAAAATATCCCGACTCTGTTTACTGATTCAACAGAAGCAGAGGCCATTAAACTTTTTGCCAATACTTACCTCGCCATGCGCGTGGCGTACTTTAACGAGTTGGACAGTTATGCAGAAAGCCTGGGATTGAACACCCGTCAAATCATTGAAGGTGTTTGTCTTGATCCGCGTATCGGCAATCATTACAACAATCCATCATTTGGTTACGGTGGTTACTGTTTGCCGAAAGATACCAAGCAGCTTCTGGCAAATTACCAGTCTGTGCCAAACAACATCATTTCTGCCATCGTTGAAGCTAATCGCACCCGCAAAGACTTTATTGCCGATGCTATCTTGTCACGTAAACCCAAAGTCGTAGGGATATATCGCCTAATTATGAAGAGCGGTTCAGATAACTTCCGTGCGTCTTCCATTCAGGGGATCATGAAGCGTATCAAAGCTAAGGGGGTAGAAGTGATTATCTATGAACCGGTTATGAAGGAAGAAATGTTTTTCAATTCACGACTGGAACGTGATCTCGCGACGTTTAAGCAACAGGCTGATGTCATCATCTCTAATCGAATGTCAGAAGAGCTTAAAGATGCAGCAGACAAGGTCTACACCCGCGATCTTTTCGGTAGCGACTAACTATCTGTAATCAGATGATTTTTGGCGGTAGTTGGTATCGATGTTCATGTAATAATTCATTATATTTATTGTTTATCCTATGGCATTCATACTGATTATCGCTAAACTATGGCGACCTGAAATTTTCCGTCTGTTAGGGTAATGATGAAAGTTGAAAATAATAATATTTCTGGGCACAACAATGACCCGGAACAGATTGATTTAATTGATTTACTGGTACAACTGTGGCGCGGGAAGATGACCATTATCGCCACAGTCATTGTGGCTATCGTGTTGGCTATTGGATACCTGGCAGTAGCGAAAGAGCAATGGACATCAACAGCCATTGTCACTCAACCTGATGTGGGGCAAATTGCCGGCTATAACAACGCCATGAATGTAATTTATGGCCAGGCTGCGCCAAAAGTAGCTGATTTACAGGAGGCGTTAATTGGTCGCTTCAGTTCTGCTTTCTCTGCATTAGCGGAAACGCTGGATAATCAGGAAGAACGCGAAAAACTGACTATCGAACCTGCTGTTAAAAACCAGCCGTTACCGTTAGCTGTTTCTTATGTCGGGCACACTGCAGCGGATGCACAGAAAAAGCTGGCTGAATACATTCAACAGGTTGATGACCAAGTGAATGAAGAGCTGGAAAAGGACCTGAAGGATAATATCGCTTTGGGTATGAAAACCTTGCAGGACTCCCTGAAAACTCAGGAAGTGGTGGCTCAGGAGCAAAAAACGCTGCGTATCCGCCAGATTCAGGAAGCGTTGCAGTATGCGAATCAGGCGCAGGTAATAAAGCCGCAGATTCAGCAGACTGGTGAAAATATTACTCAGGACACGTTGCTTTTGTTAGGTAGCGAAGCACTGGAGTCGATGATTAAGCACGAAGCGACTCGTCCGCTTGTGTTCTCGCCAAACTATTATCAGACTCGTCAAAACCTGCTGGATATCGAAAGTCTGAAGGTTGATGATCTTGATATTCATGCCTACCGTTACGTTATGAAACCCACACTGCCAATTCGTCGCGATAGCCCGAAGAAAGCAATTACCTTGATTCTGGCAGTACTGCTGGGCGGCATGGTTGGCGCGGGAATTGTGCTGGGGCGTAATGCGCTGCGTAATTACAACGCGAAATAGTCTTTTCAGCTTTAAATAAAAAGGGCAGGGTGGTGACACCTTGCCTTTTTTGTTGCCGGATGCGATGCTGGCGCATCTTATCCAGCCTACGTGTGCAGAGCGAATAGTAGGCCTGATAAGCTTGCGCATCGGGCAATGGCTCAGGATGCGACAGCTACATCGCATCCGGTCAGCCTGCAACTCACTGATGACGTTTGCGCAGGTTCTCAATCACCGTTGTTAAATCCAGATCCTGATCCTGCAGCAGCACCAGTAGGTGATACATCAAGTCCGATGCCTCGTTGGTCAGTTCAAAGCGGTCATGTACCGTCGCTGCCAGTGCGGTTTCCACGCCTTCTTCGCCCACTTTCTGCGCAATGCGTTTGGTGCCGCTGGCATACAGTTTGGCGGTATAGGAGGTTTCCGGGTCGGCAGATTTGCGTTCGGCGAGCAGTTGTTCCAGTTGATACAGGAATAGCCACTGGTGAGCGGTGTCGCCGAAGCAGCTGCTTGTGCCTTTGTGGCAGGTCGGGCCGATGGGATTCGCCAGCACCAGCAGGGTGTCGTTGTCGCAGTCCGGCGCAATACTCACTACGTTGAGGAAATTGCCGGACGTTTCACCTTTGGTCCACAGTCGCTGTTTAGTGCGCGAGAAGAAGGTTACTTTGCCGCTTTCGATGGTTTTGTCCAGCGCTTGCGGATTCATGTAGCCCAGCATTAACACTTCGCCGGATACCGCGTGTTGCACAATCACCGGCATCAGCCCGTCGGTTTTTTCCCAGTCCAGTTCGCGACGTTGTTGTTCTGTTAACATATCCTGATCTCCACGCCCTGTGTTGCCAGGTACGCTTTTAATTCACCAATATTGATTATTTGTTTGTGGAATACGGAAGCCGCCAGCGCGCCGTCAACGTCGGCATCGCGGAAGGCTTCGAGGAAGTGTTCCATGGTGCCTGCGCCACCGGAGGCAATCAGCGGGATGTGGCAAACTTCACGCACTTTTTTCAGCTGCTCGAGGTCGTAACCGTTACGCACGCCGTCCTGATTCATCATGTTGAGGACGATTTCTCCGGCACCGCGTTTTTGCACTTCCTGTACCCAGTCGAGCGTTTCCCACTGAGTGACGCGGGTGCGGCTTTCATCGCCGGTATATTGATTCACATGATATTTACCGGTTTCGGCGTCGTACCAGGTGTCAATACCGACCACAATACACTGCACGCCAAAGCGATCGGCCAGGCGAGTAATTAACGTCGGGTCCGCCAGCGCAGGGGAGTTGATAGAGATTTTATCCGCGCCAAAGGAAAGAATTTTCGCGGCGTCATCCAGCGATTTAATTCCTCCCGCCACGCAGAACGGAATATCGATCACTTCCGCCACGCGAGATACCCAGCTTTTATCTACCACACGTCCATCGCTGGAGGCGGTGATATCGTA
Organism: Escherichia sp. E1130; assembly: GCF_005781065.1. Lineage (NCBI taxonomy): Bacteria > Pseudomonadati > Pseudomonadota > Gammaproteobacteria > Enterobacterales > Enterobacteriaceae > Escherichia > Escherichia sp. E1130. Next base: position 7,458 of record NZ_VATL01000025.1, read on the forward strand.
GAACACTAGCTCGTCCGCACCTTCTTCGGCGTAGCGTTTTGCCAGCGGCACGATATCGCCAATGATTTCATGGTTACGAAACTGTACGCCTTTCACCACCTGACCATCACGAACGTCGAGACATGGGATTATGCGTTTTGCCAGCATGCGATGGCCTCCTTCACGGTGAATTTACCTTCCAGTAATGCCCGACCAACTATTACGCCGCGTACGCCAGTACCACGCAGGGCAGCGACATCATCAATGTCGCCAATGCCGCCGGAGGACTGAAATGCCACCTGCGGATATCTGGCGCAGACTTCCTCATATAAAGAGACGTTAGAACCTGCCAGCGTGCCGTCGCGCGCGATATCGGTACACAGCACATGTTTCAGGCCGACGGGCAGATAGGTTTCCACCAGTTGTTCCAGCGAAACGCCCGAGTTCTCTTGCCAGCCGCTAACCGCCACCTGCTTGTTGCCTTGCTCGTCAATGCGTACATCCAGCGCCAGCACTAACGCACCCGCACCGAAGCGTTCAAACCAGCCTTTCACCATTTCTGGTGATTTCACTGCGGTGGAGCCGACCACCACGCGCGCAACGCCAGCTTCCAGTAACGTCGCCACATCTTCTTCGCTACGCACGCCGCCGCCCACCTGAACCGGAACGTTAACGCCTGCGACCAGCGTTTTAATCAGAGAAATTTGTCGTTTAGCCGGATCTTTTGCCCCAGTCAGATCCACCAGATGCAGCACTTCGGCACCTTGTGCAGCGTAATCCTGTAAACGCGGCAGCGGGTCGTTACCGTAATCGCGCTGTTTGCCGTAATCGCCCTGATGGAGACGCACCACGGTGCCGTCGATTAAATCTAATGCCGGAATAATCATCACATCTCCAGGAAGTTTTTCAGCAACTTAGCGCCAGCGGCACCAGAACGCTCCGGGTGGAACTGCACGCCATAGAAGTTGTCTTTTTGTACCGCTGCGGTGAATGGTTCGCCATAATTGCACTGGGCGATGGTCCACGGATTGATCGGCATTGCGTAGCTGTGAACAAAGTAAAAGTACGCGCCGTCTTCAATCCCCTGAAACAGGCGGTTGCCTGCCCGCGGGTAAACGCGGTTCCAGCCCATATGCGGCAGCGGCAGACCAAAGTCGGTCATTTTCGGCACGTCTTCGTCGATGATGCCCAGCAAATCGACGCCGTTGCTCTCTTCGCTGCGCCGCCCCAGCAGTTGCATCCCTAAGCAGATGCCCAGCACCGGTTGGGTACAGGCTTTGATGAGATCAAACAGCTCGCGCTCACGTACCTGATCCATCGCCGCTTGCGCAGTGCCAACGCCGGGTAAAAATAGTTTATCGGCCAGCAACACGACGTCCGGGTCACGACTGACTTTTGGTTCATAACCGTGACGCGCAATGGCTGACTTCACCGAGTTCAGGTTGGCGCAGCCGGTATCCAGGATCACCACGTTCATTACAGCACTCCTTTCGACGAGGGCAGGGTGTCGCCTTCCACGCGGATGGCCTGGCGCAGGGTGCGACCAAAGGCTTTGAACAGGCTCTCTACACGGTGGTGATCGTTTTTACCTTTGGTTTTCAGGTGCAGGGTCACGCCCATGGTGTAAGAGAGCGAACGGAAGAAGTGTTCGATCATTTCGGTGCTGAGATCGCCCACGCGCTGGTAGGTAAACTCGGCTTTATATTCCAGGTGCGGGCGACCAGAGATATCCAGTGCGCAGCGGGCAAGGCATTCATCCATCGGCAGCACAAAACCAAAGCGACAAATACCGCGTTTGTCGCCGAGGGCTATTTTTAACGCTTCCCCCAGCGCCAGGCCGGTATCTTCGACGGTGTGGTGATCGTCGATATAGAGATCGCCTTTGACGTTGATTTCCATCCGGAAGCCGCCGTGGGTGGCAATCTGATCCAGCATGTGATCAAAGAAGCCAACGCCGGTGTTAATCTTGCTGCCACCTTCGCGATCCAGCCACACCTGGACGTCAATTTGCGTCTCTTTGGTGTTGCGCACTACATGGGCGTAACGGTCTCGTTTAGTGAGTTGCTCGCCAATCATCGGCCAGTTCAGGGTTTCGCGGTCGTAGCGTAAACCATTAATTCCCATGTTTTCCGCGAGTTGAATATCGGTCGCGCGATCGCCAATCACATAACTGTTGGCACGATCCATCGCTTGCTCAGCGAGATAACGCTCCACCAGTTTTACTTTCGGTTTACGGCAGTCGCACTCATCTGCGGGCAGGTGCGGGCAAATCAGTACTTCATCAAACTGCACGCCTTGCGAGGTGAAGATCTGCATCATCAGGTTGTGCGGGCCATCGAAATCTGCCTGCGGGAAACTTTGTGTTCCCAGACCATCCTGATTAGTGATCATCACCAGCTTGTAGTCCGCTTTTTGCAGCTTCAGCAGCTCCGGAATCACGCCCGGTTCAAAGGCGAGTTTGTCAAAACGGTCCACCTGAAAATCACTCGGCGGTTCGCTAATCAGGGTTCCATCGCGATCGATAAAAAGATACTTCTGACTCATCAAACTTGCTCCGCACGTAAGGCGTCAATGACGCGCTGGCTTTCTTCACGGGTTCCGACGGTAATTCGCAGGCAGCCGCTTAAAGAGGGTTGTTTATTCTGATCACGTAAGATAATGCCCTGATCCCACAAAGATTTAAACACTGCGCTGGAGGCTTTAAAGCGCGCCAGAATGTAGTTGGTTTCAGAGTCGAAAACCTGCGCCACGCAGGGGATCTGTTTCAGTGCGGCAATCAGGTATTCGCGTTCTGCAATAATTTGCGCCACTCGTTCGCGCATGGCGACGATTCCCTGCGGGCTTAACGCCTGGGCCGCAATGTCGGCAACCGGCGTCGAGAGCGGGTAGGGGGCGATCACTTTCATCAGCAGGTTGATGACTTCTTCGTTTGCCAGCGTAAATCCGCAACGAAGGCCCGCCAGAGCAAAAGCTTTCGACAGTGTGCGCAAAATAGCCAGGTGCGGATATTCCGCCAGCCAGCCAGCCAGCGATGCCTGCGGGCAAAACTCGATATAGGCTTCATCGGCAACCACAATGGCTTTTCCGCGGGTTAACTCCAGCAGGGTGCGAAAATCTTGCGGATTGATCAGTTGCCCGGTCGGGTTGTTGGGGCTGCAAACATAGACCACTTTTACGCCGTCCAGCTTGTCGGAAATGCCCTGTAAGTCCAGTTGCCAGTTGTCCAGCGTTGGCACTGTGCGGCACTCAACGCCAATGGTTTCGGCGCTGACGCTGTACATGCCGTACGTTGGTGGGCAGTAGAGGATGGCGTCTTTACCTGGTTCGCAAAAAGCGCGAATCAGCAGTTCAATACCTTCGTCCGCGCCACGGCTGACCAGTACCTGCTCTGGTTTTACACCTGCATACTGCGCGTAATTTTCAATCACCGCTTTCGGCTGGCATTCCGGGTAGCGGTTGAGCGTTTGTTGAGTGAGCTGAAACTCCACGGCCGTGGGGTATTCGTTGGCGTTCAGCCAGACATCGCCGTTACCGCCCAGACGACGTGCCGACTGATACGGCGTCAGGTTGCGGACGTTTTCACGTGCTAAATCGGTAATAGTCACGGTGCTCATGCTTGCTCCTTAAGGGCGTTAACACGCAAAGTAACGGCATTTTTGTGGGCGGCCAGACGTTCAGCGGCGGCCAGTGTTTCAATGGTCGAAGCCAGCGCGGAAAAGCCTTCTTTCGACAGTTCCTGCACGGTCATGCGCTTTTGAAAATCTGCCAGGCCGAGGCTGGAACAGGTGGCGGTGTAACCGTAAGTCGGCAGTACATGGTTGGTGCCGGAGGCGTAATCACCTGCCGATTCCGGTGACCAGTCACCAAGAAATACCGAACCGGCGCTGGTGATGCCATCGACAAGTTGGCGGGCGTTGCGGGTCTGAATGATCAGGTGCTCCGGGCCGTAGAGGTTGGAGATCTCTACGCACTGCGCTAAATCGTTGGTCACAATCAGGCGGCTGGCGCTCAGTGCCTGACGGGCGGTTTCGGCACGCGGCAGCTCTGCCAGCTGGCGTTCGACAGCCTCGGCAACGCGACGCGCCATATCAGCATCGGGCGTCAGTAAAATCACCTGTGAGTCCGGGCCGTGTTCTGCCTGGGAGAGCAAATCAGAAGCCACGAAATCCGGCGTAGCGCCGCTGTCAGCAATCACCAGTACTTCCGACGGGCCTGCGGGCATATCGATTGCCGCACCGTCAAGACGCTGGCTTACCTGGCGTTTTGCCTCGGTGACAAAGGCGTTACCTGGCCCGAAGATTTTGTCTACTTTGGGCACGGATTCTGTGCCAAATGCCAGTGCGGCAATGGCCTGTGCGCCACCGACGTTAAACACATCCTGCACGCCGCACAGCTGCGCCGCGTAAAGGATCTCATCGGCAATCGGCGGCGGTGAGCACAGCACCACTTTTTTACAGCCTGCAATACGCGCCGGAGTCGCCAGCATTAATACCGTTGAGAAGAGCGGGGCGGAGCCGCCAGGAATATACAAACCAACTGAAGCTACCGGGCGCGTGACTTGCTGGCAACGTACGCCTGGCTGAGTTTCTACATCTACCGGCGGCAGTTTTTGCGCAGTGTGGAAGGTTTCAATATTCTTTACTGCCACCGCCATCGCCTGTTTTAGCTCGTCGCTCAGGCGTTCGCTGGCGGCGGTGATCTCCTCAGCAGACACCTTCAGCGCGGTAACCGTGGTTTTATCAAACTTCGCGCTGTATTCACGCAGGGCATCATCGCCGCGTGCTTTCACGTTATCGAGAATATCGTTAACAGTGCGGGTAATGCTTTCAGAAGCGGAGATCGCCGGACGCATTAACAACTGGTGTTGTTGCTCCGCAGTACAGCTATTCCAGTCAATGATTGTGTTAAAGCTCATGGCGATCACTCCATCATCTTCTCAATGGGCAGGACCAGAATCGAACTGGCACCCAGCGCTTTCAGTTTTTCCATGGTTTCCCAGAACAGGGTTTCGCTGCTGACCATGTGCATGGCGACGCGCTGTTGATCACCCGCCAGCGGCAGAATAGTTGGGCGTTCGGCACCTGGCAGCAGGGCGATGACGTCATCCAGACGCTCGGTCGGTGCATGCATCATGATGTATTTTGATTCGCGCGCCTGGATCACGCCCTGAATACGGGTCAGCAGTTTGTCGATCAGCTGCTGTTTGGATTCTTCCATTTCGCCATCGCGCTGGATCAGGCAGGCTTTCGAGCGGTAGATAACTTCGACTTCGCGCAGGCCGTTAGCTTCCAGCGTGGCACCGGTGGAAACCAGATCGCAAATCGCATCCGCCAGTCCGGCACGCGGCGCAACTTCGACAGAACCATTCAGTAAGCAGGATTTAAAAGAGATACCTTTCTGGTCGAGATAACGCTTGAGCAGGTGAGGATAAGAGGTGGCGATACGTTTACCGTTTAAGGAGAGCGGGCCGTCCCAGGCTTCATCAACTGGCGTTGCCAGCGAAAGGCGACAACCGCCGAAATCGAGACGACGCAGGGTAAAATAACGCGGATCTTCACCCTGGGCGCGGCGGTTAAGTAACTCTTCTTCCAGCACGTTTTCGCCGATAATGCCGAGGTCAACCACGCCGTCCATTACCAGACCGGGAATGTCGTCGTCACGCACGCGCAGAATATCAATCGGCATGTTTTCAGCCATTGCGATCAGGCGCTGAGTGTGAAGATTAATTTTTATGCCACAGCGTGCCAGCAATTCGCGTGAGTCATCACTTAAACGTCCTGATTTCTGCATAGCTATGCGTAAACGAGTGTTGTCTGTCATTTTCTTTTTCCTCTTTATACCTGTCTGAACCGTTATCAACCGCGCAATAAAAAAGCCCCCGGAAGGTGATCTTCCGGGGGCTTTCTCATGCGTTCATGCACCACTGGAAGATCTGAATGTCTTCCAGCACACATCGCCTGAAAGACTAGTCAGGATGATGGTGATGATGGTGGTGTTTAAATTGAACGCGTGTCATAAAAGTCTCTGTGAATGTTTATTCAACTGATGTCTTTTAACCTAAACCACTTTCACGTTAGAAAGCAAGGGCTTTTTTATATATTTTATGGCGATGGATTTGTTTAATGAATGAGCGGGGAAAGGAGGGGGCTAAGAGGACTGTCCTCTAACCTGACGGCACCAAAAATAGCGAAGCCTGGATTTTTCGTCTCGCTGACAATGCTTTGAGCTACTGGCTAATTAATAAATAGTTTATTGCCACTCATCATTGCACAATGAACTGTACAAAAGAGGAGATTGACATGCGTACAATTAGCTACAGCGAAGCGCGTCAGAATTTGTCGGCAACAATGATGAAAGCCGTTGAAGATCATGCCCCGATCCTTATTACTCGTCAGAATGGAGAGGCTTGTGTTCTGATGTCACTCGAAGAATACAACTCGCTGGAAGAGACGGCTTATCTACTGCGCTCCCCCACTAATGCCCGGAGATTGATGGACTCAATCGATAGCCTGAAATCAGGCAAAGGAACGGAAAAGGACATTATTGAGTGAAACTAATCTGGTCTGAGGAATCATGGGATGATTATCTGTACTGGCAGGAAACAGATAAGCGAATTGTTAAAAAGACCAATGAACTTATCAAAGAAACCCGCAGAGCACCCTTTGAAGGTAAGGGGAAGCCAGAACCCCTGAAACATAATTTGTCAGGCTTCTGGTCCCGACGCATTACTGAGGAGCATCGCCTGGTATACGCGGTTACTGACGATTCACTGCTTATTGCAGCATGTCGTTATCATTATTGAAGAGATTCATTCATAGAATGAATTGTCAGTTTTGATACGCTGGCGTAGCCTTATAGATCTAAGGTGTATCAGGAGAAAACGGATGAAAAAGGTCGCAATTGTCGGGTTAGGGTGGTTAGGCATGCCGCTGGCGATGTCACTTTCAGCACGAGGCTGGCAAGTCACCGGGAGTAAAACTACACAAGATGGCGTAGAAGCGGCCCAAATGAGTGGCATTGATAGCTATCTGCTTCGCATGGAGCCCGATTTAGTTTGCGACTCTGACGATCTGGATGCCCTGATGGATGCCGATGCGCTGGTGATTACGCTTCCGGCACGCCGCAGCGGCCCCGGCGATGAGTTCTATTTACAAGCAGTGCAGGAGCTGGTGGATAGCGCGCTGGCTTATCACATTCCCCGCATTATTTTTACCAGTTCAACATCTGTTTACGGTGATGCGCAAGGCACAGTGAAAGAAAACACTCCGCGTAATCCGCTGACCCATAGTGGACGAGTGTTAAAAGAGCTGGAAGACTGGCTGCACAATTTACCCGGTACTTCGGTTGATATTTTGCGTCTTGCTGGTCTGGTCGGGCCTGGGCGTCATCCCGGCCGTTTCTTTGCCGGAAAAACTGCGCCGGATGGAGAACACGGCGTCAATTTAGTCCACCTGGAAGATGTTATTGGCGCTATCACTCTGTTGTTACAGGCACCTAAAGGCGGGCACATCTATAATATATGTGCGCCAGCTCACCCTGCGCGTAATGTTTTCTACCCACAGATGGCCCGCTTACTGGGACTGGAACCTCCGCAGTTCAGGAATAGCCTGGACAGCGGCAAAGGTAAAATTATTGATGGCAGCCGGATCTGTAATGAATTGGGATTTGAATACCAGTATCCCGATCCACTGGTAATGCCGCTGGAGTAAAGCATCACGCCAGCAGAATGCCGCATACACCGCAAGGGGGCGTGTATGAAACCACTGCTGGACGTGTTGATGATCCTTGATGCCTTAGAAAAAGAGGGTAGTTTTGCGGCGGCGTCAGCCAAACTGTATAAGACGCCATCTGCCCTCAGTTACACTGTTCACAAGCTGGAAAGCGACCTTAATATTCAATTGCTTGATCGTAGTGGTCACCGCGCTAAGTTTACCCGCACCGGAAAAATGTTGCTGGAGAAGGGGCGGGAAATTCTCCATGCTGTGCATGAACTGGAAAAGCAGGCGATCAAACTCCATGAAGGTTGGGAAAACGAGCTGGTAATCGGGGTTGATGATACCTTTCCCTTTTCACTGCTTGCGCCACTCATTGAAGCCTTTTATCAACATCACAACGTCACGCGTCTGAAGTTTATCAATGGCGTTCTGGGCGGTTCCTGGGATGCCCTGACTCAGGGGCGAGCAGATATTATTGTTGGCGCGATGCATGAACCGCCATCTTCCAGCGAATATGGTTTCTCTCGGTTGGGCTGTCTGGAACAAGTTTTCGCGATTGCTCCTCATCATCCGTTAGCTCTGGAAGAGGAACCGTTAAATCGCCGTATCATTAAACGCTATCGGGCGATTATCGTGGGTGATACCGCGCAGGCTGGCGCATCTACGGCATCACAACTTCTCGACGAACAAGAGGCCATTACCGTATTTGATTTTAAAACCAAACTGGAATTACAAATCAGCGGTCTTGGTTGCGGTTATTTACCGCGCTATCTGGCGCAACGCTTTCTCGATAGTGGCGCGTTAATTGAGAAGAAAGTGGTTGCGCAATCCCTCTTTGAACCCGTATGGATTGGCTGGAATGAACAAACCGCAGGGCTTGCCAGTGCGTGGTGGCGTGATGAGATTTTAGCAAATAGTGCTATTGCTGGTGTTTATGCAAAATATGATGACGGAAAATCAGCCATTTAAATAAAAAATTATATGACAAGCCTCTCATTCTCTTGTCATTTACCCCCCATTTAGGCACAATGCGCCGCTGTCAAAAAATGACTAAAAACCGACGTTTCATCCGCGTCGGTTATTTTTTGCTTCAAACCAATCATTCATACCAAGAGGCCGGGCTTCGTACCGGATAGATATTTACTAAAAATCGACAGTTGTTGTCGCTGAGGAATCCAAAAAAATGGGGCAATTTTTTGCTTACGCGACGGTTATCACCGTAAAGGAGAATGACCATGTCGCATAACGTTACTCCAAACACCTCTCGCGTGGAATTGCGTAAAACGCTTACGTTAGTTCCGGTTGTAATGATGGGTCTTGCCTATATGCAGCCGATGACGCTGTTTGATACTTTTGGTATCGTTTCAGGCCTCACGGATGGTCATGTGCCGACAGCCTATGCGTTCGCATTGATTGCGATCCTGTTTACGGCTCTGAGCTACGGGAAGCTGGTTCGCCGCTATCCTTCTGCTGGCTCTGCATACACTTACGCCCAGAAATCCATTAGCCCGACTGTCGGCTTTATGGTGGGTTGGTCTTCTCTGCTCGACTACCTGTTCGCGCCGATGATCAACATTCTGCTGGCGAAAATCTATTTTGAAGCTCTGGTGCCTTCCATCCCATCGTGGATGTTTGTGGTGGCGCTGGTGGCCTTTATGACCGCCTTTAACCTGCGTAGTCTGAAATCCGTAGCGAACTTCAACACTGTAATCGTGGTGTTGCAGGTAGTGCTGATCGCGGTGATTCTGGGCATGGTTGTGTATGGCGTATTTGAAGGTGAAGGCGCTGGTACGCTGGCGAGCACGCGTCCGTTCTGGTCCGGTGATGCACATGTCATCCCGATGATTACCGGTGCGACGATTCTGTGTTTCTCCTTTACCGGCTTTGACGGCATCAGCAACTTGTCGGAAGAAACCAAAGATGCAGAGCGCGTGATCCCGCGTGCGATTTTCCTGACCGCGCTGATTGGCGGCATGATCTTCATCTTTGCAACTTACTTCCTGCAACTGTACTTCCCGGATATCTCTCGCTTTAAAGATCCGGATGCGTCACAGCCTGAAATCATGCTGTACGTTGCGGGCAAAGCGTTCCAGGTTGGCGCGCTGATCTTCTCCACCATTACCGTACTGGCGTCCGGTATGGCGGCGCACGCAGGCGTAGCGCGTCTGATGTACGTAATGGGTCGTGACGGCGTGTTCCCGAAAAGCTTCTTCGGTTATGTACACCCGAAATGGCGTACTCCGGCCATGAACATTATCCTGGTTGGTGCGATTGCTCTGCTGGCAATCAACTTTGACCTGGTAATGGCAACGGCGCTGATTAACTTTGGTGCGCTGGTGGCGTTCACCTTCGTTAACCTGTCGGTTATCTCGCAGTTCTGGATCCGTGAGAAGCGTAACAAGACGCTGAAAGATCACTTCCAGTATCTGTTCCTGCCGATGTGTGGTGCGCTGACTGTAGGTGCGCTGTGGGTTAACCTGGAAGAAAGCTCAATGGTTTTGGGGCTGATCTGGGCGGCTATCGGTCTGATTTACCTGGCTTGCGTGACTAAGAGCTTCCGCAACCCGGTTCCGCAGTACGAAGACGTTGCATAATCTTTAAATCCGGATGACATAATCATCCGGTAAATCTAAAAAAAGCCGGAGTTTATATCGCTCCGGCTTTTTTGTTTCAGACGATCTCTTCCGCGTACTGCCAAAGCGCTTTTAACAACGCTACTTTCTCTTTGTCATCGGCATATTGTTGTGCCAGCATCTGCAATTCATCAGCATAACCTTGCAAAAATTCTGCTGTGAAGACCTGACGGCGGTGCTCCAGCCAGCGTTGCTGCTCGGCGTAATCCAGCGTCCCCGGGAAGTTACGCGCCCGATAATTGAATAACAGTTTCTCAATACGTTTATCGACAAAGGTGATATCCAGTGCCGGTAAATTACGCGGCTCGGTTTCCAGGACAATTTTCATTGCGGCGCGATCGGCGTCACTGAAAAAGCCATTATAGAGCTGTGCATCGACGTTATCTGAAGGTGTAAATGGTTCGGCTTCAGCAAATATCGCAACCACTTTTTCACGCACTTGCGGGTGTTCACGCAGAATTTTCAGGTTATCGAGACAATGCTGACGATTAATTCCCAACCTGTCGGCATCTTCCGGGCGCAGCGTATTCGCCTGCGCCAGCACCGGGCATTTATTGATATGCACCAGCTTAACCGGGACTGCGGCGTTATCGCCCAGATCGGCCTTTGCGGTATACAGACGCTCGCGCAGCGTGTCGCTGTCCAGCTCCAGGAGTGGCGAGATATCTCCTGCCAAATCCACCATAATCACGGCATTGCGATTTTCAGGATGCCACGCCAGTGGCGCCACCCAGCTGGTATTGCCGCGCCATGCGCCAAACATACCGGAAACATGTACCAGCGGTTTCATCTGCGGCACATCAATCAACGCCGTCAGTTTGTGCTTATTACGATGGGTAAAGAGATAATCAAACAGGCGTGGTTGACGTGTTTTCACCAACTTCGCCATCGCAATAGTGGCGTACACATCGGCCATCGCATCGTGGGCGTTGCTATGTTCAATACCATTAGCTTTGGTTAAATGTTCAAGTCGAAAGCTCGGTAAACCATCTTCATTTTCAGGCCAGTTAATCCCCTCCGGGCGCAGGGCATAACAGGCACGCATCACGTCAAGCAGATCCCAGCGAGAGTTATCATGTTGCCAACTCCAGGCATAGGGATCGTAAAAATTACGATAAAAGATATTGCGTGTAACTTCGTCGTCAAAACGCACATTGTTGTAACCAAGAATACAGGTCTTCGGTACGGTAAAAAGCGAGTGAATACGGGCGGCAAAGGCAGCTTCGTTTTCCCCTTTTGCACGCGCTTCCTGTGGAGTGATGCCGGTAATTAACACCGCCCCTGGCTGGGGTAAATAATCGTCCGCAGGCTTACAGTAAAAGACTTCAGGTTCGCCGATAATATTGAATTCGCTATCAGTGCGAATGGCGGCAAACTGCGCTGGGCGATCTAACGCGGGGTGCGTGCCAAAGGTTTCGTAATCATGAAACAAAAAGGTAGATTGTTGCTTACCGTCATTCATCGTTAGGTTAAATCCGTTATTTCTGTTGTAGGCCAGAGTATCAAATATCACCGTGCTAATCAGCTTTAGAGCGATATTTTGGCTGCGTGTGAAAACAGATAATGTCAGATTAAAATGAGATAAATGTCACATTTTCTTGCACTTTATTCCAGCCAGTTCATCAGGATTTCCGTAAAAAGAACAGCTATTGGAAACACCTGAGGATTTGCTGTTGAAACGCCGTCTTATTATTGCTGCTTCTTTGTTCGTTTTTAATTTATCGTCTGGTTTTGCGGCGGAAAAGATTCCCTTTTCACCCCAACCTCCGGAGATTCATGCGGGATCATGGGTTTTGATGGATTACACAACCGGACAGATCCTCACGGCGGGTAATGAGCACCAACAACGTAACCCTGCCAGCCTGACTAAGCTAATGACGGGCTATGTCGTCGATCGCGCTATCGATAGCCATCGCATAACACCAGACGATATTGTCACTGTGGGACGCGATGCGTGGGCGAAAGATAATCCGGTTTTTGTCGGCTCTTCACTGATGTTTTTGAAAGAGGGCGATCGCGTATCGGTACGTGATTTAAGCCGTGGATTAATTGTGGATTCCGGCAATGACGCCTGTGTGGCGCTTGCAGATTATATTGCCGGGGGGCAACGGCAGTTCGTCACAATGATGAACAATTACGCTGAAAAGTTGCATTTACAGGATACCCATTTTGAAACGGTTCACGGTCTGGATGCGCCGGGCCAGCATAGCTCAGCCTATGATTTAGCCGTGCTTTCTCGCGCCATCATCCACGGCGAACCTGAGTTTTACCATATGTACAGCGAAAAAAGCCTTACCTGGAACGGCATCACCCAGCAAAACCGAAACGGGCTATTGTGGGATAAAACCATGAACGTTGACGGCCTGAAAACCGGGCATACATCCGGGGCCGGGTTTAATCTCATTGCTTCGGCGGTGGATGGGCAACGCCGTCTCATTGCAGTGGTAATGGGGGCCGACAGCGCAAAAGCTCGCGAAGAAGAGGCTAGAAAATTACTGCGTTGGGGGCAGCAAAACTTTACTACGGTGCAAATTTTGCACCGTGGGAAAAAGGTCGGTACGGAACGCATCTGGTATGGTGATAAAGAAAACATCGCACTGGGAACGGAACAAGAATTCTGGATGGTGCTGCCGAAAGCGGAGATCCCTAATATCAAAGCAAAATATACCCTTGATGGTAAAGAACTCACTGCGCCAATTGCTGCTCACAAGCGGGTAGGGGAAATTGAGCTGTACGACCGCGATAAATTGGTTGCGCACTGGCCATTGGTAACCCTGGAATCTGTCGGTGAAGGCGGTATGTTTTCCAGGTTGAGCGATTATTTCCACCATAAATCCTGACCTTTATTTAGCGCCGACTGGCAGGAGTGCGAGTCTGCTCGCATAATCAACACTCATTCCTTGTGGTATTTACATTGCAAAATACACTGTACAAAAAAACAGTGTATGTGGAGGCGTCATGAACTACGAGATTAAGCAGGAAGATAAACGTACCGTTGCAGGTTTCCATCTCGTTGGCCCGTGGGAACAAACGGTAAAAAAAGGTTTTGAGCAGTTGATGATGTGGGTAGACAACAAAAAAGTTGTGCCTAAGGAATGGATCGCCGTCTATTACGATAACCCAGATGAAACACCCGCCGAAAAGTTACGTTGTGACACGGTGGTTTCCCTGGAGAACAACTTCACTCTACCGGAAAACAGTGAAGGCGTGATCCTGACGGAAATCTCCGGTGGGCAATATGCGGTTGCCGTTGCCCGCGTAGAAGGCGATGATTTTTCTACGCCATGGTATCAGTTTTTTAATACTCTCTTGCAAGACAGTGCTTATCAGATGTCAACTAAGCCCTGTTTCGAAGTTTATCTTAATAACGGAGCGGAAGACGGCTATTGGGATATTGAAATGTATGTCGCAGTGCAGCCGAAAATGGGTTAATGCTGATGCAACAACAGGGTGTTAACCTGATTGCTTCGCTGTTTTTCGTCATGTAAAAGGGTAATATTGGCCTTCAGACTTCTGATGATCCCTTCGGGAATGTTCCTGATTACTGGTTGAAAGTCGGCTGGACAGCTGGTTTAGTGTCTGGTCGTTTATCCTTATTTTACGGAGTTGCAGCGTGCGAGCTGATAAGTGCCTTAGTCCGTTTGAAATTCGTGTGTACCGTCATTACCGAATCGTGCATGGTACTCGCGTCGCGCTGGCATTCCTGCTGACTTTTCTCATCATTCGCCTGTTTACCATCCCGGAAAGCACCTGGCCGCTGGTCACTATGGTAGTGATCATGGGGCCTATCTCGTTTTGGGGTAACGTCGTCCCTCGCGCCTTTGAACGTATTGGCGGTACGGTGTTGGGGTCGATTTTAGGTCTTATCGCTCTGCAACTGGAGTTAATCTCTTTACCGTTGATGTTAATCTGGTGTGCAGCAGCCATGTTTCTTTGCGGTTGGCTGGCGTTGGGTAAGAAACCGTATCAAGGTTTATTGATTGGCGTGACGCTGGCAATTGTTGTTGGTTCCCCGACAGGTGAAATTGATACCGCATTATGGCGAAGCGGCGATGTGATCCTCGGTTCTTTACTGGCAATGCTGTTTACCGGCATCTGGCCGCAACGGGCCTTCATCCACTGGCGTATTCAACTGGCGAAAAGTCTGACCGAATATAACCGGGTCTACCAATCAGCATTTTCACCGAACCTACTGGAACGCCCGCATCTGGAAAGCCATCTGCAAAAACTCCTGGCTGATGCCGTGAAAATGCGTGGGCTGATTGCACCCGCCAGCAAAGAAACCCGTATTCCAAAATCGATATATGAAGGTATCCAGACGATTAACCGTAATCTGGTTTGTATGCTGGAGCTACAAATCAATGCTTACTGGGCCACGAGGCCCAGTCATTTTGTGCTACTGAATGCGCAAAAACTGCGCGACACACAGCAAATGATGCAGCAAATAGTGCTGACTCTTGTTCATGCCCTGTACGAAGGTAATCCACAGCCGGTTTTTGCTAATACAGAAAAACTGAACGATGCTGTGGAAGAGTTGCGCCAGTTGCTCGCTAATCATCATGATCTGAAAGTCGTTGAGACGCCGATTTATGGCTATGTATGGCTAAACATGGAAACGGCGCATCAACTGGAGTTGCTGTCAAATCTGATTTGTCGGGCTTTACGCAAATAAATTCCGACCTTCAGAATCAAATTGCTGCTGCTTCGATTCAGCAAGGATAAAGGGTATGATAGTGAACAGGGATAAAAGCATTGTCATCTGCGGCAGCTATGAGTAATGTTGGCCCTAACGAATAGCGGTTGCTTAAACGAATCCGACTCTCACATTATCAGGGGTATAAAAATGGAAACTACCAAGCCTTCATTCCAGGACGTGCTGGAATTTGTTCGTCTGTTCCGCCGTAAGAACAAGCTGCAACGTGAAATCCAGGACGTTGAGAAAAAGATCCGTGACAACCAGAAACGCGTCCTGCTGCTCGACAACCTGAGCGACTACATCAAACCTGGTATGAGCGTTGAAGCAATTCAGGGCATCATCGCCAGCATGAAAGGCGACTATGAAGATCGTGTTGATGATTACATCATCAAAAATGCTGAGCTCTCCAAAGAACGCCGCGATATCTCCAAAAAGCTGAAAGCTATGGGCGAAATGAAAAACGGCGAAGCGAAGTAATTTCTACTTTATTCAATGAGGATTGCCGGGCAATCCTCATTGTTCATTGATTCTTTTCTCACTGTTGTAAGTCATCATACCCATCTCATAACATATTGAAATTTCTGGCTTAACGACAGCCTTCTTCTGTATGCAATAAGGCAAGAAGTTCTGCAATCCCGATGTTATTTACCGCACTGGTCACTAACACCTTTCGTGCTCCAGCTTCCCGTAGCCAGCATTTCACCAAAGATATCTGTTCTTCACTGGCTAAATCCACTTTGGTGACTACCCCAATGACCGGGCGATTCATTGACGTGGTAAAGCCTGGCGAAAAAGGGGACCACGGCGCGTCCGCATTAAGCACCAGCGCGATAATGTCTGCTTCACAGGCGCTGACCAGCAGCGCACTGTAAAGACTGCGGTTTTCGAGGTATTCCCCGGGAGTGTCAATGGTGGCCGGTGACCAGACGATTGCCTGCGTTTTCTGATACTGAATATTCTCTCCGCGCAGGCATTGCGTGAGTGATGTTTTTCCGCACTGGCTGGGGCCAATGAGCATCATGCGTCGCATAGTGTCAGGTCCGCGTAATGGGGCAGGCGGTAAAGTGCATCATTTCGCCCAGTGTGCGGGTAACCTGGCTAAGTGCATATTCGATAGCAGAAACATCGCCAGTCAGCACTACGGCACCGGTAAAACGATCAAGAAAACCAATCTCTACAGCGCCTGATTTTGTAGCGATATCACATGCGATGATAGATGCTTCGCTGGGGGTAATCGTCAGAATGCCAATAGCGGAAACGGTGTCCGGTAAGCCTAATTTTTTAAACAGATCCTTTCCAGGATTGGCAATAACATGTGCCAACGTGACCTGTTTACCGGGGACATATTCCTGAATCATTCGTTCAGTCGTGTGCTGAGTTGACATTATCCCTCCACCATCTGACGCCACATGGCTTCATGCGGACGGGCAATTACCGAGCGATAGACCAACAAACCTTTTTCCCCCGCTCGTTCGCTGGCGACAGATACCGCGTTATTAACATCAGAAATATCGCCTGCCACTACCATGTAGCATTTACCGCCAATACCAAAGGCCATATGTACCCGTACGAGCGTGACGTTTGCCGCTTTCACTGCACAATCGGCAGCGTCAATGCAGGCGGCGACACTCCAGGTTTCGACTACACCGACAGCCCGTCGCTGGTCAACATGGTTCAGACCGCTGATTGCGGGCAGGATAGAGGGATGAATATTAGGAAGGAGCAGACTGTCGACCAGCATTTCACCTGCAAGGGAAGCGCCGCTGTTGATGGCCTGCTGTACTGCCCCGACATCGCCTCCGAGCATCAGCAGAAATTTACCGGGGCAAAGCGTTTTGCTGACCAGTAATTCAACGTTGGCGCTTTTCAGCATGGCATCGCCGGTTTCCATTCCTTTCGCGATACTGCTAAGTTCTAAAATACCTACCGCTTTCGACATGATTAACCTCTCACTATCGTAATCGCGTTTTCTGTCACATCGCTGACCATGCCATCAATACTGGCATGAACAGGGGCACCTAATGTGCCGTGTGGAATTAGCCCCACGCATTGTCCACGAACGACGCAATCGCCTTTTTGTACACATGGAATTGCGCTGGCACCGATGTGCTGGCGTAACAATAGCGTCACTTTTTCGGGTTGTGGTACGTGTTCAGACAATGGCGCGTCCTGATACCACGTGGCTAATCCCAATCTTGTCACCAGCCGTTTTACTGGAATCAGCCGATAATTTGCCATGGCATCCTCAGGATTTAAGGCACCTTCGTAGCGGAGGTTTTTTGCGCGTAGTTCCTGCTTAAGCAGGCGGTTTATGCGCATGGGTGAAATACCTACCGGGCAGGCAACGCTGGCGCAGACGTTGCACTCCGAACAGGTGAGCGCTGTCAGTAACAGTTGCGGCGTAGCGAGCTGTTGGTAGTTAACTGCACGTACTAACAAATGTGGTGATAGTTCGTGACCAATTAAATGGCGTGGGCAGAGATCGGTACATAAGCGGCATTGTTCACAAACGGTTTTCGCGACGGCAAGTACGCTACGGTCATCCTGCATTCGACGTTGGATCAGTGAATGAGAGTTGGGTAAAACCAGCAAGCCGCCAGTGGTTTTGCTGACTGGCGTATCGAGCGATGTGATCAAACTCCCCATCATCGGACCGCCATTGATAAAACCAGGATTATCTACTGTTGCGCCTCCCGCCAGCGCCAGTACCTCGCGTAAAGAGATCCCGATGGGAACTGTCACCGTTACGGGGTTAGCAACTGCACCATTAACGGTTAGCGTGCGGCGCGTTACCGGATACTGCTGCTCAACAGCTCTGGCAATATTCAGCACAGTCTGGACGTTATTGACGACTACGCCGACGCTAACGGGCAACGCGGCTGGTGGAACGCGGCGACCTGTTGCCATCCAGATGGTCAGCACTTCGTCTCCTGCGGGGTAAACGTCGGGCAAAATATGCAGGCGGATATCAGGCGGTAGTAATGGTGTGAGGGCGTTTATTGCCAGTTGATACTTTTCTTTCAGCGCGATGATTCCGCTACTGGCCCCGGTGGCTTTCATTGCATAGTGAACACCGCGAAGCAGGCGGCTGGCTTGCTGTGCCATTAACTGCTGGTCCACTTTCAACATGGGTTCGCATTCCGCCGCATTCACCAGGAACGTATCAACACGTGCTTGTAGCTTGATATGTGTCGGAAATCCTGCGCCACCAGCACCAACAACGCCTGCTGCTTGTACTCGCTCGCGGATCGTCTGACCGTCGCAGGACGTAAACTCGACGTTCATAACAACTCCTCAAGCAATTCTGCAATAGCATTGGTATCAGCCACTCGTGGGTTGGTACGCAATGTAGCATCCGCCAGCGCCGCCTGAACCATATCGGGAATACGTGATGACCATTCTGCTTTTTTTTCTTTCAGCGCATTGGCGAGAGTCGGTATTGAACACGCTTTTTTGAGCTGTTCAATATGTTGAATGAGTGCATTCAGGCTTGCGGTGTCATTGGCATTGTCCGGGCATAAATGACACGTTTTAGCCAGCCGGGCGTAGCGTTTGGCGGCGCGAGGATCGCCAGCATTAAAACGAATAACTGACGTCAGCAGGAGCGCATTCGCCAGACCGTGGGGCAAATGAAACTGCCCACCGAGTTGATGGGCAATCGCATGATTTAATCCCAGTCCGGCCTGGCTAAAGGCCATTCCGGCAAGTGTAGAGGCATTATGCATTTTACCGCGGGTGGCAATACAATCGCCTTTCTTCACTGCAGTGGGCAGGTATTGAAAAACAATTTGCACGGTTTTTTCGACCAGTGCATCCGTGAAGTCACTGGCGCGGGGAGAAACATAGGCTTCAAGCGCATGGGTTAAAACATCCATTCCGGTATTGGCCGTTATCGCCGGTGGCACGCTCACGACCAGAGATGGATCAAGGATCGCGATATCCGGATAAAGTGCGTTATCGAAAAGGGGATATTTAATTCCTTTCTCAGGATCGCTGATGACACAGGCGCTGGTCACTTCTGAACCGGTGCCGCTGGTGGTGGGAATAGCGACGCAGGTTTCAATTTCGATAGCACACTGGCGACTAAACCAGACAATTGCTTTTGCGGCGTCCAGTGCAGAGCCGCCGCCAAAACCGATAACCACATCCGGGCGCAAAGTTTGCATCTGAGAGATGCCTTTTGCCACTGTCTGGATAGTTGGATCGGGCGTTATTTCGCTAAAAATACTGAGGCGATTGCTGTCGGGTAGCGCCAGGCGCAAGGTATCAATCAATGGCGATCGCGCCAGAAAGGCGTCGCAAATAATCCAGATGTGCTTATTGGTGAAACGACTAAGCACTTTGAGACTTCCCGGTCCGCTGTATAAACGCGTTTGTAGTGAAAAAGTATTCATTTCCGTTTCTCTAGCGAATGGAAAAGCCGCTGGTTAACACACAGCGTCGTGAGCGGGCAAAAGTCCGGGCTGACGTTGTCCCTTCTCCGGTCGGTGTAGCAATGGTGAAGGTCGTAAAACCTTCGCCACCGACGCCAATACCAGCCCAGGAGGGGCCATTTTTGACAAAGATAGAGGTTTGCATAACGCGCGCAGCAAGGTTGAGCCGTGAGATGTTCTGCGAGTGCATAATTGCGGTGTGATGCAAACTGTCTTCTACATTCAGCGCCAGTGCGAGGGCGCTATCAAAATCGTTGACCTTCACAATGGGTAGCATTGGCATGAGTTGTTCGCTGGTAACCCAGCTATCATCGGCGTCAACAACGGCAATCAGTAAGCGCGGCGCTTTTACCGGCAAAGGGAGGCCTGCGGCCTCGAGCAAGGTTGATGGACTTTTGCCGACCAGTTTTTTGTTGGCGACGCCGTCTGGCAGGCAAACAGCACGCAATTTTTCAGTTTGTTCATGGCTAAGAAGAAGGGCGCCAAAACTTTGCATCTGTTGAATTAAATAATCAGCCACTGAGGTCACGACGATCAGGCTTTTTTCAGCGATACACGGCAGGTTGTAATCAAACGAGGCTCCATTGATGATGTCTTCGGCAGCTTTCACAATATCTGCCGTTTCATCGACGATGCAGGGGGGATTACCCGCACCGGCACCAATCACTTTTTTGCCACTTTTCATTCCCATGGCGACGATACCCGGACCGCCGGTAATCGCCAGAACGCTGATTTTAGGGTGCACCATCATCTGTTCGGTTGCGGCAAAGGTCGGTTCAGATACAGTAACGATCAGGTTATGAATGCCACTACAGCGAAACGCGATGTCTTCGATTATGGCGATCAATTTCAGCGAGACGTTTTGGGCTCCTGGGTGTGGACTGAAGTAGACGCTATTACCAGCTGCCAGCATGCTGATGCTGTTGTTAATGATGGTTTCCGTGGGATTGGTACTTGGCGTGACCGAGCCAATAACTCCAAACGGGGAGTATTCAAACAAAACCATGCCACCATCACCGGTCAGTGCGGTGGTGGTTAAATCTTCAATTCCAGGTGTGTTATCGAGTGCCGCTTTGTTTTTTAAGTACTTATCTTCTTTATTTCCCATCCCCGTTTCGTTCGCGCTCTCTTCTGCCAGTTCTGTAAGGCGGGGCGTTAATTCTTCGCGAATGGCGCTGATAATGGCGCTGCGGGTTTTAAGCGGACACTGTTGAAAGCGCAAAAAGGCCAGATGTGCAGCGCAGACAGCTTCATCGACAGTCTGGAAAATACCGTTTTTTTGCGTTTGTGATGACGCGGGGACAAGCTGTTCGCGCAGAATATTGCGGATCAGTGTTTCTAATTCAGAGTTATTCATTGGTTTTCTCCCACGTTAATTGCCGTCATTGCGCTTTGGGCAATATCCATGTCTTGTTCAACGCTACCACCACTAATCCCAAGCCCTCCAAGCAATATTCCGTCACGCCAGAGGGGGAAGCCGCCACCAAAAGTGACGACTTTGCCTTGCATATGGCTTTCGAGTCCGTAAAGCGGCGCACCCGGTTGCACGGTATCCGTAAGCTTGTGTGTTGCCGTTTTCATCGCCACGGCGGTCCAGGCTTTTTTCGGTGCCAGTTCACTGCTGACCAGAAGTGCATCAGGCATCCGCCAGGTAACACTTTCTGTCCCGTTGGCATCAACAATGCTGATGACAACGGGAATATGCAGTTCATCCGCGCGCATTGCCGCGCTACGAATGAGCTGATGAAGATCCTGAAAAGTGAGCGACATCGTGCGTTCCTTCAATGCTGGAATGTGGTTGGCTGCGTGATAACGTTTTGTGATTTCCTGAATCATCAGGTTCTGATGAGCAATGTTGTCTTCCACGCGGGCGAGGGCATACAGGCAATCGGAAAGCCGGTTAATATAGTGCAGCAAAACATGGCGGACGGAGGCTTCCTTTGTCAGTTCAACCAGACGCCTTTCAGCTCTCCGGGCCACGGTGCGGGCGAAATGCATGCGGCTCGCGGCTTCACAACGTCCTGGCAGAATGAAACAGTGAACTGGAGGAACAGCGCTCATTGCGCTATCGATCGCTTTTTCAAGTGCGGCAATTTCTTCCGTACTGATGTAACGCTGCTGCGCTGATGGCTGCTCGCTTTCACTGGCGAGTTCGGCGCTAAACCAAAATATCTGTTGCTGAATGGCTTCCAGTAATATGCGATGGCTTTCGATGGCGGTAGCGCAATAACACAGACTGAGTGTCGCGTTCAGTTCATCCAGTGTGCCGTAGGCTTCGACGCGTAGATGAGTTTTACTCACGCGTTGTCCGGTAAATAGAGACGTACTTCCTGAATCACCTGTGCGGGTATAAATCGCCATCTTTCAACTCCTTAGCGCGAAATCGTATCTACAATGCCGACCACTGCCAGGTCGATGGCTTCGTTGGGGCCGCTAAAAACATGTCTGGCGCTGGAGCCGCTGCTGAGGAGTACCAACTCACCGACGCCTGCACCGACTGAATCAACGGCAACTTCGTCACCGGTTAATGGCGTGAGAGGCAGTTCGCCGTCAGCACTGACCCGGCGAACCAGCAGCAGTTTTTTCCCGACCAGGGATGGTGATTTTTGCGTGGATACCACCGCGCCTGTGACTCGAGCCAGATGCATGGGTTACTCCTGCCTGATTAACTGAATGTTTCGGGTCATTGCCGCTTCACGCGCAAGTGCGGTCACACAACATTTCCGTTGCAACACCACTATCCCTGCGCATAACTGCACTACGTCGGCATAACTTAAAAGTTGACCACGATGAAGGTAGATTGGTTGTCCTTGTTCGTCGCACCAGGTTAGCGGTAGATGAGCGAGAGACTTCAATTTGATGGCGTTCAGGAAATGACTCTGCAACGACAATTGAATGTGTATTCCCCAGGCTAACGCCTCGTGAATGTGGATTACCGCTCGATCTGACGTTTCGTTCTCCGCAAGTTGTCGCAGCAACGGTAAATCGACGAATCGAATTTGTAACGAAGCATACTGATGAACTATTTCGTTAACGCGGGCTTCTCGCAGTTGCGAAACCGTCAGCGCGAGTGTTTTCCCCGCACGTTGTTTCAGGCGAAAAATCACTTCTTCAACAATGTGTTGCATCAGTTTGTTATTCATGGCAACGACACCAGCGTGGCAAAAACGGCTGGATTATCAGCGCCTGCGGCGTTGGCCTCGTCGGTATCAATATGCATTTCAAGGCGCATATCTGGTGAGACGCGAACAGCAACGTTATCGAATATCAGTCGTCGTTCATCACCTTCAATGGCGACCGCCACTTTATCGCCATGTGTAACGCCATAAATCAGGGCATCTAGCGAAGACATATGAATGTGCCGTTGTGCGACAATAACGCCAGAAGCGATTTCCAGCTCTGCAAACGGGCTTATCAGACGAATCCCCGGTGTGCCGTTGAGATCGCCAGACATACGTAGCGGGGCTGTGATCCCTAATGTTCTGGCGTCAGTCCGGGAAATCTCCACCTGGCTTGAGTTACGTAGTGGCCCTAACAAGCGAACGTTGTGTAATTTGCCTTTTGGTCCCACCAGCGTAACAACCTGTTCAGCAGCGAATTGACCAGGTTGCAGTAATGACTTTTTCTCGCTGATCGGTTGTTCAGGAAAAAGGCGCACATAATCCGCCGTTGAAAGATGAATATGACGACTGGAAACGCCCAGAGGGATAGGGCGCTCGCGCATTTCATCCAGAACCTGGCTAACAGTCTCCTGCAAGGTTTGTTTATCCATTGCTACTCCCCTCGCTTATCAGAGTGCAGACAAAGTGAACGTGGCTCACCTTTTTGCCGTTGACACGCGGGATCAAGACACAAATTACAGCTGATAATCTCTGAGGGGGCGACTGTTGCTGGCGTTTCGCTTACTGCCACCGTCGTATTCATTGCTTCTGTTGGGCGGGGCAGTATTCCCTCACCCGGGCGGGCAATCACTTTGTGTGCGACGAGGCCATTTCGCTGTTCGGCGAAACTGGCACCCGTCGCGATCGCCGCATTAACCGAGGCGACGTCACCGGTGATTTTAATGAGCGTCCAGCCTGAGCCATTGGTCTTCTCAAGGCCAACCAGCGTGATGGACGCGGCTTTTGCCATAGCATCTGCGCAACTGATGGCGAGTGCCAGACCACTGACTTCAAGTAATCCCAGTGATTGCTTCACGCTGTGCTCCTTAGCGAATGGGGTTATGCAGATTTAGGTAAAATGGCCTCAACATCGCTGTGTGGCCGCGGGATGACATGGCAGGATTTCACTTCGCCAACGGCGCTTGCGGCGGCGCTTCCTGCATCAACGGCGGCTTTTACTGCGCCAACATCGCCACGGACCATCACCGTAATCAGACCCGAACCAATCTTTTCATAGCCAACCAGTTGCACGTTGGCGGATTTAACCATGGCATCTGCGGCTTCAATTGCGCCAACTAACCCTTTTGTTTCAACCAGTCCTAGTGCGTTGTTCATACAGCGTTTCTCCTGTGGATTATGAGTGGCATTCCCTGAAGGGAATGCCTTTTACCAGGCGGGCAGCGTTATTGCCGATGCTGCGCCGGGCATGGTTATCTTGTTGATACATCAGCGTAAACAGTGGCGCTGATGCCGGTAAGTTTTTGTAATGCACAATCAGCTTTTCCCGGTCGCAGGCTATGCCAACCAACAGGGGGGACTGACGAGCAGCCTGCCAGGCGCTATCGATGACTTCACCTGACGGGATATGTTGAATGCGAAAGGGGATACCTTCCTCTTCAATGCCAAGAAGCACCTCATTCCATGTACTGATACAGTCACCTATTTCCGTAACGACAATAGCGGGCGTATGTTCTTTACTTTCCATGAGCCAACTCCCTGTGCCAGGAAATCAGTAGCCCGGTAGCTACCGCATTGCGCGGGCCTTCACTACCACGGATATTCCCCCGTCCGGCGACCAATCGATAATGCGCCAATGCATCGGTGACTAACTGCGGTACTTCGAAATCCAGCGAAGAACCGCCGACCAGAACGACGAACGGAATATCGCGAATATTTCCGCCTGGACTTACCTGACGTAGCGCGCGCAGGGCATTGGTGACGAAGACGCGCTCTTTCGCACTGCGGCGAACAGCACGTACTTTTTCCAGTGTTAAATCGCCGGGAATAGGCACCAGTTCGTCAGGTTTCACCACACAAACGCGGGCAAATACATGAGGGGACAGCGGAGTAGGGAAGAACTGAACGCTGCCGTCTTCATGGCGTAAATGGAACAGGCTTTCTACTTTTGCCAACGGGTATTTTTTGATTTCTTCTGCGAGATAACGATCATTTAAGCCCAGTTCCCTGGCAATAATCATCGTCACCATGTCGCCCGCTCCCGCAAGGTGAGTGGCTATCATTTCCCCTTTCTGATTGATGATGGAGGCATCGGTAGAACCTGCGCCTAAGTCCAGAATTGCCAGAGGGCGTGTGGTTCCTGGGGTAGTCAAGGCTCCCTGAATTGCAGCTTCTGCTTCAGCGCCTCCGACCTGAACATCAACATGCAGTTTTTGCTTAATTTCACTGGCGATCATCGCCATTTGCAGTCGGTCGGATTTCACCATAGAGGCGATACCCACTGCCTGTTCCAGTGAAAATTCACCAGCCAGCCCACCGGTTACGCTGACGGGAACAGAGGTATCTATCGCCAGTAAATCCTGAATAAAAATTTCGTGGCTGGGTTTATTGGTCAGTTCCGCCATAGTCTGGCGAACATGTTCCAGCATACCGCCGATGTTGGTGCCCGGTTCTCCCGTTACGTTTTCCAGTTTTGGGCACTCGCCGACCGCTTTCATAATGGCATCGGCACCAGCAGCAACATCAACTCGTATTGTACGTCCGGCAGAAAGCAGCTCGATGTTTCCGGCGGGTATCGAACGGGCTTTAACGTCGCCAGAAGGTGTTTTCACCACTACTGCAGAACGGTTGCCTATGAGTGCTCGTGCAACAGGAACGATATTTTTAGTCTCTTCAGCATTGAGGGCGAAAACAGTGGCAATCCCATACGGATTAGACAGGGTTTCGATAACCTTCCCGGGAACGGCGACTTCAATCGCGGCCAGCATGCCGAGCGGAATACGATCGATGTAGAGGACTTCATCAACAATGGGTAAAGGGATTTCCAGGCGGTTACTGACAAGCACGCCATCATCACGTTGCAGAATAACGCCAGTCAGTTGATATCCGGCACGCACGGAGGCGTTTATCATGGTCGCGATATCGGCAAAATCAAATGCCGATGACACGACCAGAATGTACGGTGTATCCGCCGGACGTGTTAACAACTCTTGTGGAGTGATGGTGAGCCCCACGCCCAGTCCTACTCCGCCTGGCGTTTTTGGGTTGTGACCAATCATGGTTGACTCGGTGATGATGGTTTCCGTAATGGTTTCCATCGCCACATCGCCAATGACAGGAGTTGCTTCGTTGATACGAATAAGCGAAATATCGCTGACATTGATGCCGACTTTTTTCGTTGCCTGTGCGAGCGCCTCCTGAATGCCATATACGTTACGCAACGTACCTTTAATTCCGGTGGTTTCCGCAAGGGCGCTGCTCACGAATGACAATTTTCCAGACGTACTGAGCGTCGCCAGAGCAACTTCTGTAGATGAATTGCCGATATCAATGCCTGCTATATATCGCATAGTTCGTCCTTAATCGTCGCCTTTCAGTTTTTTACGCTCGACATAGAGTTCTGCAGCTTCGCGGACAAATGCAGCGCAAATTTTGGCCTGATAACGACGTTCAAGATCGTCAGCAATGGCAATGAGTTCTTGCTTAGTTGAACGATAAGGGCGTAACGCATTATAGATTTCAAGGATGCGATCATCCGGCACTGAGGTAAGCTCGGCGGCACGTTCAAAATTCATCGCCAGACGATCGCGACCAGCATCTCTGGCAATCGCGGCCTGAATACGCAATGTTTCAGGGGTTATGCGCATGTCCTGGGCGGTGACTTTATTGCTGAGTACATTCTCCAGAGTGAAATCGTCGAGCGTTTTATTGGTCGACGTTTTAACCCATTCCGGATGTTTATTTGCCAGCGGATAATCCGTCACTTTGGCGTTCTGTATTGACGCGTTGGGTGTCGCAGAAACAGGAGCTGCATCCTGTAGACTGTTCATGCGGTTCAACACGTCCCTGACCATCGACTCAATTGCATCGGTATTCATGAAGGTTTCCTTTGTTAAAACGTCACGCGCAGTTCTTGCGGTTTTTTGCCAGTGACCACGTACTTCGTCTCTTTGATATGCAAAATGGCTGATTTGGCCTGGTATTTAGGCCGCGCCATTTGATCGTTGAGGGTCGGAACTGGTTGTGGAGACTCACGCTTCGCATAACGCGCGGCGTTTTTACCAATCTGGCGATAAGTTTCCAGCGTCAACAAAGGCGCTTGCGGGAAAAGTTCCAGGTTAGACAAAGGGGGAAGCCCCTGCTGGTGGATAACCGTGGTGCCTTTTGACTGAATACCAATAGCAATGCCGGAACCACTAAGGCGATCGCCTTCGACTGCTACGAATGCGACATCGGACGATTTAAAACAACGAATCACACGCGCTTTAATACCTTCTTCTTCGATACCGGCAATCACTTCACGCAAGATGTTTTTATGCGGAATACCGATAATATTGACGGTCTGCGCCAGGCCAAATGCCGGGCCTACAGCAATAATGACTTCATCCTGCTGAGTGCCTTGTTGGGCTTCGCCAATTTCAGTTAAAAAATTTCCGGTATCCGGCGCGGAAGAGACTGTTGCGGCGACAGGTGCGCGAAATGAAACGGACTTGTCGCTGGTTTGCATTTCTGCCAGCACGTCTTCGATAATCTGACGCAGTAATTTTTCGTTAATTTCCATTGCTCACCCTTAGTCAATTTCGTTGGGATCAAGTGCACCGGGAATATTTTTGATCTCTTCCCAGCGTTCCCCTTGCAGGCGATAACCTGTAGCCGGTCCGGCGTAATCATTGACGTCATTGACCGCAGAGAGCACTTGTCCGTCATCGACGATAATGGCTGAGGTATGGAGATAATCGCCGGTCAGTTTCGCTTTTTGCATGTTGAGCATGTCCTGAGCGACATCGGTAAAACCGCCTTGCGCCAAGGCTTTCACCACTTCCAGGCTGTTACGGTTTTTATTGATAATTTCCTGGGCGAACTTGATGTCTTCTACAATGTTGCGCTCTGGCATATCTTTCGAACCGTGGGCATAGGTCGCCGCTTCGACTTCTTCATCGGTAATAAGGGGTAATCCCATACCGGCAAAGACAGCCTGTAAAGCGCGTGCGGCTTTATTGCGGATAGCGACAACATCTTCTTCGCGCACCGGTCGCAGACCGCCATCAACCTTCAGGTCACGCTGAATGACGTTGTAATCATCGAAGTCTTCGGCGTCTTCGTTTGAACCGGCAAACATGTTGTCGTAGTTCGGCACAGCGGAAAAACCGGAAGAGATAAAGTCAGTACCCGGCAGAAACTGCATCAGGAAACGCGCGGTACGGCGCATATCTGAGTGGGTAAAGGTCTGGTCATTACTGGAGGCACATTCCAGATCCAGCGATGAGCAAATTAGGTTTTCCGCCAGCACTGCGCGGATGCCTGACGGCACAGCTGATGGAACACCAATGCAGCTTACGGAACCATTCTGCAGCCCCTGTACGCCTGCGGCTTTGGTGATGTAAATGCAACGAGCCTCGAGATAAAGCATTGATTTGCCTTCCGCGTAACCCATCTGTACTTCAGAGCCGGAGCCGGAAGTAAAGCGCATTTTTTTAAACCGCGAGAAGCATAAGATGACGCGAGAAATCCTTTTGACCACGGGGTATCATCGCCATCGGTGAAAACAGGTTCCGTGCCGTAAACAGAAATCGTTTCGGCGTAACAGGTGTGGCCTAACATACCGAGTTTCAGTTCGGTGGCTTCTTCCAGTGAACACTGGGTCAAGACGCCCGGGCGCCCTACCTGTGAACCTACCAGCAGAGCGATGGCGTTGAACGGCGCATAGCGAGCCACGGCAACGGTGGTTTCCTGTTCATCAAACCCGCGCCATGCGCCTTCGGCTGCGTCGGCGGCAATTTGTACCGGGTTATCTTTGACGTTAGTGACGTGAGCCTGTTGTGATGGTGTTCGACGGGCGCGCATTTTCTGCATCGCCATCATCATCTCTACCACGTTCATCTGCGAAACCACTTCGACGATTTTGGCGGGCGTCATTGCTGTGGTAATGGGAACGATATCGCTACGTTTGACATTCGGATCGCACAGCATATTGGCAAGTTTGACCGAATCCATCGCGATGACTTCTTCGGCGCGCGCGAGATTGATGCCGTAACGGGCGATAAAGTGGTCGATCAGGTCAAACTGGCTGGCGGGTTTTCCATCCAGCTCGGTGACGACGCCGTTAACAATTTTGATTGACGGTTTTGGATCGTTCGGGCTTTCCATCGCAATGAAGCCTTCTTCAATCCACTCTTTAACGAAACCGTCCTGGTTGACCGGGCGTTTGGCCAGTGCTTCAAATCTTTTCGATCTCATGAATCAGCCTCAGGGAATTCAGATGTAGGAAGGGCGATCGTTTTTCGGTGTATCGCCGAGAGTCGAAAGTACGGTTTTACCGATTTCGCGTGCGGAGATGACCGCCTGACGGACTGCGCCGGAGTCACCCGAGATAATCAGAATGACTTCATTGCTGTAGCTGGTGCCATGAGCAGGCGAGCTGTATGCCACCACGTCCACATTGGCGGACTTCAGCGCGGTGTCGGCCATCAGAACACCCACAGCGGCTGGAGCGCCAACAATAACGCCGCAAGCCCGTCCCAGTGGTGCACCAAACGCTTTTTCCAGTGCATAGCTGGCGCGGGCGGTATATTGCAGTTCAAGATGCCCGGCTTCGTTGGCATAGACATCACCAAAGGTCCGGTCGAGTTCTTTCAGGGCAACTTCAATACCGCGTTTCACGTCGGAAACATCGTTGCCACCTAAGAGGATTAATGAGCCGTGTCCGGCACCGCCTTTGGTATCGCGAGGAAGTTCAATGCTAATAACTTCAGTGTTCGTAGC
Source organism: Escherichia sp. E1130 (assembly GCF_005781065.1). Classification (NCBI taxonomy): domain Bacteria; kingdom Pseudomonadati; phylum Pseudomonadota; class Gammaproteobacteria; order Enterobacterales; family Enterobacteriaceae; genus Escherichia; species Escherichia sp. E1130. Next base: position 37,014 of record NZ_VATL01000025.1, read on the forward strand.
TTTTACCGCTTCATCAGCGGCCATAATGTGTGGACCTGCGCCAATACGTGCACCCAGAATGCCAATGGAGCGATAGCGTTTTTCAAGTTTCATCGCGTCCAACAGGGCGCTATCAACGTTCGCAATGACCAGACCTACAGTGTCGCCAATAGCGGTGCCAACAAATTCCGTTAACGTGCAGCTTTTTTCTGCCATAGCCGTCTCTCGTGTTTGATGAGTGGTTTCCGGGAGAACCTCATGCTCTGGCGTCGCTACGCGAGCGATGACCTGCGCCATGATCTGTTCGACCAGTTCATTGCTACTCATGGGTTAATTCCCTTTGGTAAGATTTTTTCGACATCGGTATGTGGGCGGGGAATAACGTGTACGGCTTTTACTTCACCGACGTTACGCGCGGCGGCGGCACCTGCGTCTGTTGCCGCTTTTACAGCCCCGACATCGCCACGCACGATGACGGTCACCAGCCCGGAACCTATTTTTTCGTAGCCAACCAGCAATACATTTGCCGACTTCACCATGGCGTCTGCGGCCTCTATGGCGGCAGTTAAGCCTTTGGTTTCTACCATTCCTAACGCTTCTTGTTGCATAAAGACCTCGCCTGGATTTTTTGACGATATGACTATAAAAAAAAGCGAGGAAAAAGAATGGCTGACTTAATCGGCCAATGAGAAAAATAAATAGAGGACAAATATTATAAAATTGCTTTTATATACTATATGTTATTAATTTATTGGTTGTTTTGTGGGCCTTTCAATGTGAATTAATTGCGTTGGCTGAAGGGTTTAATCGCGAATAATATTTCGTTGGGTTTGGTTCGCGGAAAGGAACTGTGATATTTGTTTAAATTTTATTATGTCATGATGACAATTTTTTATTGTGAAAGTTTGGCGGTAATTATTACTTTCAACACTGATTAACGCTGTGTTGCATGCTTCTGCAATGACAATAATTTGCTATGTCAGCACGATTTTTCCACGAGTCTGTCATGCATGTTGGCAATATTTTCCGCAGAGCAATTTTTATAGTTGCGCTCGATATACATAACAATCAGCAATTCTGTTGGCTGATGAAGAAACAAACTCCGCAAAGAAGGTGTCACTATGAATGATTCACTCAAGGCGCAATGCGTTGCCGAGTTTTTGGGCACCGGACTGTTCCTCTTTTTTGGCATTGGTTGTTTGTGTGCCCTCAAACTTGCTGGGGCAAGTCTGGGGCTGTGGGAAATTTGTATTATTTGGGGGTTAGGGATTTCGCTTGCTGTTTACCTTACGGCAGGTATTTCCGGTGCTCATCTCAACCCGGCAGTTACCATTGCTCTGTGGCTGTTTGCCTCTTTCCCAGCCCGTAAAGTGCTGCCATTTTGTGTGGCGCAATTAGCGGGTGCCTTTGGTGGTGCGGTTCTGGCATATTTTTTATACAGCAATTTGTTTACCGATTTTGAATCTGCCCACAATATGGTTCGTGGAAGTGCAGAAAGTTTACAACTCGCCAGTATCTTCAGTACTTACCCGGCAGCGGCAATAAATGTATGGCAGGCGGCACTGGTTGAAATAGTCATCACGTCTATGTTGATGGGATTGATTATGGCGTTGACCGATGACGGCAACGGTGTACCGAAGGGGCCTCTTGCACCTTTACTGATTGGTATTCTGGTTGCTGTTATTGGTGCTTCTACTGGACCATTAACCGGTTTTGCCATGAATCCAGCGCGTGATTTTGGGCCAAAAATTTTCACCTGGCTTGCGGGTTGGGGAGAAATAGCGATGACTGGCGGACGCAATATTCCTTATTTTATTGTACCCATTATTGCCCCGGTCATTGGTGCCTGCGTTGGTGCGGCGATTTATCGCTTTCTCATTGCACAAAATTTACCTGTCAATAGTGTTACGCCTAAAGATATCCGCGAATAGCGAAATAATCTGGCGGTTATAAACGTTTATTTTTTTACTGTTTGTGATCTGCTTTCCGAACTTATTAAAAAGTCTCCCGCTTCATGGAGGCTTTTGTTATTGTCCTTTGTGCTTCTCGTCAGTAAATCATCAGGGATGATGTGAAGATTAAATGTAAAACAATTGTTTTTTACAATAACAATAAATTAACTGGGAGGTTTTATCATGATTTCTGCGGCGACACTTAATTCAGAACTCATTAATAAAATCGCGCAGGATTTTGCGCAGGCGACCAGCCTTGCGGTTGTCGTGGTCAATATCCACGGTGATGAAATTTCCGAACTTTTTAACTTCACCCCGTTTTGTCAGATGATGCGGCAACATCCACAGCTTAGCACTCGCTGCCGCATGAGCGATCGTTGTGGAGGCCTGGAAGCTTCTAAATCCGATCAACCTTGTATTTACCGTTGCCATGCAGGATTAACCGATTTCTCTATTCCTTTGGTGATTGCCGGGCATTTAGTCGGCTTTGTGTTGTGTGGACAAGTCCGCCTGCGTAATGGTGATGTCGATTTGATCGATATTCTGAATGTCGATGATCGTTGGCAAGCAGATCCCGAATTACTTAATGAATTTCGCAAAGTCCCGGAGATGGATTACTCGCGAGTTATGGCCTCTGCTGATTTGTTGAAGTTGATTGTGGAAAATTGCCTCAAAAAGCAACTCAATTTTGTCGTTATTAAAGAGAATAAACCTCATTCGGATTCAGTTCGTCAGACCCGTGCGTCTAATCCCCACGATAATAAAATGAAAAAAGCATTGCGCTATATTGATGCGCATTTATCAGACGATTTACGCCTGGAGGATGTTGCCTCGCATGTTTATCTAAGCCCTTATTATTTCAGTAAATTGTTTAAGAAATATCATGGGATTGGTTTTAATGCATGGGTAAACCAACAACGCATGGCCAGCGCCCGTGAGTTGCTGTGCCATAGTGACTGGAGCATCGCCAGCATTGCGCGTAATTTAGGCTTCTCTCAAACCAGTTATTTTTGCAAAGTTTTTCGACAGACCTATCAGGTAACGCCGCAGGTTTACCGTCAGCAAATTAGCGAAAATATGGCTGCGGAAACGGCATAAATTCAATGTAAAAAATGAGGGATGATTAAATATACTCTGGCAGTAATAATTCATTTACGTGTTATGGGAAAATTGAAATCAGCTCATAACATACGCTGACAGGTTTGGCACATTTGTGCCTGGGAAGAGGGTGGAAATCCCTCGCAGCCCCCGCTGCTGTAATGCTGACAACCCCGAAAATGCCACTGATCGTGAGATCGGGAAGGTCGGGGGAGGATGACGCTAAGCCAGAAGACCAGCCTGTCAGTTAATACCAACAACTTCGGTGGGAAGTGGGTTGTCTGGAAGCGCCCGGTTGAGCACTGGCGCGTCTTTATACCCCTACCACCCTGAAAGGATCAGGGGATGGCGGCAGCATTTATTTCATTCATCGTCGTGTCGACAGGCACCAGGGCTGCACTTATGGTGTGGCAATCTTTTTTTGTGGCATATCAACCTGACCGTTATTACAGGAAACTAAGCGGAGGGTGGTGGTCATGAAAACGATAAAACCTGAATCGATAGCTCTTTTTTGCCTCTCATCTGGCGATATTGAACTCGCTAAACATCTGGCTGAAATGTTGCCTATTACCTGTTTTGTCGGTGAGGATTGGCAGCAAGGTTTCCTGCCTTTTAACGGGGGGCCAGAACAATCATTATCAGATGCGTATAGCGATTATTCAGTGCTGTTATTGATTGCTGAAAGCGAGACGCTCATCCCAGAAAGGCTCCCTCTGCCTGATGGCGTGACGGTAATCTTAATAGCAGAGCACAATGCTCGTTTGCTGAATGGCACGGCTGGTGGGGCTGTAGCGTTACTCCATTATCTGAATGAAATGTGTCAATTCAGAGAAACCGTTGCTAATGACACATTTTGTCGGTCGTTAACGCAGGCGAATTGGGCTATTTCACAATGCCTCCCCCATTCGTAATGGATTGAGAATGCTGGATTTTTATTTTTAATACGCGCAGTATTAATCGAAGAAATGTTATTACGGTCAGTAACAGTGGAACATCCATTGCTCTGGTCAATGAATACCATCATACAATTGAACCGGGAGTCCGTATGATGATTTTGGTGACGGGGGGCGCACGGAGCGGGAAGAGCCGGCACGCCGAGGCGCTTATTGGGGACACTCCACAGGTCCTGTATATCGCTACTTCGCAAATTTTTGATGATGAGATGGCCGCACGGATTGAACACCATCGGCAAGGCCGCCCGGCGCACTGGCACACGGTGGAACGCTGGCAAAATCTTGATGAGTTAATTAACACAGACATTAACCCGCAGGCTGCCGTATTGCTGGAATGCATTACAACAATGGTGACTAATCTTTTGTTTGAATATAGCGGCGATAAAGATTCTGAAAAATGGGATTATGGCGCGATGGAGCAGGCGATTAACGGTGAGATTCAGTCGTTGATTGCCGCCTGTCAACGTTGTACTGCAAAGGTCGTATTAGTGACCAATGAAGTGGGCATGGGGATTGTGCCGGAGAATCGTCTGGCGCGACATTTTCGTGATATTGCCGGGCGGGTAAATCAGCAGCTGGCCGCTGCGGCAGATGAAGTATGGCTGGTGGTTTCGGGTATTGGAGTAAAAATCAAATGAGTAAATTATTTTGGGCGATGCTCTCTTTTATTACGCGTCTGCCTGTACCGCGTCGTTGGTCCCAGGGGCTGGATTTCGAGCATTATTCTCGCGGTATCATTACTTTTCCCTTAATTGGTTTATTGCTTGGCGCCATTAGTGGACTGGTCTTCATGGCGTTGCAGGCATGGTGTGGCATACCGCTGGCGGCTCTGTTTAGCGTGCTGGTGCTGGCGCTGATGACAGGGGGATTCCACCTGGACGGCCTCGCAGATACCTGTGATGGCGTATTTTCTGCACGTAGCCGCGATCGCATGTTGGAAATCATGCGTGATAGCCGTTTGGGTACCCACGGTGGTCTGGCGCTGATTTTTGTGGTTCTGGCAAAGATTCTGGTGCTAAGCGAGTTGGCACTGCGTGGCGAACCGATCCTTGCATCGCTGGCGGCTGCATGTGCGGTTAGCCGTGGGACTGCCGCATTGTTGATGTATCGTCATTGTTATGCCCGGGAAGAAGGGCTTGGTAATGTGTTCATTGGCAAAATTGACGGGCGACAAACCTGTGTCACCCTCGGTTTAGCCGCTATTTTTGCTGCCGTATTATTGCCGGGTATGCATGGTGTGGCTGCTATGGTGGTGACGATGGTGGCGATTTTCGTCCTCGGCCAGCTTCTCAAACGGACTCTGGGCGGGCAAACCGGCGATACGCTAGGAGCAGCCATAGAACTTGGTGAACTGGTCTTCCTGCTGGCACTGCTATAAGACTGATTACCGAAGAGACGCTACATGCAAACACTCGCCGAATTATTGAATACGATCCCTGCCATCGATCCTGCCGCTATGTCGCGTACCCAACGGTATATTGATGGGTTACTCAAACCTGTCGGTAGTCTGGGAAGACTGGAGGCGCTTGCCGTACAACTGGCAGGAATGCCGGGACTGAATGGTGTGCCTCATGTGGGCCAAAAAGCAGTGCTGGTTATGTGTGCCGATCATGGCGTCTGGGATGAAGGTGTCGCTATTTCTCCGAAAGCAGTGACAGCCATCCAGGCTGAAAATATGACACGTGGAACAACTGGTGTGTGTGTGCTGGCAGCACAAGCGGGCGCTAAAGTTCACGTGATTGATGTTGGGATTGATACCGTTGAGCCTATCCCTGGGCTTATTAACATGCGTGTCGCACGAGGTAGCGGTAATATTGCCTCGGGTCCGGCAATGAGCCCCTGTCAGGCTGAAGAGTTGCTTTTGGACGTCATACAATATACGCGCGAGTTAGCGAGAAATGGCGTCACGCTGTTTGGTGTGGGTGAACTGGGGATGGCAAATACCACACCGGCAGCGGCGATAGTCAGTGCGATTACTGGACGCGATCCTGAAGAAGTGGTCGGTATTGGCGCAAACCTGCCGACAGATAAACTGGCGCATAAAGTTGATGTTGTTCGTCGGGCAATAACATTGAATCAACCGAATCCACTGGATGGTATTGATGTGCTGGCCAAAGTCGGTGGGTTTGATTTGGTCGGAATGGCTGGCGTAATGTTAGGTGCCGCTTCCTGCGGTTTACCCGTGTTGCTGGATGGATTTCTTTCTTACGCCGCTGCACTTGCCGCCTGCCGGATGTGTCCTGCAATCAAACCGTATCTCATTCCTTCTCACCTGTCGGCAGAAAAAGGGGCGCGTATAGCGCTGTCACATTTGGGGCTGGAGCCTTATCTCAATATGGAAATGCGTTTAGGTGAGGGGAGTGGCGCAGCGCTGGCGATGCCCATCATCGAAGCCGCCTGCGCGATATACAGCAACATGGGAGAACTTGCCGCCAGTAATATTGTTCTACCGGGGAAGACGACTTCTGAATTGAACAGTTAAAAACGAAAAGTCAGATAAAAGCTATAATTATCGGATAGCTTTCGCGACTTAGGAAAGGGACATGATGCGTCGTGTAAATATACTTTGTTCATTTGCTCTGCTTTTTGCCAGCCATAATAGTCTGGCGGTAACTTATCCACTCCCTCCAGAGGGTAGCCGTTTAGTCGGGCAACCACTGACAATTACGGTTCCTGATCACAATACCCAGCCGCTGGAAAACTTTGCTGCACAGTATGGGCAAGGTCTGAGTAATATGCTGGAAGCGAATCCGGGCGCTGATGTTTTCTTGCCGAAGTCTGGCTCGCAACTCACCATTCCGCAGCAACTGATTTTGCCCGCCACTGTTCGTAAAGGGATTGTGGTTAACGTCGCTGAGATGCGTCTTTATTACTACCCGCCAGACAGTAATACTGTGGAGGTCTTTCCTATCGGTATCGGTCAGGCCGGGCGCGAAACACCGCGCAATTGGGTGACTACCGTTGAACGTAAACAAGAAGCTCCAACCTGGACGCCAACTCCTAACACTCGGCGCGAATATGCGAAACGAGGGGAGAGCCTGCCAGCATTTGTCCCTGCGGGTCCCGATAATCCTATGGGGCTGTACGCGATTTATATTGGCAGGTTGTATGCCATCCACGGTACCAATGCCAATTTTGGTATTGGGCTCCGGGTAAGTCAGGGCTGTATTCGTCTGCGCAATGACGATATCAAATATCTGTTTGATAATGTGCCTGTAGGTACTCGTGTACAAATTATTGATCAGCCGGTGAAATACACAACGGAACTGGATGGCTCAAAGTGGCTGGAAGTTCATGAACCGTTATCGCGCAATCGGGCGGAATATGAGTCCGACAGAAAAGTGCCATTGCCGGTAACGCCTTCATTGCAGGCATTTATCAATGGACAAGAAGTTGATGTAAATCGCGCAAACGCAGCTTTGCAACGTCGATCGGGAATGCCTGTGCAAGTTAATTCTGGGGCGAGGCAGATGTTTTAAAATAGTTGTTACGTAGAAAGCAAAAAGCCTGCTCGAAAGCAGGCTTTTTTGAATTTGGCTCCTCTGACTGGACTCGAACCAGTGACATACGGATTAACAGTCCGCCGTTCTACCGACTGAACTACAGAGGAATCG
>NZ_VATL01000026.1:0-5594 GCF_005781065.1 Escherichia sp. E1130
CTTTCCTCTTTCAGAGTCAAGCGTTTATTTTCGCTTTTCTCTGCCGGAATTCTCAGGAGAATCCCGCTGACCCGGCGGCGTGTTTGCCGTTGTTCCGTGTCAGTGGTGGCGCATTATAGGGAGTTATTCTGAAGAGACAAGCGGAAAATATAAAAAATTTATCGTTCGTTCAATTCTTAAGCGAAACACCTTAAAAACGACCATTTCCGGTTGGAAATTAGACAAAAAGCGAGCCCCGAAGGGCTCGCTTTTCTTATTTACTGGACGGCGACAATCCGGTCTTCATTAACTTCCAGGCGAATAACTTTACCCGGAACCAATTCACCAGACAGTATTTGCTGTGCCAGCGGGTTTTCGATCTGCTGCTGGATTGCACGTTTCAGAGGACGTGCACCATAGACCGGATCGTAACCGTTCTCGCTCAGCAGTTTCAGCGCCTCGTCAGAAATGTGGATTTCATAACCACGTTCTTCCAGACGTTTGTACAGACGTTTCAACTGAATCTGCGCAATCGACGCAATGTGCTGTTCACCCAGCGGATGGAAGACCACCACTTCATCGATACGGTTAATGAATTCCGGACGGAAGTTATGGCTTACCACACCGAGCACCAGCTCTTTCATGTGCGCATAATCCAGTTCACCGAAGCGTTCCTGAATCAAATCGGAACCGAGGTTAGAGGTCATAATGACAACCGTATTACGGAAGTCGACCGTTCTCCCCTGCCCGTCAGTCAGACGCCCATCATCCAGTACCTGCAACAGAATGTTGAAGACATCCGGATGCGCTTTTTCCACTTCATCCAGCAGGATGACGGAATACGGACGACGACGCACCGCTTCGGTCAGGTAGCCACCTTCTTCATAACCGACATATCCCGGAGGCGCACCAACCAGACGAGACACCGAGTGTTTCTCCATAAACTCGGACATATCGATACGGACCATCGCCTCGTCGCTATCAAACATAAAGTTCGCCAGCGCCTTACAAAGTTCAGTTTTACCCACACCAGTTGGGCCGAGGAACAGGAATGAACCAATCGGGCGATTTGGATCCGCCAGCCCCGCACGGCTACGACGAATAGCGTTAGATACCGCATCAACCGCTTCGTTCTGACCAATAACGCGCTGGTGCAGTTCTTGTTCCATACGCAGCAGTTTTTCGCGCTCGCTTTCCATCATGCGAGAAACCGGAATCCCCGTCCAACGCGCCAGCACTTCAGCAATTTCGGCGTCGGTCACTTTATTACGCAACAGACGCATAGTTTTACCTTCGAGCTGCGTTGCGGCTTCCAGTTGCTTTTCCAGTTCCGGGATTTTGCCGTATTGCAGTTCAGACATCCGCGCCAGGTCACCTACACGGCGAGCCTGTTCAATGGCGATTTTTGCCTGCTCCAGTTCCGCTTTAATGGTCTGCGTACCAGAGAGCGACGCTTTCTCTGCTTTCCACTCTTCTTCTAACTCGGAGTACTGACGTTCTTTGTCGCTCAGTTCTTCGTTGAGCATATCCAGGCGTTTTTTACTGGCTTCATCAGACTCTTTCATTAACGCCTGTTGTTCCAGTTTGAGCTGGATGATACGACGATCGAGTCGGTCGAGTTCTTCCGGTTTTGAGTCAATCTGCATACGAATGCTGGATGCTGCTTCATCGATCAGGTCGATGGCTTTATCCGGCAGCTGACGGTCAGCAATGTAGCGATGAGACAATGTCGCCGCTGCAACAATTGCCGGGTCTGTAATTTGCACATGGTGGTGCAGTTCGTAACGTTCTTTCAGGCCACGCAAAATCGCAATGGTGTCTTCAACAGAAGGTTCTGCAACAAACACTTTCTGGAAGCGACGTTCTAGCGCAGCATCTTTTTCGATGTACTGGCGATATTCGTCCAGCGTCGTGGCCCCCACGCAGTGCAGCTCACCACGTGCCAGTGCCGGTTTCAGCATATTCCCGGCGTCCATTGCGCCATCGGCTTTACCTGCGCCAACCATAGTATGTAATTCGTCGATAAACAGGATGACGTTGCCTTCCTGTTTGGAGAGATCGTTAAGCACGCCTTTTAAACGTTCTTCAAACTCACCGCGATATTTCGCCCCAGCCACCAGCGCGCCCATATCCAGCGCCAGTACGCGGCGGCCTTTCAGCCCTTCCGGCACTTCACCATTAATAATACGCTGCGCCAGACCTTCAACGATGGCAGTTTTACCAACACCAGGCTCACCAATCAGCACCGGGTTATTTTTAGTACGACGTTGCAGTACCTGAATGGTACGGCGAATTTCTTCATCACGACCAATCACCGGATCGAGTTTGCCTTGTTCGGCTCGTTCGGTAAGGTCGATGGTGTATTTTTTCAAAGCCTGACGTTGGTCTTCAGCTCCTTGATCATTCACGCTTTCACCTCCGCGCATTTGTTCAATCGCTTGAGTAATGTTGGCGGTGGTCGCCCCTGCTGCTTTCAGGATATCGGCCAGCGTGCCGCGAGACTCAAGTGCCGCCAGAACGAACAGTTCTGACGAGATAAAGTTATCACCACGTTTTTGCGCCAGCTTGTCGCAAAGATTAAGAACGCGCACCAGATCCTGTGATGGCTGGACATCGCCACCTGTACCTTCAACCTGTGGTAAACGGTTTAATGCCTGAGTGATATCTGTGCGCAACTGGCCAGCATTGATGCCAGCAGATGTTAATAAAGGACTAACCGAACCCCCTTCCTGATTCAGCAGGGCGCTCATTAAATGAAGTGGTTCGATGAATTGGTTGTCGTGCCCGAGTGCAAGTGATTGGGCATCGGCAAGAGCAAGCTGGAATTTATTAGTAAGACGATCCAGACGCATAACTCCTCCCATAACGGATCAAAGTTGCTACTGGAGATTAAATGAGGTCATCCCTCAATTATTCAAGGTTATTGACCAGATTAATGTGAAAAGAAAATCACGCGTACCGGATCGTCTTGATTCTTTAGGTTATATCAGCCAAATGAAACTTGCCATACGACCGGTGATCTTGTCGCGACGATAAGAGAAGAAAGTCTCATTTTCCGTATATGTACAACGGTCGCCGCCGAAAATTTGCTCAACACCAACGCTCGCCAGACGCTGTCGGGCAAGCTGATAAATATCCGCCAGATACTTATCACCATGCTGAATGAAAGCTGTACTCGCGTTGGCGTCTACTTCCATAAACGCCTCGCGAACCTCCGGCCCCACTTCAAACGCGCGTGGACCGATTGCCGGCCCCAACCAGGCAAGAATGTTTTCGGGCTTATCGGCAAAGCAGGAAACCGTCTCTTCCAGCACGCCTGCGCACAGTCCACGCCAGCCAGCATGGGCAGCCGCGACTTCCGTTCCTGCCCGATTGCAAAACAGCACAGGCAGGCAATCGGCTGTCATTACGGCACAAACCGTGCCGGGTGTGTTGCTATACGAGGCATCCGCCCGTTTTGAGGTATAAGGTTCGCCAGTAAGCTTAAGCACATCTTTACCGTGTACCTGCTCAAGCCAGACCGGTTTTGAAGGCAAATTACCCGCAGCAAAAAGCCGCTTGCGATTTTCCTCGACGTGCTCCGGGTTATCACCACAATGAGCACCGAGGTTGAGCGAGTCGTAGGGCGGCAAGCTCACGCCGCCGACACGGGTAGAGCTACAGGCCGCAACACCTTTTGGCAGCGGCCACTGCGGGACAATCAGCTTACTCATAACCAGTCCACTTCATCCTTATGCTCTTCGAAATCGGCGCGCATCACCTCAATCAGCTCCACCATATCTTGTGGAATAGGCGCATGCCATTCCATTTCAATGCCGGAGATCGGGTGATAAAGACGCAGCATGGTTGCATGAAGCGCCTGACGATCAAACTTACGCAGCGTGGAGATAAACGCTTCCGAAGCACCTTTTGGCGGACGCGGACGGCCACCATAAACCGGATCGCCCACCAGCGGATGGGTTATATGGGCCATATGCACGCGGATCTGGTGCGTACGTCCAGTTTCCAGACGCAGCCGCAGACGCGTGTGCACACGGAAGTGTTCCATAATGCGATAGTGAGTGACCGCCGGTTTGCCCATCGGATGCACCGCCATATGAGTTCGTTTGGTCGGATGGCGACTGATTGGCTCGTCCACCGTGCCACCAGCAGTCATATGACCAATTGCTACCGCTTCATACTCACGAGTAATTTCACGTCGTTGCAGAGATTCCACCAGGCGCGTCTGGGCTGGAACGGTTTTTGCCACAACCATGAGGCCAGTGGTGTCTTTATCCAGACGATGGACAATACCCGCACGCGGTACATCGGCAATGGGCGGATAGTAATGAAGCAACGCATTCAATACCGTGCCATCCGGGTTACCCGCGCCAGGATGTACCACCAGGTCGCGCGGTTTATTAATGACGATAATGTCTTCATCTTCATAGACGATATCCAGCGGGATATCCTGCGGTTCAAAACGCGCTTCTTCTTCAATCTCGGCGTTGATGGCCACCAGCTCGCCACCCAATACTTTTTCTTTCGGCTTATCACAAACTTTGCCGTTAACCAGCACGCGCTGGTCGAGGATCCATTCTTTTATTCGCGAACGTGAATAATCCGGGAACATTTCGGCTAAAGCCTGATCTAAGCGTTGACCGAGTTGGTTTTCGGACACTGTTGCAGTGAGTTCTACTCGTTGTGCCATATATACTGCTTCTTCGTTTATCGTTGGGGTTTTACGGCTTTGCCGTTTAATATAGTGTGCTATTGTAGCTGGTCTTAACCGGGAGCAGGAACAGAGAATCTCCCGTATTACATTTTGAGGAAAGTCAAAACGTCATGACGCGCATGAAATATCTGGTGGCAGCCGCCACACTAAGCCTGTTTTTGGCGGGTTGCTCGGGGTCAAAGGAAGAAGTACCTGATAATCCGCCAAATGAAATTTACGCGACTGCACAACAAAAGCTGCAGGACGGTAACTGGAGACAGGCAATAACGCAACTGGAAGCGTTAGATAATCGCTATCCGTTTGGTCCGTATTCGCAGCAGGTGCAGCTGGATCTCATCTACGCCTACTATAAAAACGCCGATCTGCCGTTAGCACAGGCTGCCATCGATCGTTTTATTCGCCTCAACCCGACCCATCCGAATATCGATTATGTCATGTACATGCGTGGCCTGACCAATATGGCGCTGGATGACAGTGCGCTGCAAGGGTTCTTTGGCGTTGACCGTAGCGATCGCGATCCTCAACATGCTCGAGCTGCATTTAGTGACTTTTCCAAACTGGTGCGCGGCTATCCAAACAGCCAGTACACCACTGATGCAACCAAACGTCTGGTGTTCCTGAAAGATCGTCTGGCGAAATATGAATACTCCGTTGCAGAGTACTACACCGAACGTGGCGCATGGGTTGCCGTCGTCAACCGCGTCGAAGGCATGCTGCGTGACTACCCGGATACCCAGGCTACGCGTGATGCGCTGCCGCTGATGGAAAATGCTTACCGCCAGATGCAGATGAACGCTCAGGCTGAAAAAGTCGCGAAAATTATTGCCGCTAACAGCAGCAACACTTAACTGGTGTGATATACGCAAAACGGCAGCCCTGGAGCTGTAATGCCAGTCAGTTA
>NZ_VATL01000027.1:0-133155 GCF_005781065.1 Escherichia sp. E1130
GCATTTCATGCAGCGGAAAACGTTTTGATTCCGCGATAGTAGAAATTGCCTTCGCGCCAAAACGCGAGTCGAGTAGTTCTGAGCGGAAATCCGTTAACAGCTTCTGGTCCATTTCGAACTCCTTAAATTTATTTGAAGGCAATAAAAAAGTAGGATTTATCTGGAATGGACGCAAGGGGTTACAGGTATAATTTAAATAACAAAATCCTAAGCATGAAATTGATTTATCTATATAACAAACTAACACCAATAATATTTACACCAGAAAACACCAGATTAATTTTAAATATATATTTAAGGAATTCCTGTTATTTATTTTAATAACCAAAAAGAGTTTACTTCCTTCTGCATTCTTACACTGATTACCGCTACTCTTATTTGTAATAACAGCGATACACCTGCTTTTATCATGGAGTAGCGTGAATGTTCCGAAAATGAAATTTTGCAAAAAAACGTTTATCACTCATTTTCTTTGTATATTAATGGGTTATATTTTTTGACACATTAATAAACGTGATCTTCCGCACACTTCATCCCCCATCGACCGTAGCGAATGACTACTCTTAAAGGAAAGCCCGATAATTAGAGACGAATTTCGGAGGTCGGATCCTTATGCTCAATCAGAAAATTCAAAACCTTAATCCAGATGAACGGATGATCGAAGTCGATCTCTGCTATGAGCTGGATCCGTATGAATTAAAACTGGATGAGATGATGGAGGCAGAGCCAGAACCCGAGATGATTGAGGGGCTACCCGCCTCTGATGCGCTGACCCCTGCCGATCGTTATCTCGAACTGTTCGAGCATGTCCAGTCGGCGAAAATTTTCCCTGACAGCAAAACCTTCCCTGACTGCGCCCCCAAAATGGACCCGCTGGATATCTTAATCCGCTATCGTAAAGTGCGCCGTCATCGCGATTTCGACTTACGCCAGTTTGTTGAACAGCACTTCTGGCAGCCGGAAGTCTACTCCAGCGAGTATGTATCGGACCCGCAAAACTCACTGAAAGAGCATATCGACCAACTATGGCCGGTGTTAACCCGCGAACCCCAGGATCATATTCCCTGGTCTTCCCTGCTGGCGCTACCGCAATCGTACATTGTCCCGGGGGGCCGTTTTAGCGAAACCTACTACTGGGATTCCTATTTCACCATGCTGGGGCTGGCAGAGAGCGGGCGTGAGGATTTACTGAAATGCATGGCCGACAACTTCGCCTGGATGATAGAAAACTATGGCCACATCCCCAACGGCAACCGCACCTATTATTTGAGCCGCTCGCAGCCACCGGTTTTTGCGTTGATGGTGGAGCTATTTGAAGAAGATGGTGTGCGCGGTGCACGCCGCTACCTTGATCATCTAAAAATGGAATATGCCTTCTGGATGGACGGCGCAGAATCACTGATTCCGAATCAGGCCTATCGCCATGTGGTGCGGATGCCGGACGGCGCCCTGCTCAACCGTTATTGGGATGACCGCGACACGCCGCGCGATGAATCCTGGCTGGAAGATGTGGAAACCGCGAAACACTCCGGTCGCCCGCCTAACGAGGTGTATCGCGATTTACGCGCAGGTGCCGCTTCTGGCTGGGATTACTCATCACGCTGGCTACGTGACGCGGGCCGTCTGGCAAGCATTCGCACTACCCAATTCATCCCCATCGACCTTAATGCTTTCCTGTTTAAACTGGAGAGCGCCATTGCCAACATCTCGGCGCTGAAAGGTGAGAAAGAGACAGAAACGCTGTTCCGCCAGAAAGCCAGCGCCCGCCGCGATGCAGTTAACCGTTATCTCTGGGATGATGAAAACGGCATCTACCGCGATTACGACTGGCGGCGCGAGCAGTTAGCCCTCTTTTCCGCTGCCGCTATTGTGCCGTTATACGTGGGCATGGCGAATCACGAACAGGCAGACCGCCTGGCAAACGCCGTACGTAGCCGTTTACTGACGCCGGGTGGGATTCTGGCGAGCGAGTACGAAACCGGAGAACAGTGGGATAAACCCAACGGCTGGGCGCCATTGCAGTGGATGGCGATTCAGGGATTTAAAATGTACGGCGATGACTATCTGGGTGATGAAATCGCGCGTAGCTGGCTGAAGACAGTGAACCAGTTTTACCTGGAACATCACAGACTGATCGAGAAATACCATATTGCCGATGGCATTCCCCGTGAGGGCGGCGGGGGCGAATATCCGTTGCAGGATGGATTTGGCTGGACCAACGGTGTGGTACGGCGTCTGATAGGTTTGTACGGCGAACCGTAATATTTTAACAGCCAGCCACTAACAACCTGCTGGCTATAAAACTATCCTCTTCAGGAGGCGATATTTAACATCATCGCCGCCTGAGTGCGGTTTTTCACTTCCAGACGGCGATAAAGCGATTCCAGATGCGCTTTAACCGTTCCGGTACTGATATTTAACGCCCTGCCGATCTCTTTATTTGATTCACCTGCCGCCAGCATAGTTAAAATTTCCCGTTGGCGGGCGCTTAGCGATTTGAGGTCTTTTGTGTCTTTTTCCGGTGTCGTTCGCCAGTCTCCGGGCAGAAACATCATTCCCATTGCCGCGCTATTTACCGCCAATGCAAACGTCTCGACGGCTGAATCACGCGGTACAATTGCCATCACGTTAAAATGGATAACTTCCTGTAACCATCGTTTGCTGCAATCTGTCGCCGTTATCAACACTTTAACATCAGGAAATTGCACTACGGTTTTTTGCAGTAACCAGTAGCAAAACTCACCATCCTGATCGCCATCAAGCATGACCAAGGCTTCAGGGGAGCTTTCCAGTTTTTGCCACAGTTCATCTGCCTGATCGACGCCCTGAATACTCACTCCAGGAATACGCTGCTGTAAGCTGATTTTCATTCCGTGAATAAATATTGACTGCCTGTCAAACATGATTATATGCATTACTGAATCTCCACCTGGATACGTTAAAACTCTCAAGTAGGGGAAGGGTATTACCCGAGAGGCAAAATAAGAATTCGCCATTTGGCGGTGGCCATTCTACAGATATGCAATGTGGAAAATAGTTACCGATATAAATAGTTACAGCTGACAGCCTGAAATTACATGTCGAGGGCATTATTTAAAACATTTTTGAGGAAATCCTTATATCTTCGTCTGACAAGCATTCAAATAAACTGTGATTTTCGCGAGAGCTGGCTAAATACCTGACCGCAAAATGATTAAATTGCGCACGAAAAGCCAATACTGCATTTACTATTTTGCAGGAAATTGCTGAAAAGACAGTCCTTCAAGCGTTATTTTTCCTTTCCAGTGAAGCTTATCAGCCATTTCCTTCTAAAAAATACCGGTATTAATCATTACTACATTGTGAAACCTTGCATTAGATGCTAGAAAAAACAATAAATAATGCGCTATGCGCGTTACTGTTTCGCTGTGAACAACAATCGGTCAAAGAAATGGATAAAATTCACGCAATGCAGTTGTTCATTAAGGTCGCAGAGCTGGAAAGTTTTTCCCGTGCAGCGGATTTCTTTGCTTTGCCAAAGGGAAGTGTTTCGCGCCAGATACAGGCACTGGAACATCAGCTTGGCACCCAGTTGCTGCATCGCACTACGCGGCGGGTCAAACTTACCCCCGACGGCATGACCTATTACCAACGAGCGAAAGATGTGTTGAGTAATCTCAACGAACTGGACGGCCTGTTTCAGCAGGATACCACCAGCATCAGCGGCAAATTACGCGTCGATATCCCGCTCGGAATTGCGAAAAACCTGTTGCTGCCGCGCCTGCCAGAATTTCTTCATCAGTACCCAGGGATTGAACTGGAATTAAGTAGCAGTGACCGGGCGATTGATATTCTTCGTGATGGCTATGATTGCGTGATGCGCACGGGCTCGTTGCCCGACGAGGGTATTATTACCCGCCCCCTCGGCAAACTGACGATGGTCAACTGTGCCAGCCCGCACTATCTGACGCGTTTTGATTATCCGCAAAGTGTGGACGATCTGACTTCGCACGCAGTGGTGCATTACACGCCGCATTTGGGCGCGCATCCATTAGGTTTTGAGGTTGCCACCAGTAATGGCGTCCAGTGGTTTAAGTCCGGCGGCATGTTGACGGTAAACAGTAGCGAAACCTATCTCGCCGCCGGCCTGGCGGGTCTGGGTATCATTCAAATCCCCCGCGTCGCCGTACGCGAAGCCCTACGCGCCGGGCGGCTTATTGAAGTGTTGCCCAACTACCGCGCCGAGCCGCTATCCATTTCTCTGGTTTATCCCCAGCGTCGGGAGCTTTCCCGCCGTGTAAATCTGTTTATGCAGTGGCTGGCTGGCGTAATAAAAGAGCACCTGGACTGACCGACTATACTTTTTAAGACAGACAACGACAGAAGGACTAAAGAGCGGATGACGCAGGAAAACGAGATCAAACGTCCCACCCAGGATCTGGAGCACGAGCAAATTAAACATCTGGATAATAGCGATAAAGGCAGCAAAGTCAGTCAGGCGTTGGAAACCGTTACCACCACTGCCGGGAAAGTCCAACGTCAACCAATCATCGCGCACCTGATACGCGCGACAGAACGCTTCAATGATCGGCTGGGTAACCAGTTTGGCGCGGCAATCACTTATTTCTCGTTTTTATCGATGATCCCGATTTTGATGGTGTCGTTTGCCGCAGGGGGCTTTGTGCTGGCCTCCCACCCGATGCTGCTGCAGGATATCTTCGACAAAATTCTGCAAAACATCAGCGATCCGACGCTGGCGGCCACATTGAAAAATACCATCAACACCGCCGTTCAGCAGCGAACGACCGTAGGGCTTGTCGGCCTGGCGGTGGCGCTCTATTCCGGGATCAACTGGATGGGAAATTTGCGTGAAGCAATTCGCGCTCAATCGCGTGATGTTTGGGAACGTTCACCGCAAGATCAGGAGAAGTTTTGGGTTAAGTATCTGCGTGATTTTATTTCACTAATTGGTTTATTGATTGCGCTGATTGTCACGCTTTCAATAACCTCGGTTGCCGGTTCGGCGCAGCAAATGATTATTAGCGCCCTGCACCTTAACAGTATTGAGTGGCTGAAACCGACGTGGCGGTTGATTGGCATGGCGATTTCTATCTTCGCTAACTATCTGCTTTTCTTCTGGATCTTCTGGCGTCTTCCGCGTCATCGCCCGCGTAAAAAGGCGCTGATTCGTGGAACATTCATCGCGGCTATTGGTTTTGAAGTCATTAAAATCGTGATGACGTATACCCTGCCGTCGTTGATGAAATCCCCGTCTGGCGCGGCATTTGGTTCCGTGCTGGGGCTGATGGCGTTTTTTTACTTCTTTGCCCGTCTGACGTTGTTTTGCGCGGCGTGGATTGCCACCGCCGAATACAAAGACGACCCGCGAATGCCGGGGAAAACGCAGCATTAAAATAGGTCGGATGCGGCGTAAACGCCTTATTCGGCCTACGAATTTATTCAACCTGGCTCGCCGTAGGCCGGATAAGATGCACCAGCATCGCATCCGGCTATAATGCGCACATAACCACCTGAAACTCTTCCCCTGGACCTCTTCAGCCATCTCTTCGGGAGCCAACAATTTCACATCAACTCATAAACCCAGCATATAAATCCAGTTGGTAACTTTTATTTAACCTGAAACCAGTTTTATCCACCATTTATGAAATTGTGTGAAGCATTTCATAGAAGAAAAATCACTAGTCTAAACATTATCCGCTTTTTGCCTGGTTTTTAACCTTTTCCGCGATTTGTTACACATTGAAATATCACTTTTGCTGTGCGTAATATGGCTATTCGTTCGCCAAAAAATAAGAAAAGATTATGCAAGCAACAGCCACAACACTCGACAACGAGCAAGAATACAAGCCGATAAACTCACGTAATAAAGTCCTTGTCGCCTCCCTCATTGGCACGGCCATTGAGTTCTTCGACTTCTACATTTACGCCACTGCGGCCGTTATTGTGTTCCCGCATATCTTCTTCCCGCAGGGCGATCCGGCGGCAGCGACGCTACAATCGCTCGCCACCTTCGCCATCGCTTTCGTCGCACGCCCAATCGGTTCTGCCGTATTTGGTCATTTCGGCGATCGCGTTGGGCGTAAAGCGACGCTGGTCGCCTCGTTGCTAACGATGGGGATTTCAACAGTGGTGATTGGTCTGCTGCCGGGCTACGCCACGATTGGTATTTTCGCCCCGCTGCTGCTGGCACTGGCTCGATTTGGTCAAGGTCTGGGATTAGGCGGTGAATGGGGTGGCGCAGCGCTGTTGGCAACCGAGAACGCACCACCGCGTAAACGTGCGCTGTACGGCTCCTTCCCACAGCTGGGCGCACCGATTGGCTTCTTCTTTGCTAACGGCACTTTTCTGCTGCTTTCCTGGCTGCTGACCGATGAGCAGTTTATGAGCTGGGGCTGGCGCGTGCCGTTTATCTTCTCGGCGGTGCTGGTCATTATCGGCCTGTATGTTCGCGTGTCGCTGCATGAGTCGCCGGTGTTTGAAAAAGTCGCTAAAGCGAAAAAGCAGGTGAAGATCCCGCTGGGTACACTGCTGACCAAACACGTGCGCGTCACGGTACTCGGCACCTTTATCATGCTGGCAACCTACACGTTGTTTTATATCATGACCGTCTACTCAATGACCTTCAGTACCGCCGCCGCGCCAATTGGGCTTGGCCTGCCGCGCAATGAAGTGCTGTGGATGCTGATGATGGCAGTTATTGGTTTTGGCGTGATGGTACCAGTAGCCGGATTGCTGGCCGATGCCTTTGGGCGGCGTAAAAGCATGGTGATCATCACGACGCTAATCATCCTGTTCGCGCTGTTCGCCTTTAATCCACTGCTCGGTTCTGGCAATCCTATTCTGGTTTTTGCTTTCCTGCTGCTGGGGTTAAGCCTGATGGGGCTGACCTTCGGGCCGATGGGCGCGCTGTTACCAGAGTTGTTCCCGACAGAAGTGCGTTACACCGGAGCATCGTTCTCTTACAACGTAGCGTCGATTCTCGGGGCTTCCGTTGCGCCATATATCGCGGCCTGGTTGCAAACTAACTACGGGTTAGGTGCGGTGGGGTTATATCTGGCGGCAATGGCTGGCTTGACGTTAATCGCCCTGCTGCTGACGCATGAGACGCGACATCAGTCGTTGTAATAAGAGTGAAAAGCCTGATGCGCTACGCTTATCGGGCATGAACAAAGCGCACTTTGCTAACAATCTAAATCTGTTTAATTGCCGGATGCCAGATATCCGGCAATTATCATCACTTCTTCATCTGCGACAAAATCGTCCGACACTGATTAGCCTCCCCTTCGGAAGGTGAGATCAGCGCCAGCAAGGCCGCAGCTGGCGTCACCAGCGTTGCCAGTGCCGCCGCAACGGCACCTCGGGCAATCAACGGCCCGGCTTTCACCCCAGCCTGCGGATTTTTAAACGTCCCACGCACATACAGCGGCGAACGCAGTGTGATAATCCGAATCCCTTTACTCTCCGGATCAATAGTCAAATCCAGCTGTTCCGAAGCAAAACTTGCCGTGCCGGTAACATTAATCAACGCGTTCTCAGTATCAAAAGCAAAAATCTGCGGACGCGCCACGCCATTGGCAATATTCAGATTTGCTGCCGCGCAGTTCACCCGCACCTCATCATCACCGAAGATCGCACCGACAATGTAGTTACCGACGTTCAGCCCGACAATCTCCATCAGGTTGCGGCTCACCAGCCCGTCATTCATCAACAGTTTCAGGTTACCGTTACTGTTCCCCAAAAGCGCCGCCACTGAGTTACCGCTACCGCGTAGTTCCGCATCACCGTTCATTTCCCCCAGCGTCTTCTGCATCAATTCCACATCCGGCATCAGTTCTTTCAGTTTCAGTCGACGAGCCTGAATATCTGCCCGCCCTTGCATCGGCTTTTTATCGCCTTCCAGATGAATATTCGCCGCAATGCTGCCGCCCGCCATGCCAAATTTCAGCGGTTGCAGGCGTAGGTCAGCATTTTTGAGGATGATATGGGTAGAAAGATCGCTAATCGGCAGGCTGCTGCCATGCTCAATACGACGGCCTTTGAATCGAACATCGGCATCCATGACGTCCCATTTATCGGTTTCGAAGCGGTCATACGGCAGCACTTTGCCCGCAGGCTGAACGCTTTTTTCGCCCTTCTTCTGTTCAGACCGTTTCGACTTTTCCGCCCCTTTACCGGAATCAACGCCAATTAACGGTCCTAAATCTGCCAGCCGCAATTGGCGCGACTCGACGTCACCTTCCAGTTTTGGCCGTGGCTTACCGGTGGTGTAGACCAGAGAACCGTGAATATCGCTATCGCCAATACGCCCGTTAAAGCCACGATAATCAAAGACCGACGATTTTTCCGTGTCGATTTTCGCTACCAGCCGACCATCGGTTTCAAACGGTGGGGTATCAGGCAGCAGAACGCCCGTCAGTTCATAGAGATCGCCCAGCGAATCGCCGGAAAATTTAAGCCGTAAATCGACGCCGCCCATTTTCATTGGGTCATTCACGACGCCATCAAAAGCAACACGGGTGTTACCAGAGCGGAAATCAGCCTGTACCGGAAACGGCGTCCCTTCGCCACGCAGCGCCAGCATGCCGCCAATTTTTCCCGTGCCCGTGAGCGGTTCGCCGTTATAACGTCCCTGCGCCTTCAGGCCAAAAACGTAATCGCCCACCTTTTCTTTCTCGTTCTTACCTTTCGATCCGCTGACTTCACTGAACGGTAACGGCTTGCCTAATGGATCGACAAAAATTTCCAGATCCGCTTTGCTTACTTTGTCATCAATGGCGATCCGCCCTTGATCGAACAGAATATTATCCAGCCGAAACGACCACGCCGACGGCTTTGCATTCGCGTCTTTGTTGTCATCGCTGGCGAGATTAAACGTCCAGTTGTTATTCTTTTCTGAGAGGCGAATCAGGCGTGCGTCGGGCTTTTCCAGTTTGATCCACGGTAGCCAGACCGTTTTGGTCAGCAGCGCCAGAGGGGCCAGCGTTGCTTCTACCCGTGGCAGATGCACCATTGTGACTTCGGGAATGTCTGGCGGGTTGCCGAGAATGATGTCTTCCGCGTGTACATGGGGCCACGGCACCCAGCTGCGCCAGCCAGTTTCCTGTTTTTGCCGCTCCCATACCACGCCCAGATCGCCACGAATAGCGAACGGGCGATTCAGCTCCGCAGAGACTTTCTGGTTGATGGTCGGTTTGAGTCGATTCCAGTCAAAAGTCGCAATCAAAATGATCGCCACGACGAGCAACAACAAGAAAGCACCTGAAATCGCGGCGGTTATTTTGCCTGCCTTGCTCATAGTTCGCTTCCTCATATTCTTCCTGGGCCAGTCCTAAAGATAGTCCAGCCAGGCGGAAAATGAGGCGGCTACACCACCAGAGCCACCGTATCCAGCGTTTCTATCGGTGCCGGACGCGAAAGAAACCAGCCTTGTGCGGCGAATGCGGGCGAGTTCTGTACATCGCGCCACTCTTCCGGCGTTTCCACGCCCTCGACAATCACCCCGCGACAATAGCGATTCATTAGATGTAAAAGCTGCGAAAAGAGCGTGCGGCCTTCCGGCGACTGGCGCAGCATCACAAACAGTTCGCGAGCGATTTTAATGTAGTCATAACGGACTTCACTGAGCGCGGAGAAATTTGCCATCCCAGTGCCAAAATCATCAAGCCATAGCGGACCAAATTCGCACATCGAGGCAAAGGTTGAATCTTTTGGCAGGCGGATATGTTCTACCAGTTCAAAACGCAGCCAGGGAAGGCGGTCAATCTGACGCAAAATTTCCGGCTTCTGACGTAGGGCGAGAAGTGTCGGACCATCGATATTAACCGATGCCAGCAGCCCATGCTCAACAAAGAACACGGCTTTTTGCGCCAGCAAATCAATCTGTTCTTTCACCACATCCATACGATGTCTGATGGTGATTTCAGCAAAATAACGATCCGGCGGCAGTCGTTGCGAAGGATCCTCGGGATGAGTAACGACCGTTAATAGCTCTACGGCCATCAACCGACCGGATGTCTGGTAAATCGGTTGCCAGGTGTAAGCACGTTCACACTGCAACCAAAAGCGTCGTTCCTGCAAGCTTTCGATACTTGCTTCAGGATGGCTTATTCGCTGAATAACCTGCCTTATCATCGAAGATGTCCTGTGTTTAAAAGTGATGCTGCCCGGACTCGACAAATGTTATCGGCGCGCAACGCCAGAACTTTACCGCCCGAAGCGGCTAAATTTGCCCGTCCTGCGGCGAAATCGTCCAGGAATACGTTCTGGCTCAAAAAAATAATGGAACAGTGTTTTAATATAGTTGACCAACAAACCACCACAGCGCAAACTAACGCTAATTTTTTTACAGATCAGGTTCACGACTATGTCCAAAAAGATTGCCGTGATTGGCGAATGCATGATTGAGCTTTCCGAGAAAGGCGCAGACGTTAAGCGCGGTTTCGGCGGCGATACCCTGAACACCTCCGTCTATATCGCCCGTCAGGTCGATCCTGCGGCATTAACCGTTCATTACGTGACGGCGCTGGGAACGGACAGTTTTAGTCAGCAGATGTTGGACGCCTGGCACGGCGAGAACGTTGATACTTCCCTGACCCAACGGATGGAAAACCGCCTGCCGGGCCTTTACTACATTGAAACCGATGACACTGGCGAACGTACGTTCTACTACTGGCGTAACGAAGCCGCGGCCAAATTCTGGCTGGAAAGCGAGCAGTCAGCGGCGATTTGCGCAGAGCTGGCGAAATTCGATTATCTCTACCTTAGCGGGATTAGCCTGGCGATTTTAAGCCCAACCAGCCGCGAAAAACTGCTTTCCCTGCTGCGCGAATGCCGCGCCAATGGCGGAAAAGTGATTTTCGACAATAACTACCGTCCGCGCCTGTGGGCCAGCAAAGAAGAGACGCAGCAGGTGTATCAGCAAATGCTGGAATGCACGGATATCGCCTTCCTGACGCTGGACGACGAAGACGCGCTGTGGGGTCAACAACCGGTGGAAGACGTCATTGCGCGCACCCATAAAGCAGGCGTGAAAGAAGTGGTGGTGAAACGCGGGGCTGATTCTTGCCTGGTGTCCATTGCAGGTGAAGGGTTAGTGGATGTTCCGGCGGTGAAACTGCCGAAAGAAAAAGTGATCGATACCACCGCAGCTGGCGACTCTTTCAGCGCCGGTTATCTGGCGGTACGTCTGACAGGCGGTAGTGCGGAAGATGCCGCGAAACGTGGGCATTTGACTGCAAGTACCGTTATTCAGTATCGCGGCGCGATTATCCCGCGTGAAGCAATGCCGGAATAATGGTTTTTGACGGAGAACGGATAGATATTCGTTCTCCGTTAATAGTTACAGCGGTACACTATCAGCCTGTTGATAATCGTAATGCCGTAACAATATGCCATCTTGCAAAAGGATTTTTGCAGCTTCACTTCTTCTGATCGGCCTGGGCTACGGGCTGCATATTTTATTTACCCCTTCACAACCGCTTCGCTTTGATCAGCAAGTCTATATCTGGCAACGCGTCTGGACAGCAGAACATAACGAGGCACTAAAACGAAGCCGCCCACTTTTCTCTACGCTACGCATACTTGGGATGCAATTTCACCCGCAAGAAGGCATCCGACACTTTACGGTTAATACTTCACTTATTAAGCAAGATGGTCGCCCGGTCTGGCTGGTCGCGCGACTCGATGGCCAGCTTACACGGTTTAATAACCAGCAAGTTATCCAGCATATTCAACAGACCCTACGTGAGTGGCAAAAGGCAGGGGTTACGCTGGCAGGTGTGGAAATTGATTATGACGCGCCAACAGCAAAATTGCCGGAATATATGACACTTCTTAGTGCGTTACATCAGACGCTTCCTGCAAATATAAAACTTAGCGTTACCGCCCTGCCGACCTGGCTTAAATCACCACATCTCGCCCGATTATTGCGCATTGCGGACTCTTCGGTTTTACAGGTACATAACGTGCTTTCGCCCGAAAAAGGCCTGTTAGATGCCAGTCTGGCGCAGCGTTGGGTAAAGCAATATGCCAGACAAACCACGCATCCTTTTTTCATCGCATTGCCCGCTTACGGTTCTGCGCTTACCAGTGATAATCGCGTCGAGAGTGAAGCTCCGTTATACGTTGCCGAAGAGATGCGTGAATTAAGTGTGTCACCGCAAACCATTGCCGATTTCATTCAATATTTAGAACAGCAACCACCGCGTGGATTACAGGGGCTGGTATGGTTTCGGCTACCGTTAGCAGGCGATCGCCGCGCCTGGTCACTGACGACGCTGGAAGCCGTGATTCAGCATCAACCGCTGACCCCACGCTGGTCGTTAATTATTGCTCAACATGCAGACGAACAGCTTTTTGATCTGGCTATTAAAAACAATGGCGAAATTGATGCGCCGTTGCCGAAACAAATAATTCTGCCCAATGCAGATTGTCTATTCGCTGATGGAGCCAGCCACTATCAGGTGCAATCCGGGCCATCCAGCCTGAATTTTGTGAGAGGAAGCGCCAGGCAACTGCGCGCCGGAGAAAGCAGTCCGCTGGGATGGGCGCGCTGCAATCAAAGACTACAAGGAGAGTTTAATGTTACGCCATGAGATATCGCGGATTGCCAGCGTTGTGTTATTCACGCTCATTTGCGAGAACGCTTATGCTTGCGGGCCTTATGCGCCGAACTCACTTTTGCATGATCGACAACACACATTAACAGAAATGCCTAATGGCAGTTTCATATATGAAGCTCGACATTTAGTCGAACGCGATCCACGTTTACCTTTATGGCAGCCAGAGATCGAACCAAACGATTTAGAGGACTATTATCAGTACAGAGAAACGCAAAAGGATACCGATTATCAGCATTACACTCGCGAAAAACGTCTACAAGAGATAGCAGAGAAACTGAAGACAAAACTACCTACAGCAGAACGACTCTATTATCTGGGAGCCATAGACTTTTATCACTTCATCTATGACAGCCCCTGGTTCGATAAATTATTAGCCTTACCCAAAAGCGAACAAGGTGAATGGCGGCTGAAGGCAATGTATACCCAGGCCCGTAAAATATTCGATTCAGGTGAAAATGACGAGTTAGCTTATAATACTGGCGCGTATCATAGTGAGGAATCCATAAAGGGGATTAAACTTTATCAACAAATTATAGAAGAAGTTCGCAATGGTGAGCCAGACCCCGAACAACTCTCTCTCGCCAGCTTGGGGCAGTTAGGTTTTTACCGGCTGAATAAAGCAGATATGAATGGAGCCATCACATATTATGCGCAACAGGCTGCACAAGGTTCCCCCGTAGGTAAAATCTCATTACGCAGAATTGCACTGTATCTGACAAATGAAAAAAATTTCGCCCTTTTAGAAAATATTATTGATGATCCCATAGTTCAGAAACTGGTCATCGCAGAGCTTTTTATTCGTCACGACAGAGGGTATAGCCAGGATGGGTGCATTACCGAAAACAGTGAATATTTCTGCACAACACAACGTGAAAAATTGATCAACTTGTTGGTGAACCATCGGATAAAAGGATTTTCTTATAGCGATCGACTGGCCGCATTAGCTTATCGTAATGGTGATTACTCGTTAACGAAAGTCTTATTAGAGGATGCGCCAGAAAGCGGCCTCCGCGAATGGTTAAACGCAAAAATGGCGCTGCGTGAAGGTAATATTCCTTTAGCGACCCGCTATTATGCCAGTGCGGCAAAATTCTTCCCGGAAAATGAAACGTGGGGCAACCCGATGACAGAAAGTGATTACTACCACGGTAATGAGATCATTATGCCATCATGTCGTATTGCTGGCGAGCAAGCAATTCTGGCGTTGAAGCGCGATGATTACTTGCAAGCAATGACGCTGTTTTATAAAGGCAAAGATACTTATTGGGCAGATTTAGCTGATGTGGGGGAAAGTGTATTAACGTTACAGGAGTTAAAAACGTTTGTTGATAAAAATGTACCTCCGCCCAGCCAACAGCTAAAACCCTTTAATTTGCAGTCATCTGAAAATGATTATGACAGAGAATATAGCGGTTACTTCGTTCCCCCAACGCTCATTCCAACTGACGTAAAATTACGTGCATTACTGGCCAGAAGGTTTATTCGCAATGGTCAATATCAGCAAGCCGTCAGCTACTTTGATATTCCAAATTACCGTAAAATGGCGCAGCAACTGGCAGATTTAATGGAAAAAAGCCAAAATAATAATATCAATAATCAGGAGCGCGCGCAGGCGCAATACGAGGCGGCAAGATTATTACGATATAATGGCATCGAACTCGTCGCCTATGAAATGTATCCCGACTATGCTATTACCAGCGGAGCATATTCCACACCTTATTCCTACACTAATGATAGCGGCTGGATAAGTGAGAAAGAAAACCGTCGTTTTGCTAATGCAGTACCTGACAAAAATAATCACTTTTTGCATTACCGCTGGCAAGCTGCGGAATGGGCTGGACAATCTGCCGATTTACTTCACCCCAAAACCCAGACATGGGCCGCCGTGTTATGCCATGCTGCAAGTTGGGTCAGATACCTTGATCCAGAAACCGGTGCATTAATTTATCAACGCTACGTGAAAAACGGTAAAGCTTTTGACTGGGCTGCACATTTTGGTCGTGATTGTCCTGAACCAGTGTTTAAGAAGGATCTGAAGAAATAACCTTACAGGGATGAGAAAGGCTCTCCTTACGGACTGGCGAAAACTGCTGACGCATATCATTCAGACTACGTTATTCATTACCGTTAATCCCGGCAGCGCAGAAGAAACGCTGCCGGGTTATTTATTACTGCGCGGGTGGAATATCCGAAACTTCAGGATGGACGTCATCCGTGGCTACGGATGTAGTCACAGCCGCAGTCGATGGGGCCATGATTTGATCCCATGCGGCCTGCAACTCTTTCATGTTAAATTCCGGCTCACCTTTCGGCTGCAACAGAATTAACGCCATGTCGTTCGACAGTTGCTGACGCAAATCCTGATTTAACATTTCTACCGTCAGGCTGTTGAGGAAATCCTGACGCAGTTTCTGATATTGCTCCGGCGCGATATCGACAACCTGATTTTGCAACGAACGCATCCGCTGGCCCATCAGAATATCGGTATCAGCTCGCGCATAAGCAGCAAACAATTTCTGCAACTCCAGTTTCTTTTGCGCAACCAGAGCATTGAACTCTTCTTCCGGCAGACCTTTATCACGAACTTTCGCCAGCTCACGCGCCACCAGATTAAGGTTGCTGTTCAGCTTGTCGTTTGGTGACTCGATGTTGATGGCACACTGCGCACGCAGATACAGCACACGGCAGTCAAATCCAAGACCAATGTCTTTACTGTTACTGGCGCTTAATGCTTGCTGAACGTGCCAGAACAGCGCCTCACGGGCCAGGTCCGCACGCCAGTAGCGCAGCAGTGCGGCTGATTCACGAATCGGCTGCCACGGCGTATCCCACATGATGGATAACCGATCCTGACGCACTGCGTCGGTCATAATGCTCACCGCTTCCGCACGCAGAGGAGAAAGCGTCGGCACCGGAGCCGGTGTTTCACGTTTGCCTTTCAGTTCGCCAAACGTTTTGTTGATTTGGTCTACAACCGAGCGCGCATCAACGTTCCCCACCACCAGCAGCGTCATTGCATCCGGGGTGTACCATTTCTGGTAGAAATCTTTAATCTTTTCCGCTTCAACGGGTTGTTTCAGCGGATCGGCAGGATCGTGACCTAATAAAGTCGATCCCTTCAAGCGATAACGCCACCAGCCTTCTTTGGTGTCGGCAGGCCAGGTTGCCACCATGTCCTGACTTTGCAGCGCGTGGTTGATGGTTTCTGGTGTGATGGTCAGTTTGCCACTGGCATTTGCCAGATAAGAGAGCGCCTCTTTCAGCAAGTCGTTACGGTTATTTGGCAGACTAAGATTAAACAGCGTGGTGTCGTAAGAAACGATCACCGGTGGCATCGGGCGCTTAGGGTCGATCCCCTGTTGCCACAATGAACGTGCCTGTGCCGCTTCAAGGCCACCGCTTTGCGTCAGCGCGATGCGGGGAATGGCATGACTATAACCGCTCTGTTGGGTACTTTCGGCGAGCGAACCAGTATTAACCAGCAGGCGAATTTCAACACGATCGCTGGGACGCTGGGGCGTGGTCAACACTTGCCACTGTAAACCGTTGGAGAGCGTCCCCTGTTGCCATGCTGGATCAGGCTGGAGCGCATCTGCCTGCACATAGCCAGCAGTGGCCATCACCAGCAAACCGCCCGCTAAAAGTCGAATTTTTGTGCCCTGCATGTGAACCCCTGATCAACTATCCTGGTAATAAAAGACTGCCCGTTATCGGTCAGTCTGAATAACGTTAAAAACACTTCGTGTTAGACCGCAAGAACATGGAAATGTCACGGAAGAAGTGAAATAAACCTGAACTCACCCAGGTGGTAAGTTCAGGCACAGGGGGCAATTATGCGCAAACACCCGCACTCGGGGAAGGGAGTGCGGGCATAAGAGGTGAGATTAAGAGGATAATTCGTGCGTTTTGCCTTCTGGCGCACGATTATTCAGCACATCGTCCAGTTTTTTGTGGTCCAGTTCTTTAACCCACTTAGCGACCACGATGGTTGCTACACCGTTACCGACCAGGTTAGTCAGCGCACGAGCTTCCGACATGAAGCGATCGATACCGAGGATCAGCGCAAGACCCGCCACCGGCAAATGGCCTACGGCTGAAAGCGTCGCCGCCAGCACGATAAAGCCACTGCCCGTTACCCCTGCCGCCCCTTTAGAAGAAAGCAGCAACACGATTAATAGCGTGATTTGGTGGAAGATATCCATCTGACTGTTGGTAGCCTGGGCGATAAATACCGCCGCCATCGTCAGGTATATCGATGTGCCATCAAGGTTAAACGAGTAGCCTGTCGGGATGACCAACCCCACCACCGATTTCCGGCAGCCGAGTTTTTCCATCTTGTCGAGCATACGTGGCAGCGCCGATTCGGAAGACGATGTTCCCAACACAATCAGCAGTTCTTCACGGATGTAGCGGATAAATTTGAAGATACTGAAACCGGTCGCTTTAGCGATTGAACCCAGTACCAGCACCACAAACAGGATACAGGTGATGTAAAAGCAGATAATGAGCTGCCCCAGCTGCACCAGTGTTCCGACGCCGTATTTACCGATGGTAAATGCCATCGCCCCAAACGCCCCAATCGGTGCCAGGCGCATGATCATATTGATGATGCCGAAGATGACCTGCGAGAAACTTTCGATAACGTTAAAAATCAGCTGGCCTTTGCTGCCCAGACGGTGCAGCGCAAAACCAAACAGTACGGCAAACAGCAGCACCTGCAGGATGTTACCGCTGGCAAACGCGCCAATGACGCTCGCCGGGATGACATCCATAATGAAGGCGACAATGCCCTGGTCTTTCGCCTGCGCGGCGTAAACGGCTACCGCTTTCGCATCCAGACTCGCCGGATCGACGTTCATTCCAGCACCTGGCTGTACAACGTTAACGATAATAAGACCAATAATCAGCGCGATGGTACTGACTATCTCAAAGTAAAGCAGTGCGACTGCGCCGGTACGACCGACCGCCTTCATGCTTTCCATGCCCGCAATGCCAGTGACGACGGTACAAAAGATGACGGGAGCGATGATCATCTTAATGAGCTTAACGAAGCCGTCGCCAAGCGGTTTCATTTGCTCGCCTATTTCAGGGTAGAAATGGCCAAGGAGAATACCAATGGCTATCGCTGTCAGGACCTGAAAGTAAAGGCTTTTAAACAGAGAGGTTTTCATAGGGTGTCCTTTAGTAAAACCACAGGTCTTGTAAGGTTATGGGGTACCTGCGGCCTTAAAATAACACCCAGACAACATCACAGAAATGTACCTGGATCATAATTGAAACAAAAATGTTAAAAAGTTTGAGCTGGCTCGCACAAACCAGCACTTTTTAAAGTTTTGTAATCAGTTTGGGGTAGCTATTTTTCTTCCAGGTAACTTTCTTCGAAGATTTCAATGGGAAGTGGACGTGCAAAGAGGAAGCCCTGGGCAATACCAACGCCCGCCTTTGCCAACCAGTCACGTTGTGCTTCTGTCTCTACGCCTTCAGCAATGATTTGCAGATTCAGGCTTTTCGCCAACATGATAATCGCGGCAATCATGCTGCTATCTTCCGGTAACCCATCAATGAACATTTTGTCGATTTTCAAAACGTCCACCGGGAGAGATTTCATATGCTGCAACTGACGCAACCCTGAATAGCCCATACCGAAATCATCCAGCGCCACCTGTACTCCGGCGTTGCGCAGCGGACGAAGGATTGCCACCGCCGCGTGAGGGTCATCAATGCGTCGGCTTTCTGTCACTTCCAGAATCAGCGTTCCTGGCTGAACACGATAGCGCGTTAGCAGTTCCAGCATATCCGCCACCATATTCGGATGCATCAGTTGCAGCGCTGAGATGTTCACCGATAATGGCAGCATAATGCCGCGCTCCTGCCAGGCGGCAAGCAGTCGGCATGACTCTTCCAGCACCCAGTGACCGACGGTAACCATCAGTCCACAAGACTCAATACGATCAATTAACCCATCCGGTAGGTCCCAACTCCCATCCGGTTGCTGGATACGCAATAACACTTCCGCGCTGACTAACTTGCCGCTGGTCATCTCAACTTGTGGTTGTAGCCAAATCGCAAATTGATGATTTTCAAGCGCATTAAGGATATCGCTCTCTTCCGTCAGTCGCTGTTGAGCGGCTTCCATCTGCTGCGGATCATAGAACTGAATCTGATTCTTCCCTTTATGACGCGCGGTAAACGCCGCAGAAATAGCACGACCATAAAGTTGTTCGGCGGTGATATCGCCATAGAACATCGCCACGCCGATGTTACAGTGTGGGCGCAGTTGAATGCGATCAATAGGCAAGCGCTCGCTCATGATAGTGAGTACTTGCTGACCTAACGTAATAGCGTGCCACGGCTCCTGCACACCGTTGGCGATAACAGCGAAGTCATAGCCACTGACCTGCGCGAGAACCATGCGCGGCGACAGCACCGACTTGAGTTTTTCCACCAGCGTAAGTAGCAGGATTTCCCGCTGCGCCTCTTTCAGCACACCGGCGGTGTCGCGCAGGGTTTCGCAGGTGATAATCATCAGCGCAGTAGTCTGTTTACGCGTCACCACCTGTTCCAGCATCTCCATCAGCAGGGCTTTGTTTGGCAAATCCGACACCGGGAAGCGCATCGCGTTTTCGATCTGCTCTTCATAATGGCGCTGCAACAGTTGCTGGTTAAGGTTATAACTGCGCACCAGCATACCTATTTCATCGTCCTGATGCAGACGCGGCAGCGCCAGCTGATGGCCGATAATCTCTTGCGGTGGAATGGCGTTCAGCTCACGAGCAATATTGCGTAAAGGATGTAATATCAGTCGGTTAATACACCAGCTAATCGCCACTGTCAGGATGAGCGACAAAAGTAAGTAAATGGTCACTAACGTTGAGAGCGTACTCATCACGAACTTATACATGCGGAAGGAATCCGCCTGTAACACCAGATAGGCAATCGGTTGTGGGTTTGCCGGGCGCTCCAGCGAGTAGACGCCCAGCGAGATTTGCACCGGTAGTTCGAGCAGTCGGGTAACCATTACCGGCACCGGGCGTTCAGGAATAAAACTTTTACGCAGCGCCTGGAACTGGTTAGGCAGCACCACATCTGCGCGGCTGACCACGCCCGCAGGTTTGATGCTGGAGAGAATGGCCTCCGCCTGGGGAATATCCCCTTTGAGGATGGCTGAGGACAAGGGTTCGCGGACAGAACGAGCAATGCTTTCCAGTTGCGTAGCCGTGTTATAGCGATTCTGCTGTACCAGGTGGAACAGCAAAACGGTGCAAAAAACAAAGACAAACACCAGAACAACGGCCGCCACCATTGCCATCTGCTTGATTGTTAACGAACGACTAACGCGCAAATTATCTCTCCCCCGGAAATCCCAGACTGCCGCCCGAGTATACCCGATCGCAGCGGCATTAAGAGAGGCGCTATCTGAAAACTTACCAGTCGGCGTAAGGTATCAGCGGCTGTGGCGGTAAATCCATATCGCCCTGCCATCCGGCGGCAGAATACCGTACGTAGAGCAGGAAATGGCTTGGCGCATAATCTTTCGCCTGCTGGATATCAATCGCCGTGCCGACAAACCAGTTGGATGTAACGCGTCGTTCAAGTAACGCCCGCGCCGTATAGCCAAAGCCCTGGCTGCTACTGCCACCGTTGGTCTGGTCAGCGGCGTCGTCTTTCCAGTCATTCGGAATCAGGTTCATCAGCGGATAACGCGGCATGGTTTTAGTGCGCGAGTGCGACCATGAGCCAGACGCGCCCAGCTCCCATGACCAGTTTTCCGTGCGCTCACGCCACATCACCGGTACAGCAAACGACAGATATTCCTGCGGGCTGTAGTAGCCGCCCTGCCCAAGTGAGTACCCACTCAGGTCTTTGTCGTAATGCCAGATCATGTTGTTCAGGCCGATAGTAACGCGACGATTATTCTGGTTGATGACTTTATAGTAATAGCCCGTCATCCAGCGCACGCGCCAGTTATCTTCGACATTTTTTCCGGTTAACTGATCACCGCTAAGTGATGCCCAGACGCCGTTTGCCTCACCTTTATCATAGCTCAGACTTAACCCCACACCATCGGCACGTACGCCGCCCCATTTTTTCCCGGTATTGCTCGGAGAGTCTTTCTGTCCGCCGAAGGCAAGTAATGAACTGGAAATAGGTCGGCGATGGGCGTTAACGGTGTAGCCAAGCGGCCCGATATCATCGCTGTAACTAACGCCACCGACCACGTCCACGACATTGAAGCCCATCGGCGTGGTGCCAATATCCCAACTCCAGACGTCATTTCGCCAGCCGACCGCCACGCTTGCGCCAGAATCCGACTGACTGCGATTGCCGCTACAATCTTGTAACGTACAGGTCCCCCAGTTGTTGTCCCACGTGCCGTCGTCGTTGGTGGAGAAACTGCCGACATTCATATTGACGAAATCGCTGCGGAAGAACATTCGTCCGTCCGCATAGGGTGCATCTACCTGCAACATGGTGGTGTGCGCTTTCAGATCGGAGTATCCGCCAGTGCCGCTCGATCCCCAGTAGTCGTGCTCCAGGGTGACGTTAAGATCCTGCTGACGATAAAGGTCCGCCGCATCGCTACGTACACCGCGTTTCAGCCAGTCATCTTTCTCGTCGTTGCGGGTCAGTCGGGTAAAGGTGTCGTTATCCTGCGGACGCGTCGTGGTCACACCAGATGCGACCATCGCGTCTTTGTAGGTTTCCAGCGCCTGCTTTGGATCGCCCGCCTGTGCTTCAAACTTCGCACCATCGCGCAGTACCATCGCGCTTTCCATCGACGGCGGCTGAGATTTTGCCTGCGGGATCAGCTTGTTAAATGTCTGCTGCGCCGCTGCGGTATCGCCAAGCTGCGCCTGCGCCAGCGCCACGCGCCGCTGAGTGTTCAGAGAGGCGTTATCGGTGGCGGGCAGTTTCGCCAGCTGGCTACGTGCCGCCGCTTTGTCACCAGCAGCGATATCCACTTCCGTCAGACCAAGAATGGCGTCGACGTTATTCGACTCGCGCGTCAGGACGTTCTGATAAGCCGCGCGGGCGGCGGTGTAATCGCGCCGTTGCTGCGCCCAGTCGGCCAGGGTGAGATCAATGCGTGTGGAAGGCGGCTGCTGACGCAGCATCGCTTCCGCTTCGGCTTCTTTGCCGCTTTCACGCAGGCGATTGGCTGTTTCCAGCACCTGATCGCTTTGCAGCCGGTTCACCAGTTCATGAATATTGCTGTTCCACTGCGCGCGCGGCAGGCTGTTGATATGCGCCAGTGCCGCCCGGTCTTGATCATGACCGGAGAGATACAGCCCGTAGGCGTAAACCTGCTCCGGGTCGTTCGGCTTCTGCTGCGCCAGATTGCGCATCAGAGTATCAGCCTGGCTGCGTTGTCCGGCCTGCCAGAGATCCTGCGAAAGTCGGTAAGTAATCCACACACTGCCGGGGTCCAGTGCCAGTCGCTGGCGCTGAAGTGCTGCTGCTTGCGCCCATTTGCCCTGTTTTTCCAGCGCTTCGGCCTGCTGTGACAAACGGTCGTTTTGCAGACTACGTTCAATATCGTCAACGCTGCGCCGCTGGCTGGCAGAGAGCGAGGCAATAAATGCTTCAGCCTTTTCCGGCGATTGCTGGCGATAAAGATTCGCCAGACCGCGCACGGCGTTGGTGTTGCCGCTGTCCATCCGCAGCGTCTGCTGATAATAACGTTCGGCTGCAGGGTAATCTTTGCGCGCCATCGCCACATCACCCAGCCCCAGCACCGCATAGCTGTCAGTATTATCTACATTGCGCGCCTGCTGGAATAACCGTTCCGCTTGATCAGGATTGTTTGCTTTAAGCGCGGCATCGCCCTGTTGGATCGCCAGCCAATAACGGTTCACTTTCAGCAGGCTGTTCCATTTGTCGTTGTTGCTGCTGTGCGGGTCCAGCGCGAGGGCTTTCTCCAGATTCACCACCGCATTGGCGCGATCGCCTTTCTGAGAATACGCCTGGCCCAGCGCCCCCAGCGCTTCACTGTCTTTCGGGTTAGCACGCACCGCCAGTTGCAACTCGGGTATGGCTTTACCCGCCATACCTGAATCCACCGCCGCTAAACCTTGCGCACGGGCACGGAAAGCAGGATCGGCCAGTTGTTTTTGTTGTTCTGCCAGTTGCGATTGTGCAGCAGCCACGTTGTCGCCATCGCTAAATACTGAGAGATATTTTTTCAGCGCCTGCACGCTGGCATCGCTGACAGGCATGTCTTTAATCTGCCCGTACCAGATTTTAGAGGCACCATCACGACCGGCGTTCGATTTCGCCATCTGCTCCAGTACGGCAAAACCTTCGTCACGGCGATCGCTGCTAAACAGCAATAGCGCCAGATTGTTTTGCAGGCCCGTATTGCCCGGTGTATCCGCATTGATGCGTTTTAGCTGATTAATCGCTTCGCCACGGCGAGCCGGAATTTTCGCCACGGTACTCCAGTACTCGACGGCAATGTCACCTTCCGGCGGCGCCCCGTTGAACAGTTTGTTGTAACCCGCCACGGCTTCTTCCGCATGCCCGGTGGTGGCCTGCAATCGTGCTTGTTGCAATGCCTGACGACCATCCGGCGTGGAAAGCAACATCGTCGTCCGCGACGATTTGTAAGCGTTTGAACTCGGCGCTAATTGCGACAATCGGTCGAGTTGTTTTTGCGCCCCATCAACATCACCCTGCCGTAACAGAGAGCGAAAACGGGCAGCAACGACGTCCGGGTTATTCGGATCAATAAGTTCCAGACGATACAGCGACTGCTGCACCAGGTCTTCGCGGTGAGTCGCTTCGCCAACTCGTACCTGCTCCAGTAGCTGTTGCTGGGCGGTTGGCGCCGCCTCGACCATCGGCATCACAGCCAGACCGAGGGAAAGTGTGAGGATGTTTAGTGTGAATTTGCGCATTCCTGGCCCCAGTCCGGTAATAACTCACCTTTTGTCGAGAAGCGGAAACGGTGTTGATCCCAGCCTTGTCCGAACAGGGTCAGCACATAATTGTAATAGGCATCGCTGCCAGGAAAGTTATCTGCCACACGCTGGCGCTGTACAGCCTGCGCGTCACGGTCCTGAAGAAACGGCAACATAGCCGCAGAAAAACCTACCGGCCCTTGCCCCTGCGCTTTACCCGTCGCGACATCAACTTTCTCCGGCGGATAGCCGTTCTTCTCAGTAAATGTCGCCATCGGTTTAAAACGCGCTAACAGCCGTGCTTTTTGCGGATCAGTATCTGGCATCATGCCGACCCACATATAAACGCGAATGGCGTCATAGCTGCTGATCAGCGTTTTTTCAGCTTTCAGCTGCCAGCCTTTATCTTTTTCATAACGCACCCAGTCAGGCGAAAAACCTTTCGGGGCAGTTTCCAGCAGCAAACGTTGATTCGTTTCGTGCAGCGTAGTCCAGGGCGCGCCAAAGCGGGTGAAATACTGCGCCAGCGTCGGTGGTAGATAACTCGGGTTCAAACGCCAGCTGTTATTCTCGGCAAAGCCGACTTTTCCCGGTAACAGCATGGACCCCAGCCCCGGCACCGTCACCACTTCCTCTTGCGCAATGCGTTTTAACAATGCGCTGCCGATGTCGGTATAACGCTGCTCTTTCCACAATCGCCCCGCCTCAAGCAACGACCAGGCCATCCAGATATCACCATCAGAGGCCGAATTGCTGTCCAGCACTTCCCACTTGCTGTTCTCTTTTTTGCCCCACAGCCAGGCAGGCAAATGTTCGTTTAAGGACCCCTGAGCAAGATTGTTCTGGGTCCAGTCAAGTAGGTTGTCAAATGTCACACGATCATTAGCCGCCAGGGCAAAGAACATGCCGTAGCTTTGCCCTTCAGAGGTGGTAATTTTGCGTGCATCACTGGGGTCAATGACGCGCCCTTCCTGACTGATGTAATCCTTTTTGAACTGCTCCCAGGCAGGCCAGTTGCAGGCTGCCTGAACACTGAAGGCAGCCAACAGCAGCATCGTCACGATCCCACTACGCAAAACTTTCATCATCGATTACTCATTATCCGGATTAAGACGACGACGGCTGATGATGCGCAGCAGACGCCACAGTACCCATGCCAGCAGCACCACGCTGATTGCCGCCAGTATCGCCAGCAGAATCGGATGGTTCGCCAGTGCGTACCATAAACGTTCAAACCACGGCAGATGACCGACGTAATAGACGTCGCCAACGCGCAGGCTGTTAACACCGGACTCGCGAATCACCGCTACGGAACCAAACATAGTGGCGCGTTTACCGCTGTCGTTCACCGCATCGTTGAGCATCTCGTAACCGCGTGGACTATCCGCCAGTAACGCAATTACGCTGCGCTGGTCGTTATACGGTGACTGGAAGCCAATCACCGCCGCCATCGCACCAGAAGAGGTCAGCGTGGACTGAGTTTCTGCTGCGCGGTCGTTTTCGTCAGGTACAATGCCGGGGAACGGAGTCTGGCGCATCGGCGTTTTCACCCAACTTTCGGTAGCCTGCACCAGCAGATCGATCTGCTTGTCATCTTTTAACTTGTCCGGGATACCGCCAATTATCATGATATCGGCGTCTTTCCCCTGAATGGTGCTGCCATCATCGGTCACCGTCAGGTTGATCGCCGGGAAGCCCGTCTGTGCACCAATAAAGCCCACCGTATTAAGCAGTGTTTCCATCTGCGCTTCGTTTGGTGTTTTTGGCATCACGGTAATGGTTTGCGACAAATCCGCCATCCGGCTGAACGGGAAGCCCGCATTAGCAAACGCGCGCAGATCCGGCATCGGGATGAAGTGGTAATACTTCGAGAAGTCGATGGTAGAGTCGTCACCAATCACGACGTGATTCTGCACCGGCTGGAAGGTAATACAGTTATCCACCGAACCACCCGGCATTGGGTTCATATACTCAAAATCGAAACGCAACTGGTTGGTCGCCCCCAGTTTCAGCGCCGGAATGGAGACATCGGTTTTACCATCCAGCAAACCTTGCAACACCGGGATCCGCAGCAGCAGGCGGTTCGCCTCCTGTTTACTGCTCAGGTTGAAAGATTGCAGGAACTGGTTGTTCAGGCTGATATCCATCCGCGAGCTATCTTTCACCGGCGGCATGGTGTAGCGATAGTTGATATCCATATCGATACCGGTGCTGCGCATCAGGTAGAGATCTGGCGGCAAGTTCAGCGAGATATTAATCGCTGCCGGCTCCAGCCCGCTGGACTGTAACTGTTCTTCATAGGTTTTCAGCTCACCAAAGGTGACCGGACGATCGGTTCGCACCCAGTTTGGCGCATCGTACGGTTTACGTGGCAATAGCGGTTTAACATCGTTCACCACTACGCTGTCACCACGGAACAAAATATTGCCCTGAGCAATGCCTTTCGCCGCCTGCAATAGATCTTTGTCATCACGCCCAAAGACCACCAACAATTTGACGTAAGGATTCTCCGGATGGTTGATCATCTCAATCACCGGGGCTTTTACTGCCGGATGATCGCGCAGGAAGTCCGGTCGCTTGTCATTGGTCGCAAAGACAATCGCATTGCGGTCCGGAAGCTGATTATAGAGTACCGGGAAGTTCTGTCCGCGCCAGCCAGAACGCGAACCAAACCACGACGCAACAATCGCCGAAGCCTGTTGCAGACCAACATCCGGCGCACCAGCAAAAACTATCGGCAACGTATTGGCTCGGTTATCCCTCGGGTCGAAAAACGGAATCGGGAAGTGCGACAGATCATTTTTCACATTCAGTGATTGATATGTCAGATCCAGTCCGCTACTGCGTCCAACATCCAGCCAGAGCGTTGTGCTGGCCGGGTTTTCACAGACATCCTGATAATGACCAACAAACTCCAGCCGCACGCGGTTGAAGTCGGTGATAAACAGCGGATTAATCGGCATTTGCGCCAACGTCTTTTTACCCAACTGCTCTTTGGTCACTGGCAGCACGCCCATCAACTCATCGTTCAGATAGACTTTCAACTGCGACTGTATCGGCAGCAGTGATGGCGACGGCGTATATTCAAGGTTAAGCATCGCCTTCGTCACTACTTCATCACTGCGCATACCAAACTCTATGCTGCCGTTCGGGTTAATGCCACGCAGTATCATGCTACCCGGCGGCGGCGCGATTTGCGCAAAGGTCAGCTTCACATCGCGCGAAGGGCCATTCTGCGCCACGATGGGCGCGTCCGCGCCCTGCACGCCTGGCATCACCTGTCCGACCCGCGGATTTTGCTCCGCCTGGGCAGGCACAGTTGGCTCAGCATTGATCAGTGGTTGCGTCGTCGGTGTCGCCTGCGTCATGAAAGAGGGGAACGCACTCATCCCCATAGCCACTGCACAAATCCAGAATAGTTTTCTTTTCATCGCGTTATCATCATTGTTGAGCCAAAGCCTGATCCGATGGTTGTACCGTTTCGCTCCGCTCCGGGCGACGCGGAATGAACGAAACAACCCAGGAAACCAGAGAAGTCAGCACACGGAAAATGCCCTTCACCGAAGAAGGCGCAAACTCCGCCAGATGGCGGTAGCCACGGAAGCCGAGCTTCAGAATATCCAGCAGACTTTCCAGCGGCTTATCTTCCGGGTAGCTGTCCTGCCAGAGCGCCCATGTATCCGCACGGGCAAACGTACACTGCACAAAATCGATATGTTGCTGGGTAGTGAGCGGCATCAATTGCAGCCCCACTTCGTTACCCATCACGCGCGCAACCTGAGTCGGGAAGGCATACTCTTGCTGACCGCGTTTGAGCAGCAGATTCACTTTCTGTCCTTCCAGAATCTGCGCCTGACCGTTGATCTTGATCCCCAGGCCGCCGTCAGAGAAGTCCTGAACGGTGCAGGAGAAAAGATGCCCATCTTCCCGGGCAATCGCCGCTGGCATGGTCATCTCAACACGGTGCGAACGACGTACCTGCTTGCTTTCTACCGATACCGCTACTGCACC
Organism: Escherichia sp. E1130; assembly: GCF_005781065.1. Taxonomy (NCBI): domain Bacteria; kingdom Pseudomonadati; phylum Pseudomonadota; class Gammaproteobacteria; order Enterobacterales; family Enterobacteriaceae; genus Escherichia; species Escherichia sp. E1130. The sequence goes on from NZ_VATL01000027.1 coordinate 27,533, forward strand.
GCCGAGAATAATCAGGTTGTAGAACACCCAAACCATACTAACGACCACGGTGAGCATTTCAGTCGGCGGGCCATAGAAGTAACGCCAGATGCCGACAGCAACACCGACAAGGTTGAGTAATACGAGGAAGATGTACGGTCGCGAGATCACCCAGTCGACGTACTCTTCCTCCACCAGACCACCTTTGGCGGTGACGTTAAATTTGCCTTTGTGCGGGTTAATCAGCGCCACCAGCGTCGGCGGGGCGATATACCAGGCGAGCACCGTCTCGTAGATTTCACTCCAGAAGGAGTGGCGATATTTACCCTGAATCTTCGAGTTGGTCAGGCTGGCGTGAATCATATGCGGCAGCACAAACAGGGCAATCATCAACGCAGGCGCGTAAATGATGTAGGCGTGCAGCAGCAGGAACGCCAGCGGTGCGGTCAGGAAGATCAGCCGTGGAATCCCCGACAAGAAGTGGAACATAGCGTTGACGTAGCACAGCCGCTGAGCGAACTTCAGTCCTTTACCAGTAAGCGGGTTATCAAGACGGAAGATTTGCACCATTCCGCGCGCCCAACGGATACGTTGCCCAATGTGCGCCGAAAGGCTTTCAGTCGCCAGCCCCGCCGCCTGGGGAATACGCATATAAGCGGAAGTGTAGCCACGACGGTGTAAACGCAGAGAAGTATGCGCATCTTCAGTCACGGTTTCGACCGCGATGCCGCCAATCTCGTCCAACGGCTTACGACGAATCACCGCACAGGAACCGCAGAAGAAAGTGGCATCCCACATGTCATTACCGTCCTGCACCAGACCGTAGAACAGCGTGCCTTCGTTCGGCGTTTTACGAAAACGCCCCAGGTTGCGTTCGAACGGATCTGGTGAGAAGAAGTGGTGAGGCGTCTGCATCATCGCCAACTGCTTTTCTTTCAGGAACCAGCCCATGGTCATTTGCAGGAACGAGCGTGTGGGAACGTGGTCGCAGTCGAAAATCGACACGAACTCGCCTTTGGCATATTTCAGTGCATTGTTGATGTTGCCTGCTTTCGCATGTTCATGCGTCGTTCGGGCGATATATTTCACCCCCACGTTTTGCGCAAACTGGCGAAACTCTTCCCTGCCGCCGTCATCGAGGATCCAGATGTTGAGTTTGTCTTTCGGCCAGTCGATACCCAGCGAAGCATAAATGGTGTTTTTCACCACGCTGAGATCTTCGTTGTAGGTCGGTACAAAGATATCCACCGACGGCCATTGCGACATGTCTTTCGGCAGCGGTACTGGCTGACGATTCAGTGGCCATACCACCTGGAAGTAGCCAAGCACCAGCACAATCCACGCATAAGTTTCCGCAAATAGCAGGATTAAGCCACATACCAGGCTGACCGGATCATCCCAGTTCAACGTCGAGGTATATCGCCACCAGATATAGCGACACGAGACAGTCAGCGACAGCACAATCAACATCAACGCCGAGAAGCGCCCTGGCATACGCCGCACCATTAGCGCCACGCCCCACAGCAACATCAGGAAGATAAATTGCGACAACGGGTTAAAAGGCTGAGTGACGCAAATTAGCGCCAGAATCAGCGAGAAAGTCACAATAACACCAAGAATAAAACGCCGTGCTCCGGTGCTCAGATGGCCCAGTTCTTTTTTCTCATCAAGATGTTGCGTGTTCTGGCTGACACGCTCTGGCAGTTTGTCCATCCATTGATGGTAACGCCCACGGATATTCTGCAGGCCAGAAAATGCCCGCCAGCGTGGTTTTGGCGTCTCTCTGCGTGAAGCGCCGATCAACAACCAGCAAGTCTGAATGACATAGCGGACTGGATCCAACGGGCGCGGACGCGAAGCGTTGATATGTGGGTAAAGGTTTTTATGTTCTGCGCGGATACGCTGCCAGCGCGGGTGTTCAAGCGGAATGAACACCCAGGCCAGGATCAGCCAAAAACAGCCAAGCGTCGCGCTGAAAGCCGATGCGCCGTGACGACGATAATCCCGATAACGCCCGATAAGACGCGCGTTGACCGGCGGGATAAGCAACCACCGGGTCAAGATACTCATGACGCGCTCCCGACTGGCTTTTTCAGACCGGAATAGTTCAACAGGCACCAGTTTGCCAGCGTCAGAACTTCCTCCGCCGCCAGCGCATCACTGCGGTATTCACCTAACGGCTGTTTCGCCGCCAGGCATTCAGCCATCGCTTCATCGCGATGAATCAACATTGGCAGTAACCGGCGCTGGCTTTGCAACCACAACTGGTAAATATCTTCCTGTACCTGGCTGCCAATGCGGAAATCATTAATCAATATATGCGCGCCAGCAGGCAGTGCTTGCTGATGCAGCCGAATATGGCAGTTAGCATCCACTTTAACGATTGCCAGCGAGTGATCGCACAGGCTCAGGATTTGATGCGTTATCTGCGAGGCGTCGCGCGGTAAGTCGATCAAAATCCATTGATAACGCCCACTGGCCTGCAGCTGCTGCAAGCCTTCGCAAATTGCACTCAACTGACTTTGCCAGTGCTGGGGATTCTCTTGCTCTTCAATGGTTAACTGACCAAAAGGCAGTAGATCGAGCTGCGAGGTATAGCGCATCCCGGCATCTCGCCAGTCCTGACCATCCAGTATGGCTCTGGCCCAGCCCTGACGATGGGTAAAATCAACGTTGAACGACAAGCGCAACAAATTGTCCGGGCAGGCATCAACCACCAGGACATTTTCTCCCATCATTTGCAATGCCCAGGCCAACGCGGCGGTGATGGTTGTTGTACCCACACCTCCCCGCACCCCCTGTAATCCCAGTACGGCCATTCACTACTCCCCTACTTCTGTTGCGCAAACTCAGCCAACAATGGCCAGCGTTTTAACGCCGCTGCTAACTGCTCACGCTGAGAAATATCGGCATAATCGATATCAGGCAGTGAAAACGCCTGCTTTAACGCCAAAATATCATTCTGAAAGATATAGCCTATCGCGGGATCAGGCAGAGTATCCTGTTCGTTGTTATTCATTATGCTTAATCTCGATAAAATATACCCGCCACGCATCAGTCAATTCTAATCGACAGAATTTTGCCCGTATAATGCCAGACGGCAATACGTAATCCGTTCATTTTTTAACTTTCATGTACGCAACTAACGAAAGTAAAAAACGAAAAGACTGATATCATAAGGCTTCCAGCCTGCTAAATTGATTCACATGCTAAATCTGATAAGTTTTAATTTCAATGGTAGGTTTATTTCTTAGCTTTCGCTAGTAAACTAATAATCAGACAAAATGGTGACTTGAGGGACGTTGTGGACCCTGTATTCTCTATCGGTATCTCATCTTTGTGGGATGAGTTGCGGCATATGCCAGCAGGCGGCGTCTGGTGGTTTAACGTCGATCGTCAAGAAGATGCTATCAGCCTTGTGAATCAAACGATGGCTTCTCAAGCTGAAACCGCGAAAGTCGCGGTCATTAGCATGGATAACGATCCCGAAAAAACCTTCAAATTAGATGATTCTCACGGACCGGAAAAAATAAAATTATTTTCAATGCTAAATCATGAAAAGGGGCTATACTATTTGCCCCGTGATTTACAATGTTCTATTGATCCCGAAAATTATCTTTTCATTCTTGTTTGTGCCAATAATGCATGGCAAAACATTCCAACTGAGCGGCTTCGTTCATGGCTGGATAAAATGAACAAGTGGAGCAGATTATACCATTGCTCACTGCTGGTAATTAATCCAGGAAATAATAACGATAAACAATTTTCATTGTTGCTGGAGGAATACCGCTCACTTTTTGGGCTTGCCAGTTTGCGTTTTCAGGGCGATCAACATCTGCTGGATATCGCCTTCTGGTGTAACGAAAAAGGGGTTAGCGCCCGTCAGCAACTCATCGTTCAGCAGCAAGAGGGTATCTGGACGTTAGTTCAGCGTGAAGAAGCGGAGATCCAACCACGCAGCGATGAAAAACGCATTCTTAGCAATATTGCTGTGCTGGAAGGCGCCCCCCCTTTATCAGAACACTGGCAACTGTTCGACAACAACGAAACTCTGTTCAATGAAGCCCGGACTGCACAGGCTGCAACCGTCGTTTTCTCTTTACAGCAAAATGGGCAAATTGAACCACTGGCCCGCAGCATTCATACCCTGCGTCGCCAGCGTGGTAGTGCGATGAAGATCCTCGTGCGGGAAAATACCGCCAGCCTGCGTGCCACGGATGAACGTTTGTTGTTGGCCTGCGGTGCGAATATGGTGATTCCGTGGAATGCTCCGCTCTCCCGTTGTCTGACGATGATTGAAAGCGTGCAAGGGCAGAAGTTCAGCCGCTATGTTCCGGAAGATATCACTACCCTGCTATCCATGACCCAGCCGCTGAAACTGCGCGGTTTTCAAAAGTGGGATGTGTTCTGTGAGGCGGTCAATAACATGATGAATAACACGTTGTTGCCTGCTCATGGTAAAGGCGTGCTGGTCGCTTTACGCCCAGTACCGGGCATCCGCGTTGAGCAAGCCCTGACGCTGTGCCGTCCAAATCGCACTGGCGACATTATGACCGTTGGTGGAAATCGACTGGTCCTGTTCCTCTCATTCTGCAGGATCAACGATCTGGATACTGCGTTGAATCACATTTTCCCGTTACCTACCGGCGATATTTTCTCTAACCGCATGGTCTGGTTTGAAGATGACCAAATCAGCGCTGAACTGGTGCAAATGCGTTTACTTGCCCCGGAACAATGGGGGGTGCCACTGCCTTTAACTCAGGCCTCCATGCCGGTAATCAATGCCGAGCATGATGGGCGTAACTGGCGACGAATACCGGAACCGCTGCGACTGTTGGGTGATGCAGTGGAGCATTCATCATGATGACCATCAGCGATATCATTGAAATCATTATCGTTTGTGCGATTGTTTTTTTCCCGCTGGGCTATCTGGCGCGCCATTCCCTACGGCGCATTCGTGACACCCTGCGTTTGTTATTTGCGAAACCTCGTTATGTAAAACCGGCCGGTACGTTACGCCGTGCAGAAAAAGCCAGGGCTACCAAAAAATGACTCAATTTACCCAAAATACCGCTATGCCTTCTTCACTCTGGCAATACTGGCGCGGCCTTTCTGGCTGGAACTTTTATTTTCTGGTTAAGTTCGGCCTGTTGTGGGCGGGCTACCTTAACTTCCATCCGCTACTCAATCTGGTATTTGCCGCGTTCCTGCTGATGCCGATTCCGCGCTACAGCCTGCATCGCCTGCGCCACTGGATCGCCCTGCCAATCGGCTTTGCCCTCTTCTGGCATGATACCTGGCTACCTGGCCCGGAAAGTATTATGAGCCAGGGGTCACAAGTGGCAGGCTTTAGTCCCGATTATTTAATCGATCTGGTCACGCGCTTTATTAACTGGCAGATGATTGGTGCTGTCTTTGTTTTGTTAGTGGCCTGGTTATTCTTGTCGCAATGGATTCGCATCACCGTTTTTGTGGTCGCCATTCTGGTATGGCTGAACGTACTTACGCTGGCTGGTCCAAGTTTCTCCCTGTGGCCAGCCGGTCAACCGACCACCACGGTAACAACGACGGGCGGTAACGCTGCGGCAACAGTCGCGGCAACCGGCGGCACGCCAGTAGTTGGAGATATGCCAGCGCAAACTGCACCACCGACAACCGCAAACCTCAATGCCTGGCTGAATAATTTCTATAACGCCGAGGCGAAACGTAAATCGACCTTCCCATCCGCGCTGCCAGCGGATGCGCAGCCATTTGAGCTTCTGGTGATTAATATCTGTTCGCTTTCATGGTCGGATATTGAAGCTGCCGGATTAATGTCACATCCGTTGTGGTCGCATTTTGATATTGAGTTCAAGAATTTCAACTCTGCAACCTCATACAGCGGTCCGGCGGCGATTCGTCTGCTGCGCGCCAGTTGCGGTCAGCCATCGCACACCAATCTGTATCAACCAGCAAATAATGACTGCTATCTGTTCGATAACTTGTCAAAACTGGGCTTTACCCAGCACCTGATGATGGGACATAACGGCCAGTTTGGCGGCTTCCTGAAAGAAGTTCGCGAAAACGGCGGTATGCAGACCGAATTGATGGATCAAACAAATCTTCCCGTCATTTTGCTGGGCTTTGATGGTTCGCCGGTTTATGACGATACTGCCGTGCTTAACCGCTGGCTGGACGTTACCGAAAAAGATAAAAACAGCCGTAGCGCCACGTTCTACAACACGCTTCCACTGCATGACGGCAACCATTATCCGGGCGTCAGCAAAACAGCGGATTACAAAGCGCGAGCGCAGAAGTTCTTTGATGAACTGGACGCCTTCTTTACTGAACTGGAGAAATCGGGTCGTAAAGTGATGGTCGTCGTAGTACCGGAACACGGTGGCGCGTTGAAAGGTGACAGAATGCAAGTTTCTGGTTTGCGTGATATCCCCAGCCCGGCAATCACTGATGTACCGGTTGGCGTGAAATTCTTCGGCATGAAAACACCACATCAGGGCGCACCAATTGTCATCGACCAACCAAGCAGCTTCCTGGCAATCTCTGATCTGGTGGTTCGCGTTCTCGACGGCAAGATTTTCACCGAAGACAATGTTGACTGGAAAAAACTCACTAGTGGATTACCACAGACTGCGCCTGTTTCCGAGAACTCGAATGCGGTGGTCATTCAATATCAAAATAAACCGTATGTTCGCCTGAACGGTGGCGACTGGGTGCCTTATCCGCAGTAATTACGAAAAAGGCCGCAGAGTTTCCCCCTGCGGCCTGGTCCGGGCGCAAATTGCCATTACGGCAGCCTGACGCCCGCATGGCATATTACTTCCGCTTATTCAGCCAGCTCACGATCAGGCTGGCAAGAATGCCAGCAATGACCGGAGCCGCTAAATCGTGCCAGAAGGCCATGCCCAACTCTGCGAGCGTCATATAGCCGCCTCTGTTGTAATGACAACGTTTCGCGGCTATCCTTGAGTGGTCTAGGTTCAAGATTAGCCCCCGTGATGTTGTCAGGTGCATACCTGCAATGTGCGGGGGTTTTCTCTCTCCAGCAACCAATGCCACCGGGGATACAGCCCCCGCAACATTGCGCCTCACCGGAACCCTTCCGGCTTGCCGCTGATTCTACGACCGTTTTTGTGCTTCGAAATCCATCACTTCTTCACTCTGTGCTGCGCATTCCGCAGAATATTATCCGCTTGCAACCGTTGCATTTTTCTTACGAAAAAGGCCGCAGAGTTCCCCCCTGCGGCCTGATCCGGGCGCAACTTGCCATTACGGCAGCCTGACACCCGCATGACACGTTACTTCCGCTTATTCAGCCAGCTCACGATCAGACTGGCGAGAATGCCAGCAATGACCGGAGCCGCTAAATCATGCCAGAAGGCCATGCTCAACTCTGCGAGCGTCATATAGCCGCCTCTGTTGTAATGACAACGTTTCGCGGCTATCCTTGAGTCGTCTAGTTTCAAGAATGGCCCCCGTGATGTTGTCAGGTGCATACCTGCAGCGTGCGGGGGTTTTCTCTCTCCAGCAACCAATGCCACCAGGGATCAAGCCCCCCGCAACATTGCGCCTCACCGGAACCTTCCGGCTTGCCGCTGATTCTACGACCATTTTTGTGCTTCGAAATCCATCACTTCTTCACTCTGTGCTGCGCATTCCGCAGAATATTATCCACTTGCAACCGTTGCATTTTTCTTACGAAAAAGGCCGCAGAGTTTCCCCCCTGCGGCCTGGTCCGGGCGCAAATTGCCATTACGGCAGCCTGACGCCCGCATGACATATTACTTCCGCTTATTCAGCCAGCTCACGATCAGGCTGGCAAGAATGCCAGCAATGACCGGAGCCGCTAAATCGTGCCAGAAGGCCATGCCCAACTCTGCGAGCGTCATATAGCCGCCTCTGTTGTAATGACAACGTTTCGCGGCTATTCTTGAATGGTCTAGATGCAAGAATGGCCCCCGTGATGTTGTCAGGTGCATACCTGCAACGTGCGGGGGTTTTCTCTCTCCAGCAACCAATGCCACCAGGGATAAAGCCCCCGCAACATTGCGCCTCACCGGAATCTTCCGGCTTGCGGCTGATTCTACAGCTGTTTTTCTGCTTCGAAATCCGTCACTTCTTCACTCTGTGCTGCGCATTCCGCAGAATATGACCGGCTTGCAACCGTTGCATTTTTCTTACGAAAAAGGCCGCGGAGTTTCACCCCTGCGGCCTGGTCCGGGCGCAAATTGCCATTACGGCAGCCTGACGCCCACGTTGCATATTACTTCCGCTTATTCAGCCAGCTCACGATCAGGCTGGCGAGAATGCCAGCAATGACCGGAGCCGCTAAATCGTGCCAGAAGGCCATGCCCAACTCTGCGAGCGTCATATAGCCGCCTCTGTTGTAATGACAACGTTTCGCGGCTATCCTTGAGTTGTCTACTATCAAGAATGGCCCCCGTGATGTTGTCAGGTGCATACCTGCAACGTGCGGGGGTTTTCTCTTTCCAGCAACCAATGCCGCCGGGGATAAAGCCCCCGCAACATTGCGCCTCACCGGAATCCTTCCGGCTTGCCGCTGATTCTACGATTGCGTTTTACCGTCAGCATCTGGCAATTTTCCTCACTGCGTGATGCCTTCCAGCTTAATTTCTTTGTTTACAATAGTTGCAGTTCATATCCGAGCTGACTCCAGACTGGTAGTGAAATGCGCAATTTTGTAGAATTGCGCCTCCTCGCAATCTCCCCAGTGAATCTGTTGTCTCATTCGTTACACACTGCGTATTCAACTTCTCTACCTGTTGCGCAAGAGAAGCTGGGGTTATTCATTTTTACGAGGCTGACTTCTTTCTGGACAGGACTTTATGCAGCACAACACACAACCATTACACGATCACAAATTGCCGTTTACGCGCTATGACTTCGGCTGGGTTTTATTATGTATAGGAATGGCGATTGGTGCCGGAACCGTGCTGATGCCGGTACAAATTGGCCTGAAGGGGATTTGGGTATTTATTACCGCTGCAATCATTGCTTATCCGGCAACCTGGATAGTGCAGGACATTTATTTAAAGACACTTTCGGAAAGTGATTCCTGTAATGACTATACAGATATTATCAGTCATTACCTGGGCAAAAACTGGGGAATTTTCCTCGGGGTTATCTACTTTTTGATGATTATCCACGGGATTTTTATCTACTCTCTCTCCGTTGTTTTCGACAGCGCCTCATACCTGAAAACCTTCGGTTTAACCGATGCCGATCTTTCACAATCTCTACTTTATAAAGTCGCTATTTTCGCCGTACTGGTGGCAATTGCGTCTGGTGGTGAAAGGTTGCTATTTAAGATCTCCGGGCCAATGGTGGTGGTCAAAGTCGGCATTATTGTCGTGTTCGGTTTTGCGATGATCCCGCACTGGAATTTCGCCAATATAACCGCCTTCCCACAAGCCTCCGTATTTTTCCGCGACGTCCTGCTCACCATTCCATTTTGTTTCTTCTCTGCGGTATTTATTCAGGTGCTTAACCCGATGAATATTGCCTATCGTAAACGGGAAACAGATAAAGTACTGGCAACTCGGCTCGCGCTGCGTACCCACCGGATTAGCTATATCACGCTCATCGCGGTGATCCTGTTTTTTGCCTTTTCGTTTACCTTCTCAATTAGCCACGAAGAAGCCGTTTCTGCCTTTGAACAAAATATCTCGGCACTGGCACTAGCCGCGCAGGTGATCCCCGGGCATATCATTCATATCACCTCTACGGTGCTGAATATCTTTGCCGTACTGACCGCATTCTTTGGCATTTACCTCGGTTTCCACGAGGCCATTAAAGGCATTATTCTCAATCTGTTAAGCCGAATTATTGATACCCAGAAAATTAACTCGCGTATGCTGACTCTGGCAATTTGCGCTTTTATCGTCATTACGTTGACGATTTGGGTTTCGTTTCGTGTATCGGTGCTGGTGTTCTTTCAGTTAGGAAGCCCGTTATATGGCATTGTGTCGTGCCTGATTCCGTTTTTCCTGATCTCTAAAGTTTCACAACTGAAAAAACTACGCGGGCTAAAAACATGGCTTATCCTGTTTTATGGCATTTTGCTGTGCTTTTCGCCGCTGTTGAAGCTGATTGAGTAAAAGTAACGGGGGCTGCTCACAGCAGCCCCAGACGATGTCGATAGCATTTCAGTACAGCCTGGATATGCTCCTGAGTCATAAAGGACTGTTCATACGTTTCCATAACAATGGCATTTTCTTTACGTATATCCTGAAAGAGTTTTTCCAGCAATCTGGGCGCTAATCCCATCGATTCACCCAACAGCAAAAAGTCCTGCCCGATATACTCGCCATAATCACTTTCAAATCCAGGAGCCAGTTCCCGACCGCCTTCTTCTCGCATCAATAACGGCAGCGCCAGATAGTTTGAGAGAAAATATTCCGGATAGGGAGCGACAGAAACAAAGTCATACACCGGCGCTAACGCTGGCGTCAAACCATCGGAGTACACTAAGCCAAAGTTTCGTAAATGCATGTCGTTATTACCCAGCAACCAGGCGTAAACAATGCGACGAAAGAGATCGATTTTAAATGCGATGTTGTCGTTAACATGGGCAATTAAAAATCGGGCCAGCGTTTCATAGCTGACGTATTGCTCGTTATCATTTCCCGTTTTGCCATATTTATCTGTAATCTGCATCGCGCCATCAAGCTGCTCCTGATGCACTGGCTGCCCCTTGTCATCCCGGTCATAGCGCCGGATAACAAACGCGTATTCAAGCTCCTCCTCTGATTGTGGTGCAAAACTCAGCAGGCCATGCACAGGTACGTCAAATCCCAAACGAGACATCAATGTCATTGTTGCATGTTCATTTTCGGCCAAACCGGGAAAGTCGGCTGGAGAGGGCTTAAGGATAAAATTTCCCTGATGATCTACGACGCGGAACTCTCCTTCATCCAGCACTAATTGCAATTTGGGCTGGTAACCGGAAATACTCATCCCTTTTTGTTGACGCGGAAGTTCCTGCACAAACTGAGTTCGCGTAAACCCCAGCCGAGGATTCAATTTTGCAGTGCCGCTCAGGCGCTTCAACCCTTGTGTCGAATATCCGCGCTGTTCGTCACGTTCATTCAGCGGCGTTAACAGAATGCGACAATTCGCCATTATTCCTCCCAAGGTAAAATCTGGATTGCCCCCAGCAGATTCTTGCCGTTATCAATAAGCATTCCCAGCGGATCGTTTTCGTCACGATGCTGTATCTGGCTGTAGCGTTGACGCAGCCATCCTTCTGGCGCCAGTGAGGCAAAATAAGGATGCAACGTCTCACTAGGAAACTGACGCTGTGCGACGGGCAGACTGATTGAGATTGCCGGTCCGTGGTAATCCGGGGCGTACTGAAACAAAAAACCACTGTCGTTCTGAGAGAGTTCACCCACTACCTGACCATAGAGCAACACTTTCACTCGTCGATGCATAGTTTCACTCCAAGAACGTTCGCCACCGCAAACACACTGCCGAATTTAACCTGTTCAGGATCCTTAAAAAGTCGCTTTAACGTGGACGTTGAGATCCCCGTTTGTAGTTCAAGGGTGTATAAATCAATGCCCAATTCTTTGCGCCGTGCGTTCAGTTGTTCCCCCAAATGGCGGGGAGTCTCAATGGTCCGGAGGGGGCGTGGTTGACTAATATTCGGCCCCTGGATAAGTTTCTTCTGCAACTCCTGGAGCTGGTCGCCGATCGCTTTCAACTCTTGAGCCAGATTCTGTGTCCCCGTGTAGATCATTAAAGAACCTTTCAATTGATAAAAGACAAAAAAGATCACTTATGGTTAAAGGAATTCGTTAAGCATCATAAATGAACCATTTTTTATTAATGATTATAATTTAGCTCATATATAATCCACTGGCAATAAAAATGGTCAAAAAAGATCTATAAGTGATAGTTAAAGCACAAGAAGGTCATATTTGACATGAGACCAGCATGAAAGCCGGTCTCATCGGGTGGGTTATACAGCAGGCTTCTGCGGATTTTCATCCTGATCAACAGCAAAGCAGGCAACCAGTTGACCGCCGTAGTCTTTTAGCTGCGGCTGCAACTGGGTGCAGGGGCCGAAGCGTCGACGACAGCGGGCGTTGAAGGCGCAGCCCGGCGGTGGATTCAGCGGGCTTGGCAGTTCACCGGTGAGTTTGATGCGCTCGCGGCGATCGTCCGGGTTCAGGCGCGGCGTCGCAGAGAGCAGTGCCTGAGTATACGGATGGCGCGGGTTATTAAAGATTTGGTCCTTCGTTCCCTTCTCCACGCAGCGGCCCAGGTACATTACCATCACTTCATCAGCAATGTGCTCCACCACCGACAGGTCGTGGGAGATAAAGACATAAGACAGCCCCAACTCCTGCTGCAAATCCATCATCAGGTTCAGCACCTGCGCGCGCACCGAAACGTCCAGCGCGGAAACCGGCTCATCGGCAATCACCACATCCGGGTCGAGCATCAGACCACGGGCAATGGCGATACGCTGACGCTGACCGCCGGAGAACATATGCGGATAGCGGTCGTAATGCTCGGTTTTCAGGCCGACTTTCGCCATCATCGACAGGGCTTTTTCCCGACGCTGTTCTTTGCTTAAGCTGGTGTTAATAAGCAGCGGCTCTTCGAGAATTTGCCCGACTTTTTTACGCGGATTCAGTGAACCATAGGGGTTCTGGAAGACGATCTGGATTTTCTGCCGACGCAGCTTCTGCGCCTGCGGATCGTGCTTGAGCAAATCCTGCCCCTGATAATACAGTTCACCGCCGGTGGGCGTTTCAATCATCGTCAGTAACCGACCAAGTGTCGATTTACCGCAACCGGATTCACCTACCACCGCCAGCGTTTTGCCACGTTCAAGGGTAAACGAAACGCCATCCAGCGCCTTCACCAGACGTTCCGGCGCGAACATGCCTTTCTTCACCGGATAATGTTTTTTCAGGTCGATAGCCTGCAACAATGGTTGTTGCGAGGTGGCCTCTTGCGTACTCATAGTGTGGGCCTCCCGGCATCATCAAGTGGGTAATGGCATTTGGACTGACGCCCGTCAGCGAGCATATTCAGCGCCGGTTCTTCAGCGCGGCATTTGTCAGTGGCATAGGGACAACGCGGGTTAAGCAGGCAGCCGTTCGGGCGGTCGTATTTGCCTGGAACGACGCCAGGCAACGATGCCAGACGTTCTTTGTCCTGAGCAAATTCCGGCAATGCACGCAGCAATGCCTGAGTATACGGGTGACGCGGCGCACGGAAGATGGCGTGGGCATCACCCGTTTCCACCACCTGGCCTGCATACATCACGATGATTTTATGCGCCGCCTCCGCCACCAGCGCCAGGTCATGAGTGATCAACACCAGCGCCATGTTCTCTTTCTGCTGCAACTCCAGCAGCAGTTCGATGATTTGCGCCTGAATGGTCACGTCCAGCGCGGTAGTCGGTTCATCGGCAATCAGCAGTTTTGGCCGACAGGCAATCGCCATGGCGATCATCACGCGCTGGCTCATGCCGCCGGAAAGCTGATGCGGATAAACATCCAGACGCGATGCCGGATCGGGAATGCCGACCTGATTCAACAGGTCAATCGCCCGCTGACGGCGGGTACTTTTGTTGCCGCCCTGATGCACCTTAATCGCTTCCATGATCTGGAAACCCACGGTGTAACACGGGTTAAGGCTGGTCATCGGGTCCTGGAAGATCATCGCCACTTCGGCGCCCACCAGATTACGGCGCTCTTTTTCTGAGATACGCTGCAAATCCTGGCCGTTAAACTCCAGCTTTTCTGCCATCACGCGGCCCGGATAATCAATCAGCCCCATAATCGCCAGTGAACTGACCGACTTACCAGAGCCAGACTCCCCAACAATCCCGACCACTTCGCCCTGTTTTACGCTGTAGCTGATGCGGTCTACGGCGCGGAACGGTGCGCTTTCGTCGCCGAAATGCACCGATAATTTATCTATATTTAATAACGCCATCTCGAACCTCTTACTGCTTCAGTTTGGGATCGAGCGCGTCACGCAGACCGTCACCCATCAGGTTAAATGCCAGCACCGTCAGCAGGATCGCCAGACCCGGGAAGGTCACGACCCACCAGGCGCTTTGCGCGAACTGCAACACATCGGAGAGCATGGTGCCCCACTCCGGTGTTGGCGGCTGCGCCCCCATGCCGAGGAAACCAAGAGCAGCCATATCGAGAATGGCGTTAGAGAAACCGAGCGACGCCTGAACAATCAACGGTGCAAGGCAGTTGGGAAGAATATTGATAAACATCTGGCGCAGCGCCCCGGCACCTGCCACGCGAGACGCGGTGACGTAATCGCGATTCACCTCCACCAGCACGGCGGCGCGAGTTAAGCGCACATAGTGCGGCAAGGCAACGAAGGTTAGCGCCAGCGCGGCGTTACCAATCGACGGGCCGAAAATCGCCACCAGCACCAACGCCAGCAGCAGACTTGGCAGCGCCAGCATGATATCGACCACGCGCATGATGATGTTATCGACCAGGCCGCCGAAGTAACCGGCGACCAGGCCGAGAATAACGCCCATAATCAGCGATAACACCACCACCAGACAGCCAACCAGCAGCGACAAGCGCGCGCCATACATCAGGCGCGACATAACGTCACGACCGACGTCATCTGTACCGAGCAAGTGCGCCATGCTGCCGCCTTCCTGCCAGGCTGGCGGGGCGAGTAGCGCATCGCGGAACTGTTCCGCCGGGTTATACGGCGCAATCCAGTTGGCAAAGATCGCGATAAACAGCACGATGACGACGTAAACCAGCCCGACAACCGCGCCTTTGTTGCGTTTAAAATAGTGCCAGAACTCCTGTAACGGGGTCATCGGCACCGGTGCGGTAATCACTTTATTTTCAGTAACCTGTGACATGATGTCCCCTTATTTCTTATGACGAATACGCGGGTTCACCACGCCGTACAGCAGATCGACCAGCAGGTTGACGAGGATAATCATCGTCGCCACCAGCAATACGCCGCCCTGCACTACCGGATAGTCGCGGCGTTGCAGTGCGTCAATCAACCAGCGCCCAAGACCGGGCCACGAGAAGATGGTTTCGGTCAGAATCGCCCCCGCCAGCAATGTTCCCACCTGCAGGCCGATAACAGTCACCACCGGCAGCATCGCGTTACGCAGCGCATGGACGATAATCACCCGCATCCGGGTTAGCCCTTTAGCGCGCGCGGTGCGGATGTAATCCTCGCCCAGCACTTCCAGCATTGAGGAGCGCGTCATACGAACGATAACCGCCAGCGGAATTGTGCCCAGCACCATCGCCGGTAAGATCATATGGGCGACGGCATCGATAAAGTTACCGTCTTCACCCCAAATAGCGGTGTCGATCAGCATAAAACCGGTTAACGGATTGGAATCATCGAGGAACACCATGTCGCTCACGCGACCGGAGACAGGCGTCAGGTTCCAGTGCACCGAAACCAGCATGATCAGCATCATGCCCCACCAGAAGATCGGCATCGAGTAGCCGGTCAGCGCCAGGCCAACCGCAGTGTGATCGAAAATGGAACCGCGTTTAACCGCAGCCAGCACACCTACCGGAATACCGACTGCCGTAGCAAAAATCATCGCGCAGACACCAAGTTCCAGCGTGGCCTGGAAGCGCGGCACGAACTCTTCCCAAACCGGGATGCGGCTTTTCATCGAAATGCCTAAATCGCCGTGCATTACGCCCCAAATGTAATGGAGATACTGCTGCCACATCGGTTTATCCAAGCCGAGTTCTGCCAGCAATTGCGCGTGACGCTCTGGGGAGATCCCACGTTCGCCCGCCATGATCATCACCGGATCGCCCGGGATCATGTGGACAAAGGCAAATGTGAGAAGGGTAATACCGATAAACGTGGGGATGACGAGTCCCAAACGTCGGAGAATAAACTGCAACATAACCCGGATTCTCTGTAGTGACCCGCAGCCTGGAACTGCGTGTCTGTATTGCTCACAAATCAATTCCCGCCCGTGCCGGACAGGGAATGAAGTATTGCTGCCGGATGGCGCTGCGCGCAGAGGCACAGCACCACCGGGTATGCAGATTGTTGACAAAGTGCGCTTTGTTTATGCCGGATGCGGCGTTAACGCCTTATCCGGCCTACAAAATCGTGCAAACTCAATACATTGCAGAATTTTCGTAGGCCAGATAAGCGGAGCGCATCAGGCAGTTCTGCCTTTGCCATCAGTCTTGTATGGCTTTTAATTATTCGATAGAGACGTTTTCGAAGTGATGTTTGCCTAATGGATCAACCACATAGCCTTTAACTTCTTTGCGTACCGGTTCAAACACGGTGGAGTGAGCGATGATCAGTGCCGGAGCCTGATCGTGCATCACCACCTGTGCTTGTTTGTACAGTTCAACGCGCTTGTTGTGGTCGTCGGTAGCACGCGCCGGTTGAATCAGATCTTCAAACGGTTTGTAGCACCATTTTGAGTAGTTGGAGCCTTGTTCAGAGGCGGCGCAGCTGAACAGGGTGGCGAAGAAGTTATCCGGATCCCCGTTATCGCCAGTCCAGCCCATCATTACCGTCTGATGCTCGCCATCTTTCGCACGCTTGAGGTACTCACCCCATTCGTAGGTGACGATTTTGGCCTGCACGCCCACTTTCGCCCAGTCTGCCTGAATCATCTCCGCCATGCGGCGAGCGTTCGGGTTATACGGACGTTGTACCGGCATTGCCCACAAGTCGATGGAGAAACCTTTTTCCAGACCCGCTTCTTTCAGCAAGGCTTTCGCTTTTTCAGGATCGTAGGTGTAGTCCTGAACGTCGTCGTTATAGCCCCACATGGTTGGCGGGATCAGGTTTTTCGCTGCCACGCCCGCGCCCTGATAAACCGCTTTGATGATCGCGTCTTTGTTCACCGCGTAGGTCAGTGCCTGACGAACTTTCACGTCATCCAGTGGTTTTTTCTGCACGTTATACGAGAGATAACCGACGTTCAGCCCCGGCATTTCCATCAGATTGATGGATTTATCCTGCTTCATGCGAGCGATATCTGCCGGGTTCGGGTACGGCATTACCTGGCATTCATTTTTCTGCAATTTAGCGTAACGCACGGAAGCGTCAGGGGTAATAGAGAAGACCAGCGTATCGATCTGCGGTTTGGTGCCCCAGTAGCCATCAAACGCTTTGTAGCGAATACGGGAATCTTTTTGATACTGCTGTAACTGGAACGGGCCGGTGCCGATTGGGTTGAGGTCCAGTTTTTCCGGCGTACCGGCTTTCATCATCGCGTCAGCATATTCTTTTGACAGAATAGAAGCGAAGTCCATTGCCAGGTCAGCCAGGAACGGTGCTTCAGGGCGAGTCAGCACAAACTGAACGGTGTTGTCGTCCACCTTTTTCACTTCGCTGATCAGCTCCGGCAAGCCCATGCCTTCAAAGTATTCGTAGCTGCCGCCAGATACTTTATGGTACGGGTTTTGCGCGTTTTTCTGACGATCAAACGAGAACACCACGTCATCGGCGTTCAGTTCGCGCGTCGGTTTGAATTCTTTATTGTCGTGCCACTTCACACCTTTACGCAGATGGAAGGTATAGGTTTTACCGTCTTCGCTGACTTCCCACTTTTCAGCGAGGCCCGGGATCACTTCGGTGGTGCCAATTTTAAATTCAACCAGACGGTTATAAAGCGGTACGGAAGAGGCGTCATAGGTGGTGCCGGAAGTAAACAGCTGCGGGTTAAACCCTTCCGGAGATCCTTCTGAGCAATAAACCAGAGTTTTAGCCTGAACACTTGCTGCGACGGTCATAGCCACCAGGCTGAGACCAAGCTTCAGCATCCCTGACTTTTTCAAGGAAATACGCATTATTCTGCTCCAATTGTGATGTTTGTTGTTTTAACCCTTTGCAGTGGGTTGTCGCTGCCTGACCTTTTTTGTTTTTTGCCCGGTCGGGTCAACGTTATGAGGTGGGGATGCCGTACTAATTAACATCAGTGTTACAGTGCGGATCCTCCATAAAATGCCCCTCGTGACCTACAATCTGTCAACAGAATGTGAAAACGTCAATACAGCCCACCGGGATTTACACCAACGGTGAGAATCCACAAACAAAGATTAAAAAAACTTCAAACAACTATTTGCAGCAGAGAAATTTGTGCTACGCCAACATAACCAGAACAATCAGCTTAATATTTAGCAACAATTGGTGATTAAGTTTTATGCATTTAATGAAAAAAATCTGAGGAAAAGGTGGATATCTGAGCGATTAATACCATGAACGCTAAACCGCACAGCGGAAAATGCCAGCGCCAGCCATAAGTAACGCAAAAAAAGATTTAAGCAAATATAAAAAAAGACAATGGTTTCTGTCACAAATCCGTTAATGGATAGTGAGATATGGGGCGCAAATTTGGCAGGGAAATGTGTGCTGCCATTGCCTGATGCGACGCAGCCGCGTCTTATCAGGCCTACGTTCGAGCGGGTTACAGAAAGCAAAAAACCAGCCCGTAGGCTGGTTTTTCTAAATTGGTCGGTGATAGAGGATTACTCGCCACTTCGTGGCTCGCCCTGCGGGCCGTTGCTGACGCAACGTTCTCTCGCTTCGCTCGAGTCGAACCTCCCTGCCCCCGGAGGTTCTCGTCCTCATGGGCTACAAATGCAAAAAAGCCTGCTCGCTGAGCAGGCTTTTCGAATTTGGTCGGTGATAGAGGATTACTCGCCACTTCGTGGCTCGCCCTGCGGGCCGTTGCTGGCGCAACGTTCTCTCGCTTCGCTCGAGTCGAACCTCCCTGCCCCCGGAGGTTCTCATCCTCATGAGGCTACAAATGCAAAAAAGCCTGCTCACTGAGCAGGCTTTTCGAATTTGGTCGGTGATAGAGGATTCGAACCTCCGACCCCTTCGTCCCGAACGAAGTGCGCTACCAGGCTGCGCCAATCACCGAATGCGGGGCGCATCTTACTGCTCAGATACGCCTTCGTCAATCCCTTAATAGCAAAATGCCTTTTGATCGGCGAGAAACTCAGCAGTGCATTTAGTTAGCTTCTGCTTTCTTCGCCTGAGGGATTCGACACCAGTTGTTGTTTTCGTTGATACCACCGTCCGGTGAAGTATAACCAAGGCAACCTAAAATGGTGTCGTACAGTTCTACATGACGGCGTGGCACTTTTATATCCGCCTCTTTTTTCAGCTGCGCGAATGCCTGCGCGTTGGCCGGATTCTCCAGATATTTATCCGACATCCAGACCATCATCGGTACGCGGAACTGCTCCGGCGGCGCATATTCACGTGGTGTGCCATGCAAGTGCTCACGTTCGTTAATTGACTCACCGTGGTCCGCTGCATAGAAAATAATGGCTTTCTTATCGCGGAATTTGTCGATAACCGTGTCGATAAAATGATCAACGTAGGTGATTGAGTTATCGTATGAGTTAATCATCGGCGCTCGTGGGCATTTGCGGTCAATGGCATAGCACTCTGGCTTCCACTGGGCAAACTCACGGGGATAACGTTGAGTATAGTTGTAGTGCGAACCTTTGGTATGCAGGACAATCAGATGCTTACCTTCTGGTTTTTTCTCCAGCGAACGCTCGATTTCATTGACCAGCAACATATCGTCCACCGCTTTCCCACGGTTACGCGGCTCTGCTGCAATTTGCTCGCGATAGGCAATGTTGTCAGCCATGGTGTTGCTGTAGAACCACATCTCACTCTGCATGGCGTACAAATCAGAGCTAAAGCCCAGCTGTTTGAGAACCGCAAATACGTTCTGCTCTTTAAGCGTACGTTGTGGGTTATCTTCCGTTCCACCTTCACGTACAAACATACAGCGTAGTGATAATTTAGTCGCGGTATCACAAGAATAACCACGGTACATCACCAGGTTTTTCTCTTTGGCCAGCTTCGGCGTGGTATCGCGCTCGTAGCCCAGCATCCCCATATGATCCCAACGCGTAGTTTCGCCAATAATGAAAACCACATAGGTGTCGTCGAGATTTTGCGTCGGGGTATAGGTGAATTTTTTTGCCGGATTCATCAGCGACCGATTGTCTGACGATTCATCCACTTGCGCCCAGGCATACAGCCCCAGCGCAGAAAGCCAGTTCGAAGGCAGATAAGAGTTCGCCAGCACGCCGCCGTAGCTTGGCATATCCACTCCGGCCAAACGGTCTGCACGCTTTTGCACTACATCCATCAGACGAATTGGGCCCCATACCAACAAGCCCGCCAAAAGCACGGTAAGCGCACTACGCCAGCGAGTTTTCGGGGTACAAAGTTGGCGCCAGAAAGTGTCTTGTGAACGGTTCATCCAGATAAATAGCAACGGGATAATACTCACCAGTACAACCCATGCGATAAGCGTCCAGCCAACCACTTCTTTCGACAGGTCAATGTCGGTGGTCATCACCGAAGCAACAATCCCGTAGCCAATCATGACATTCATAAATGTCATGTAGTAGCTGGCTCCGGCAGAAATCAGCACCAGCAATGAAGCCAGCACTTTCCAGGCCGTTCTGCCAAAGAGTGAAATTAAGCGTAAAAAGAAGAAGGTTGCCAGAACCGTCCCTGCCAGTTCGATAACCGCCGAGACGCCATTAAGAAAAGTGAAGTTATGCGCGTAACCGTCAAACCGACGGAAATAGACTGCGCAATTCATAAACAGACCGATATAGACAGCGAGCAAAAAGCTTAGCTTTTGCTGCGTTATCGTTTTGATATATCTCATGCAAACAAACCCTGGAAAAACAGGTGATAACACCCTGCATTATGGCCTTTCAAGCCAGGCAAGGGAAAAGTGCGAAGGTCGTCAGATAAGGAAAATCTGCACACGCTGATAAGTAGACCACAGCAAAGGGAAAAAGTGTGGGGAAAGAGTGTACTTGAAGCACAAATTTACAAAAATACAAGTATGAAAAAAGACTTTAGCGTTACAAAAAGCAGTAAAAAGGGCCAGTTTCCTGGCCCCGAAGATGCGAAATTATTCGTACTGAACGGTAAAATCGACCGTTGCATCCGCGCGACCAATGGTTGCATCAGCGCGAATTGGCACATAGCTGGCGATATAGTTCAGTTGATGTGCGCCATCACCGTTAATTGCAAACTCAACCGGTGTCGGTGTCGTATTTTCCGGGAACTGTTGTACTCCCGCGGCGGTTTTGATTTTCAGCCCAACGCCCGTAGCGCCCCCCGCATCCAGCGCAAAAAGATTCGGGTCGTCCGCATTGGGCGTACCATCCATAGTGACGTAGGCTCTGACCACATCGCTACAGTTTTTCAGACCGATGGAAAAAGTAGTGGGATTAAGTTCTGTTCCAATTCTTACCGGCTGTTTAAGGACCGCCCTTCCCAGGTCTACCTCAATATTGTCTTTTACCAGTTCACAAGCGCCCTGGCTAATTTTGAGGGTGAATTTCAACGTTCCTTTCGGCCCTAAATCCGTGGTTGCCGCCAGTGACGAAAAGGAAAGAGGCAGCAGACATAACGCAAGTATTGTTCGCTTCATGGCTGTTACTCCAGTTCGACATGCATGGTAGCAATGCCGCTATAATCACCGGCAGCGGGTAATTTTCCGGTCGTGCTAACGGGATAAGCGGTAATCGTGGTTGTCGCTTTGCGTTTGACATCTTCGTACAGCGAACCGGGATTCATTTCTAATAAGCTATTACTGTCATTCGGCTTGAGGATATTACCTTTACCGTCCTCAATGACTGCACCAACATCGGCGTTACCTAAATCAATTGCGCTGGGGTAAGCATTATTCGGTGTTGCATCAATACTGAGATAAATTTTAACGCCATCTGAAATATTATTGCAGTCAAAACTCAGTTCTTTTTTTACCTTCCGAACATTTTGTGGCGGTTGCCCGGCACGCCCTTTAAAGTCATGGGCCTGATATTCTCCGAATGGAATATCCAGCACGGTGCCAGCGGCAAGTTCACAGCCTTGAGTGACAGTGATTTTCCCCAAAATACTTACTGTTGCCATTGGAATACTGCCGTAAGATGAAGCTTTTTTTGAACCATAAAGTGCAGCAATTTGAGTTTTTGGAATATCCAGTTCACCAGTAAAAGGCTTGGTTATTTTTATTAATACATTACCTTTACTCCCTGTCGTCCAACCCGTTGACAATCCCCGCGTACACTCCAGACCAAGAGTAACATTATCAATGTCCGTAAATGGAACAATATAATCCCCACGTCTAAAAATATAAATCTTCGTTAATACTGATATATTATTATTCAACTTGTAATAATTTGACTGGGGAGTTGAATCCAAAAGAGTAGATTCTCCTTTAAATCTAGTTACTACTCCCGTTTGAGGTATAGGATCAGGGCACTGACAATAAGCGGAATAAGTATACCCTAGATCAAATGGAATACTGACGATTTTACCTGATTTATTTTCAGTCGGGACCATAATGGTTTGCGTTATATCAAACCAATAGTCGTGAGGTATTCCTGAATCAGTCTGACAGGGTCCCCAATCCGCTGCATAAGTACTCGTAGAAAATAAACTTAAGGTTATTAATACAGCACCAAACACTAATTTCACAAAGCTCATCTGCATATCCTTATTTCTCACATACCGCATTAACCATCACGATAGCCGAATTGTCCTTTTTCTCTGGCAAACGGAACGGCACACGGCAACGTTGCGCCTGCTCATTCCCCCAGCTCACCTGTAACTCGCCCTCTTCCGGCATCCCGCTGATATAGAGCTGCCCCTCTTCACCCACAATGCTGCTGGCTGGTTTGCTGTCATCACTTAATGCTGCGGTAGCACCGAACGGTACAGCGTTGCCATTCGCCTGTTTTAAACTCATCAATACGCGGTAACCAACGCGCGTTTCAAAGCGGGAACGCACAACTGCGCCACGCGTTGGCACGACTTTCTGGAACGCTTCCTGTAGTTCAACGTTTTGCCCCAGCGTGTCGCTGCGCAGTTCCACAATGGTTTCACGATATGGCGTGAGATACGGCACCACCGCGTTACCCATCCAGTCAACTTCTACGCCGCTGCTATTAACCACATGTCCACCACGCGCGCCCGGAGCAGAAACAATCGCCAGACTTTCCCCTAAGGGCTGCGAAAGCGTTATACCTTCACTGTGAACGATGACACCGCCGCGCACGCCATAGTTAACCTGTTGGTTATCTTTGGAATAGTTATAGCCCATGTCGATGTTGCCAGAGCCCCCCATATACCCCATATTGACGCTGCCACTGTAGCCAACGCCATTACTGGTGTAACCCTGCTGAACGTTATAGTTCAGGTTACGATCTTCCAGTAACGTGCCGCTGACAGAGGCCTGTTGCGACGTCCTGCCATTCTGGTCGGTGGTCATGCGATAACTGCTCCACGCGCCCCCCAGAGGGATCGAAACACTGAATGACCACAGGCGATCGTCTTCTTCCCATTCCGGGCTTCTCGTCCAGGTATAGGCCACACTGTAATTCACCCGACCAATATGACCGTGATAACCAGCGCTTAAGGAGTTCTCCTTACCGTCAACGTTCCAGTAATCCTGCTGCGTCATATTGAAATAAACAGAGCCGTAGTCTCCCAGTTGCTGAGTAATGTTGCCCTGTATCTGGCTGCGCTTGTGATAACGACGGTAATCACTGTCGGCGTCACTGCGAACATCGGTCGCTTCCTGGAAGGTGTAATAGCCGCTAGTTGAATACTTGTAGCCCAGCAGGCGCAAGTCAGTGCCGCCGTCAAAACTTTTCGAATAGAGGAAACGATAAGACTGGCCTTCCTCTTTTTCATTGTTGCGTAACTGACTTTTCGCCTGGGTGACATCCACCGATACCGCGCCAATGGTGCCGAAGTTTTTCCCCAGCCCCAGCGCTAAGGCGTTGTAGTCAGCCGATAACAATGCACCACCATAGGCGGTCATTCCCCACGGCAAGCCGTACATGGCGGTAAACTGCCCGAATCGCGATTTATCGCTGTCGTAATTACCCGCACGATACTCACCGGCAGCCAGGCTATATTTCAGATACCCTTCACGCTGAAAAATCGCCACCGCCGAAAACGGCTGGATGAAACGTTGTTCACTTCCGTCGGCTTCTTTAATGATCACCGTCAGGTCGCCGCTGCCGGAGGTTGCGTAGAGATCGTTAATCTCAAATGCGCCCGGCTGAACAAAAGTGCGATAAATGACATAGCCGTTCTGTTCGATACTGACTTCAGCGTTGCTTTTGGCGATGCCGCGCACCACCGGAGCAAAGCCACGCTGGCTGTCCGGCAACATCTCATCGTCAGATGCCAGTAACGCCCCGCGCATTTGTACGCTGTCAAAAATCTCGCCAGGCGTGGCGGTATCACCCAGTGTTATCTGTGACTTGAGTGGAATAATCGCCCGGTTTAACGATGTACCAACGTTATCCCATTGGTTTTTGCCATCGGTACGGTTCCAGATACTGTTATTACGTAAACGCCACGGACCGACGTTCAAACCGCTGCGCAGGTTCAGGTAATAACTGTCACTGGTAGAGTCTGAAGATGAACCTGTTCCTTCATTGCGCCCATTGCTGCCACTAAAGCTGTAATCCAGCAACAGCGCGGGTATTCCTTCGTCCCAGCGAGAAGGATCAACCGTGCCACGAGCGGTCATCATCATTGCCGCCTGCGGGAAGGAAAGATGCAGCGTCTGAGTATTAAAATCAAAGCGGCTGGTGGCCTGGGGAATGATTTCATCAAACGCCACACAGGCTTCCGGTGGTGACATCTTCAGCGCCGGAAAGCTGTCAACACGCACGCCCATTTCTTCCAGTTGCACCCGGCTAAGGCAAGGCATAAGCGACTCACCGCTGGCTTTGCGTTTCGCTTCGCTGGCGGTACTAAAATCCAGCGTCCGGGAAGCCATTTTTTCTTCGTTTACAAACACCGAAACCCGGTATTTACCGGGTATTTGCTGGCCGACAGGTGAGTCGTATACCGACAAGTCGACGTGTTGATCGATACCCTGAACGTTTTCGAGAAATTTAGGGTTAAATTTTCCGCCATACGCAGGTAACGAGCTGGCAATCGTTAATGCCAGCAGTGAGAAAGAAAAATGCGCTCTGTAGTGATAGAGAGGTAAATGCATCCAATGCATAGTAAAAGCGCCTTGTAAAAGGATCAGTTAATCGGCTTCGTCAGCATTTCGCCAGCAACACCGAAATCATTAATAATGCTGTATTTCACTTCGTTCGCATTGCCTGTACCGGCTGGAAGGTTAATGTTTAACTTTCCTTTCGCGAGAACCATTCCCGCCCGTTCAATCTTTTGTCCATTAACGGAAAACTGATTAAAGGTCAGGTTATAAGCGGAGTCGTTATTAACCACAATTTGGTTATTTTGACGTTGAAAACGTAACTGCTTCATTGCCTCAAGATTACTTCCCGGTAAGCCTTTCGGACGGTAGAACAACTTCAGACGGGTGCGAACGGCTATCTGTAAGACGTTTTTATTTTCATTTTCAGCGCTTTTCGCAGGAATCGCTTTTACATTAATCCAGTAAACAGATTCACGATCTTTAGGTAAAGTATCTTCAATATTGACGATACGTAAGACGTTATTTTTATCGGGATCAAGTTTGAATAATGGCGGTGTAATAATAAACGGTGTTTTTTTATTGCCATTCACATCATCAATCCATGACTGGATCAAAAACTCTTCATTTTTATTGTGATTTTCAACGGTCAGCGACGCTTCTTTCTTGCCGCCATCATAAATAACACGCGTCGTGCTTAAGGCTATGCCACCAGCAAAACACTGTTGTGCGGTCATTAAAAGTGCCAGCACGGCAAGGCTAATACGTTTCATGATTCGGTCCCTGAGTCATTGGTGCGAATAATGGCAACAGATAATCTGTTGCCATTGAGAGATGATCGTTCCGTCAGGCTCGATTAGTTGTAAGTCAGGTTGAAGTCGACTTCGGCGTTACCGTAACCGATGGTTACTGCATCTTTAGTAGAGACATAGTTAGCGGTGAAATACAGAACGGTCTGGCCTTGTTTCAGAGTAGTTTTGGATTTACCAGTATTCAGTTCAACCAGCGTATTGGTGTTATCATAAATACCAATACCTACGCCAGATGCCGCACCTGGTTCAGTGCTCACAGAAATCAGTTTGCTGTTGTCTGCATCACCAACACCGTTAAAACTGATATCCACATTTTTGAACGTGGAGATATCGCAGTTTTCCAGTTTGATTTTGAACGGAGTTGCTGTGGATTTATCACCAGTAGCAGTAAACACAGACTTGTTCACCTGGCCCAGAACAACTTCTTGTTTTTGAGTGTCTGGAGACACAACACAAGCGGCGTCAACAATCTCACCAGTGAATTTAACAGTACCGTCGCCCGCATCAGCTGCGAATACGGAAGTAGAGGTCAGCGCAAGCGCAGATAAGGCAAACAGAACCTTTTTCATTTATAACTCCATTTATATAGATAAATATGCTTGATGTTGTTCATAACAACGGGGGGGCAGATTATACAAACGGTGCTAAAAAATAAAATTATTTTACTGAAGGTGTATTTTGGTAACAAAGTTAAATTTACTTCAACTTCAATGCATTACAAATAACACATCAAATAGCCACTGTGTTTTTAGGAATATATTTATATTTATGATTTATATTAAATAACAAAACACATTCTTTATATGAATATTATTGCTCATTTAATATTCGATTATAAAAAAGGGAGACGCTGACGTCTCCCTGTGGGATTTATTTCAGTAGCCACATATTTCTAAATATGTGCTTCACGCAATACTTCCTGCTCTGGCTGGCGAATGGTAGTAGAAAGCGCCAGAGACAAAATCAGCAGGGCAAAAATGACGTAGAAAGTCACATAGAAGCCGCCAAACAGTGAGGCGATAAGCGAGCCGCAAATGCTGCCGATACCGAAACCGAGGTAAATCACACCGTAGTTTTTAGCCAGGTTATTAAGACCGAAAAACTCACTGACCAGTGACGGGAACACAGTAATCGTGCCGCCGAAGTTAAACGCCACACAGGCAATCGCCGCAAAGAATGTCACTGCATTCAATGGTGCAAACAGCAGTGCTGCCATACCCACCAGCGAAATCACCTGTCCAATAGTGATGACACGGATACGGGCGATTTTGTCAGACAGAATGCCCAGCACCAGACGACCAGAAAGGTTAGCAATAGAAATAACCGTCACTGCGTTGGCCGCGGAAATTGCATCAAGATGCGCCAGACTCTGAGCAATATCTTTCGCTACACCAATCACATACAGACCGCTCATGCAGGCAGTGAGGAACATCACCGCCAGCATCCAGTATTGCGGTTTACGCATTGACTCGGCCAGAGTGAAATCATTTTCCACCACACCATTATGGGTTTTGACTTCCTGTTTCGGCGCGTCTTTCATTAACGTCGCGCCAAAGACAATCATCACCAGCGCAATCGCGCCCCAAATCACAAAGGTTTTTTCCAGACCCACCGTCTCCAGCAGATGCGAGTCGATAAATTTGAATCCCAGGCTACCCAAACCATAGGAACCAATAGCAAACGCGGAGATCAGCCCTTTACGCTCCGGGAACCACTTCACACAGTTAGAGAGCGTCAGCAGATAACCTGCGCCATCTGCCAGACCAACCAGCACACCAGCGCTCAACCACAGCATCATCAGGCTGTTGGAATGCGCGGTAAGGAAGAAACCTACCCCCAGCAGAATACCGGAAGCCATTGTGACGCGCTTGACACCAAAACGTTCCTGTAACTTGCCAGCAACAGAAGAAGAAATTGCCAGTCCCAGACTCAACAGGCCGAAGGAGAAAGCAACCTGACTGACCGGCGCATCCAGTTTGGCTGAGAGCGCGCCATTAAACAGGCTCCAGGTATAAACTGACCCCAGCGCAAACTGGGTGATAATGGTACCGATAAGGGTTAGCCAGCGGGTACGCTGATAGTTTGAAGGTGTCATGGCAGTGTCCTGCAGTAGTAAATTGGAAGATTCTCTGCCGACAACCATAACGAAGTGCATTTTATGCCAGGGGAAAAACGGCATGAAATGCCATCAGAACGGAATGAAATGCTTTAACTAAGGAATGAATGACATGACAAACATTCATTAAAATTATTATTTGAGTGAGTTAGCACCCACTATCATTACAATAATTGTTATTGCCGGGCTTTGATTGTGACCAATTCGTTAAAATCTGGCGCTAACGCCCATGGTATACAAGTAATCACTATCATTGGCGCTATTCTCCGCCTGGGATAACGCGGCATAGGCGGCAATATGTTGGTTAAGCAACATATCGGCTCCTACGGTCACATCGAGCCAGTTACCATTCTGATTTGTCGCTGTCATGCGACTTAGGCCTGATTGAGCCTTCCAGATATTTTCACCAAATTGCTGGTTGTAGCTGATTTGCGCCCAGGGGCGGAAATCGCCAAGTCGGGAATCAACACGCCAGCCTAACGTACTGACGCTGGCATGCCATAACGGATCGGTCAGCATTGCCGTGCTGTCGCCAAACTCGTTATACATCGAAGTGGTCGTACCGTCGTAATGCAATGCGGCAACCGGACCAGTCGTAACGTGTTCATATAAAGGGAAATTCCAGCCCATACTCATGCTGCTGGTTACATCCGCAGGCGTTTCTTCCGCCAGATTAACGTCCAGTCCCAGCACTCTTTGGCTGCTTTGAATACGTTGCGACAAAATATCGTTGTAATCCGGTTGGTGATCGCTATCCCAGGTGTAACGCTCCGTGGTATGTCCGGGTTGCGTATCAACGATATATTCTTGTTGCCAGGCGTAAGCTGTGTTGAGAAAAAAGGAATTGATTACCACGCTCGCCAGTAGACTTAACGTCTGGCGACCACCACATTTTTTTATGATCATTAACACGACTCCAGGGAAGAGCCGAATTCGGCATTATTATTGTCATTGTATGAAAGATATCGGGCATAGTAGTCCTGTATTAAATATTGACTTTTTCACCGGTGCGTCAAGAAAAGCCGGTGAAATTTTTACGAACAGGTACATAGCGAGGGAAAGTATGGAACGTTGCGGCTGGGTGAGTCAGGACCCGCTTTATATTGCCTACCACGATGAAGAGTGGGGCGTGCCTGAAACTGACAGTAAAAAACTGTTCGAAATGATCTGCCTTGAAGGTCAACAAGCGGGGCTGTCCTGGATTACCGTCCTCAAAAAACGAGAGAATTATCGCGCCTGTTTTCATCAGTTCGATCCAGTAAAAGTTGCGGCAATGCAGGAAGAGGATGTCGAAAGACTGGTTCAGGACGCCGGGATTATCCGCCATCGCGGGAAGATTCAGGCCATTATTGGCAATGCGCGTGCATACCTGCAAATGGAAGAGAACGGCGAACCGTTTGCCGATTTTGTCTGGTCGTTCGTAAATCATCAGCCACAGGTGACACAAGCCACAACGTTGAGCGAAATCCCCTCGTCGACACCTGCCTCCGACGCACTCTCTAAGGCATTGAAAAAACGTGGCTTTAAATTTGTAGGCTCGACGATTTGTTACTCCTTTATGCAGGCGTGTGGGCTGGTGAACGATCATGTGGTTGGCTGCTGTTGCCATCCGGGGAATAAGGCATGATTAGACAAGCGCAACGTTCTGAGCTGCCCGCGATCCTTGAACTGTGGCTGGAAAGCACAACCTGGGGACATCCCTTTATAGAAGAGAGTTACTGGCGTGACTGCATTCCACTGGTGCGTGATGCATATCTTGCTAACGCACAAAACTGGGTGTGGGAAGAAAGCGGTGAATTTCTCGGTTTTGTCAGCGTGATGGAAGGGCGATTTCTGGCAGCGATGTTTGTCGCACCGAAGGCTGTCAGGCGCGGTATCGGCAAGGCGTTAATGCAACATATGCAACAACGCCATCCCCATTTATTGCTGGAGGTTTACCAGAAAAACCAACCAGCGATAAGTTTTTATCATGCGCAAGGCTTTCGCATTGTCGACTGCGCATGGCAGGAGGAAACTCAACTCCCTACCTGGATTATGGACTGGCAGGCGGATCAAACGCCGTAAGCGTAAGTTCAGGGCCAGTGTATTTTTCCAGCCACGCCAGCGCCGTGTTACCTGCACAGCCATTCCCCAGCCGCGAGCTTGGGAGGTCTTTGGTCAGCACATTCACCGCACCGTTCTTACAAATCCCGCCAGCAGTAAAATCCAGATCCGGCCATGCCCCTTCGTGAATGCACATCACACCGGGTTTGATACCTTCGCTAATCACCGCTCCGGCAAGGATTTGCCCGCGTGAGTTCCACAGCCGAACAGTATCACCATCTTGTATACCGCGCGCCTGTGCATCTACAGGATGAATGGTGACAGGTTCTCGATTTGCCACCGCGTACAATTCGCGCAGGGAACTGTAATTCAACTGACTGTGCAGACGATGCGCCGGATGAGCAGAAAGTACCTGCAACTGTTCCGGTTCGGCGTTGCCCTGCCACTCATCCGGCTCCAGCCACATGGGATGCCCTGGACAATCAGGGTAACCGTAATCCGCGATACGCTGCGAGAAGATTTCAATCTTACCACTGGCAGTTTTTAACGGATGCGCCTGTGGGGCGCGGCGAAAATCAGCAAACCGAATAAACTGTTCGCTGGTTGGGTTTTCTGGCATCTCAATTAACTGGTTGGCTTCCCAGAACTCGTCAAACGGCGGCAAGTGTACCTGCTGACTTGCCCCACGTTGCCGCGCAACGTTATAGAACGTTTCCAGCCATTGCAGCTCACTTTTCCCTTCCGTAAACCGTGTATAGCCGCCCTTCTCCCAGCGCTCACTTAACTCAGCAAAAACATCAAAATCATTACGCGCTTCATCGCGCGGTGGCACTACTTGCTTCATCGGCACCAGATGCTGATTGCTGTAATCACCAGTCATAGTGAGATCGTTACGCTCAAATGAGGTGGTCGCGGGGAGGACGATATCGGCGTGTTTCGCCGCCGCCGTCCAGAAACATTCCGATATCACCACCAGCTCCGGTTTTTGCCAGGCGCGGATCAAGCGATTGGTATCCTGGTGGTGGGTAAAGTTGGCACCGCCCGCCCACCAGATAAAACGAATATCCGGAAAATGTCGGTTCATGCCGTTGTGTTGATACGCGCCGCCAGGATTTTCCAGAGCTTCAACAATGCGAGCTACGGGGATTTTATCTACCGCATCGGTGCCCTCCGGCAAACTGCCCTGCATGGATGAAAGCACCGCAGCGCGGCGCGTGGGATTACCACCGTTGGCAAAATGATAAGAAAGCCCAAAACCGCCACCTGGTGTACCGATTTGCCCCAACATTGCCGCCAGCGTGACGAGCATCCAGTGTTTCTGCTCGCCAAACTGTTGGCGTTGCATTCCCCAACCAGCCATCAGCATGGTGGTATTTTGATGGAAAATAGCCGCCAGTTCGCGGATTTTCTCTGCGCCAACACCACAAATCTCCGCCGCCCATTCGGCAGTTTTCGCAATGCCATCGCTCTCGCCCAGCAAATAAGCGGCGAAGACGTCATAACCTGTGGTACAACGTGCCAGAAATGCCTCGTCGTGCCAGCCATTTTCCACCAGCGTATGGGCGATCCCCAGCATCAGTGCTACGTCGGTGCCCATATGTGGAGCTACCCACTCTATTTTGTCGCCAAAGAAATCGACGGTTTCCGATCGCATTGGATCAATGCAGATCAGCTTTTTCCCACTGTCATGCAGTGCACAAAAGTAAGAAAGCCCCTGCTCATCAGACGCATTCCACGCAATTTTCAGCGTATTTAGAGGGTTAGCACTCCACAGCACCACCACATCGCTGTGTTGCAGCACCAACGGCCAGCTGGTCTGCTGTTGATAAACTTCGCTGCCGCCCACAACATACGGCATGATCGCCTGTGCTGCGCCGGTCGAATAATCCCCCAGATGGCCGGTATAGCCGCCTGCCAGCGCCATATAGCGTTGTAACAATGTTGACGCTTTATGCAGCACGCCATTTGAACGCCAACCGTAGGAACCGGCAAAAATCGACGCCGGACCATAAGCTCCGCGAATGCGTTTGTGTTGTTGGTGAATAAGATCCAGTGCCTCATCCCAACTCACGCGAACAAATTCGTCCTGCCCGCGAATTCCTTGTGGATTTTCTGGTGACGCAAGAAAGCCTTTACGCACCATCGGAAATCGCACCCGCGTATTGCTATGAATCTGGTCGCGAACCGCACTCTGCAAGGAGTTTTCCATTCCTGTGGTTAACGCACCACGCGAGGTGAAAACTGTTTCACCGTCGGTTTCAACCAGCATTGGGCCCCAGTGGGCGGCAGTAAGAACAGAATAACGTGAGGATGAGTTGGCCAAACCGAAGGCTCCTGAAAAGTTAGATGTATTGAGCAGTTAAATATTACTTACAAATTTCCGAGTATTCCCAGGAATAATCTTCATGTTCACACGGCATAATCTTCCGCCACGAAACCCGTGGCAAAGAATAAAAAGGTTATTAAGGATTAACAATGAAGAAACGTGTTTATCTTATTGCCGCCGTTGTGAGTGGCGCTCTGGCGGTATCTGGCTGTACAACTAACCCTTACACCGGCGAACGCGAAGCGGGTAAATCTGCTATTGGCGCGGGTCTGGGCTCTCTCGTTGGCGCGGGCATTGGCGCACTCTCTTCTTCGAAGAAAGATCGTGGTAAAGGCGCACTGATTGGCGCAGCAGCAGGCGCGGCACTGGGCGGCGGCGTTGGCTATTACATGGATGTGCAGGAAGCGAAACTGCGCGACAAAATGCGCGGCACCGGCGTTAGCGTAACGCGCAGCGGGGACAACATTATCCTCAACATGCCGAACAATGTGACCTTCGACAGCAGCAGCGCCACTCTGAAACCAGCAGGTGCTAACACCCTGACCGGTGTTGCAATGGTACTGAAAGAGTACCCGAAAACGGCGGTTAACGTGATTGGCTACACCGACAGCACTGGTGGTCATGACCTGAACATGCGTCTGTCGCAGCAGCGTGCAGATTCCGTTGCCAGCGCGTTGATTACCCAGGGCGTTGACGCCAGCCGTATTCGTACCCAGGGTCTTGGTCCGGCTAACCCGATCGCCAGCAACAGCACCGCAGAAGGCAAAGCCCAAAACCGTCGCGTAGAAATTACCTTAAGCCCGCTGTAATCACTTTCATGCCAGGTGGTGATTCAATCACCTGGTATTCTTAGGTTTTCCTGCTTCATTTTTCAGGCTAAGGTGATCGCCTTATCAGTGAATGGAGAGAAGCATGAAGCCGTCCGTTATCCTCTACAAAGCCTTACCTGATGATTTACTGCAACGCCTGCAAGCACATTTCACCGTTCACCAGGTGACAGACCTCACTCCACAGACCGTCGCGCAAAACGCGGAAATTTTTGCCGAAGCCGAGGGCTTGTTAGGTTCAAATGAAAATGTTGATGCCGCGTTGCTGGACAAAATGCCGAAACTGCGTGCCACATCAACTATCTCTGTAGGCTACGACAATTTCGATGTCGATGCGCTTACCGCCCGAAAAATCCTGCTAATGCATACGCCAACCGTATTAACGGAAACGGTGGCCGATACACTGATGGCATTGGTGCTGTGTACCGCGCGTCGGGTTGTCGAGGTAGCAGAACGCGTAAAAGCAGGCGAATGGACCGCGAGCATTGGCCCGGACTGGTACGGCAGCGACGTGCATCATAAAACTCTTGGCATTGTCGGGATGGGACGGATTGGCATGGCACTGGCACAACGGGCGCACTTTGGCTTCAACATGCCGATTCTCTATAACGCTCGCCGCCACCATAAAGAAGCTGAAGAACGCTTTAACGCCCGTTATTGCGATCTGGATACGCTGCTACAAGAATCGGATTTCGTTTGCCTGATCCTGCCGCTAACTGAAGAAACGCATCACCTGTTTGGCGCTGAACAATTCGCCAAAATGAAATCCTCCGCCATCTTCATTAATGCAGGACGTGGACCGGTGGTTGACGAAAATGCACTGATTGCGGCATTGCAGAAAGGGGAAATTCACGCCGCCGGACTGGATGTCTTCGAACAAGAGCCACTGTCAGTGGATTCACCGCTGCTCTCAATGGCAAATGTCGTCGCAGTCCCACATATTGGTTCTGCTACTCATGAGACGCGTTATGGCATGGCCGCCTGTGCGGTGGATAATTTGATTAATGCGTTACAAGGGAATGTCGAGAAGAACTGTGTGAATCCGCAAGTCGCGGAATAACCGCGACTGCGTGGAGAAAAGCCCGAAAATCTCCCGGGCTTTTACTCTTTATTGGGTTGCAGTTACTGCTGCGGTCCAGGCCTGATTAAACGCCTGATGTTGTGCCGGTAATGGCGCAATCAGTTTGTTATATTCACTCGCCTGCTGCGAAGTCGGGAACTGAATGCCATTCGCCACAAAGCTTACCTGAGTACCCTGCTGGGAAATATAGTCCCCAACCATTACCAGTTGTTGTGTAAAGGTTTGTGCCGCCGGAATCAACGGTTGTAACGCATCAGCCGGTGTCGTCACCACTTTGGTGAATGCCTGATCAAAGACCGGCTTCAGATCATCAGTCTGTTTCAGCGCAGAGTGCGCAGCATCGGCCTGCAACTTCGCATTTTGTAGCTGTTGCGCCAGTACACCCAGCGAACCGTTCATTTCACGCAGCGGACCACTTTGCGTGACATAATCCTGTGGTGCACGAATTGCGTTAACGCTGTCTACAACCGGACGTAGACCGGAATCCATCGCCTGATTCACCTGTTGGGAATAGCCATACAGAATCGCGTAATCAGAGACAAAAGGACCAAATTGTTTTTTCTGATCGGCAGTCAAGGTTGGTAGACGTTCACCGCTACGCATCACTGTATTCTGCAGGAAGTCGATAAACGCTTTACGCTGATCGCCTTCTTTATCAAAACACCCACTCAGGCTAACTACCATTAATAACGCCGCAAGAGGCGCAAACCAGCGAGAGCAGGACTTTCCTGTCGCCATTTTCTTACTCCTTTCACCCAAAAAAAGCGCACAACGACACACGCGTGTCTGACGTGACAAGGATAGTCCAGGACAAGCTTGCAAGATACCCTTTATGCATAATCTTCCTGGGAAAATGATGTAGAAAATGAAGGAAGGTTAATTTGTTGTTTCATTGTTAAAAACAGGCATTGCTATTGCGTTTTTTAGCCAGGACTTTACTTCTCTTAGGTAGGTGAAATTTTCGGAATCTTTACAATCCTGGATTCTGCGAAATATATCGGCATTAATCATATCGTTAGGCAACTATAAGTCACAGTTATTGATAGGCTGAATCGAATCACACTCTGGTTGCTTCCCGCTGAGTCTGTGTTTCCCGACTATTCTTAATGAGCTTCAATGCAATTCACGATCCCGCAGTGTGATTTGAGGAGTTTTCAATGGAATATAAAGATCCAATGCTTGAGCTGTTGAGCAGCCTGGAACAAATTGTTTTTAAAGATGAAACACAGAAGATTACCCTGATGCACAGACCTACGCCCTGTACCGAGATTGAGCAATTACGCAAAGGAACGGGGTTAAAAATTGATGATTTCGCTCGTATTTTGGGCGTATCCGTTGCGATGGTAAAGGAATGGGAATCCAGACGAGTGAAGCCTTCCAGTGCTGAACTAAAATTAATGCGTCTGATTCAGGCCAATCCGGCATTAAGTAAGCAGTTGATGGAATAGAGTTTTATTAACTTTTTTGATGTTTACGGTCCTGATGACAGGGCCGTTTTCCGACCGATTAATCATAAATTTGAAAAATAATTGTTGCATCCACCTCCAATGCGTGGCTTAATGCACATCAACGGTTTGACGTACAGACCATTAAAGCAGTGTAGTAAGGCAAGTCCCTTCAAGAGTTATCGTTGATACCCCTCGTAGTGCACATTTCCTTTAACGCTTCAAAATCTGTAAAGCACGCCATATCGCCGAAAGGCACACTTAATTATTAAAGGTAATACACTATGTCCGGTAAAATGACTGGTATCGTAAAATGGTTCAACGCTGACAAAGGCTTCGGCTTCATCACTCCTGACGATGGCTCTAAAGACGTGTTCGTACACTTCTCTGCTATCCAGAACGATGGTTACAAATCTCTGGACGAAGGTCAGAAAGTGTCCTTCACCATCGAAAGCGGCGCTAAAGGCCCGGCAGCTGGTAACGTAACCAGCCTGTAATCTCTGCTTTAAAGCACAGAATCTAAGATCCCTGCCATTTGGCGGGGATTTTTTTATTGGAAAAACCGCTTTAAATGTAGAGAAGAACAGTCGCAGGAACAATCCAGATCCGGCACCGGGATGTCCGGGCAAAAGTCCGGGATATGGCAATCACGACAGGCCGCACCATCACACCCGGAACAATCACAATCATTATTCTTCTTTTTACGTATAACCTCGTTCAGGTGTTGCTTCTGCCTGATTGTCTGTGCCGCAAGTCGGCAATCTGCAAAACGCTGACGTATCTCGCCCCAGCCTGCAATAACACCTTTCTGTTGAATAATCTCTTTGACCGCTCCCGAACATCCCTGCGTTTGGTGCAACACACTGTAAGCACAGCGGTATCCTTTGCGAGGAGAAAGATGTCGTTGATAAAGCATTATCAACAGTAAAAGCAGTTTATTCATGAAGGCTCCGAACTATTCCTGTTCTCAATTAAAAACCTATTTAATAGCCAAATCCATTCGCATTTTTTAAATAATATTCATCAAGGAAATAAATTAGGGTGCATTGAGAATACCCAACACCGTAAGAAAGGCGGGAATAACTTCCCGCCGAAAACTCTTACTCTTTCAATTTGCAGGTTAAAAACGCCGCCAGCTCATAACTCTCCTGTTTAATATGCAATTCACACAGTGAATCTCTTACCATCCAGGTGAAAAATAAAAGCGTGAAACAAATCACTATTAAAGAAAGTAATCCGTATTTTTGCGGCATTCCCAGCCTCCTGTGTTGATTTCCAACGAGTAAGAGGCTAACCTTATGGTGTTCAGGCATAGGGTAGCCTCACTTTGATTTATAGTCAGGTGGGGCTTTTCTCTGTCTGCCTTTCGGTGAATACCTGAGACAAACAGTCTCAAGCACCCACAGCTATTCTAGCGTAATAAATTCCTTTCCTCTCCTTAATAAAATCCTAAAAAAATCTCATGAAATTAATATATGAGATAATTTTTATTCAGCAGAAAATTTTTAAAGGTAGCTGTATTATTTAGCGATAAAAAAAGCCTGCCAAGTGGCAGGCTATTTAATAACGGTGTTATTACTGCAACAGCGAAATATCCGCAACGCGCAGGAATAATTCGCGCAGTTTTTCCAGCATGGTCAGACGGTTGATACGCAGATCTTTGTCATCAACCATGACCATCACTTTATCGAAGAAAGCATCTACCGGTTCACGCAACTCGGCCAGTTCGACCAGCGCATCCTGGTAACGACCTTCAGCAAAGTACGGCTCCAGTTTGTCGCGCAGCACCACAACCTGCATCGCCAGCTTAATTTCTTCCGGCTCTTTCAGGGTAGAGGCATTCACGCGATCGCTCAGCACTTCGGCAGATTTCGCCAGAATGTTGGATACACGTTTGTTCGCCGCCGCCAGTGCAGCCGCCGCATCCAGCGTACGGAAGTGCGATACTGCTTTCATACGAGCATCGAAATCTGCCGGACGAGTCGGACGACGCGCCAGTACCGCCTGGATGGTGTCAACAGTGTAACCTTCGTCCTGATACCAGGCGCGGAAGCGACCAAGCATAAAGTCGATAACGTCATCAACCACGTTGGCGTTGGTCAGCTTATCACCGTACAAGCGCACCGCTTCTTCGGTCAGCGTTTGCAGATCAAGGTTGAGGTTCTTCTCAACGATAATACGCAGCACGCCAAGTGCGGCACGACGCAGCGCAAACGGGTCTTTGTCGCCTTTCGGATGCTGACCAATACCGAAGATACCCGCCAGGGTGTCCATCTTGTCAGCAATCGCCAGCGCACAGGCCACCGGGTTAGACGGCAGGTCATCACCGGCAAAACGCGGCTGATACTGCTCGTTCAGCGCAACAGCAACATCTTCCGCTTCGCCATCGTGACGCGCGTAGTGCATCCCCATAACGCCCTGGGTGTCGGTGAACTCGAAGACCATGTTGGTCATCAGGTCACACTTAGACAGCAGGCCCGCACGGGTTGCGTGGTTAACGTCAGCGCCAATCTGTTCAGCAATCCAACCAGCCAGTGCCTGGATGCGGTCAGTTTTGTCGCGCAGCGTACCCAGCTGTTGCTGGAACAGCACGGTTTGCAGGCGCGGCAGGTTATCTTCCAGACGTTTTTTACGGTCGGTGTTGAAGAAGAACTCGGCATCTGCCAGACGTGGACGAACGACTTTCTCGTTACCGGAGATAATTTGCTGCGGATCTTTCGATTCGATGTTGGCAACGAAGATAAAGTTCGGCAGCAGTTTGCCGTCGTTCGCGTACACCGGGAAGTACTTCTGGTCACCTTTCATAGTGTAAACCAGTGCTTCAGACGGCACAGCGAGGAATTTCTCTTCGAATTTCGCGGTCAGAACAACCGGCCATTCAACCAGAGAAGCCACTTCTTCCAGCAGACTTTCGCTTAAGTCAGCGTTACCGCCAATCTTACGCGCTGCTTCTTCGGCATCGGCTTTAATCTTCGCCTTACGTTCTTCATAATCGGCGATGACTTTCCCGCGCTCACGCAGAATCTCCGGATACTGATCGGCATTGTCGATAGTGAATTCCGGTTCGCCCATAAAGCGGTGACCGCGAATCACGCGATCGGACTGAATGCCCAGGATCGTCGCCGGAATAACTTTGTCGCCCAGCAGCAGGGTTACGGTGTGAACCGGACGCACAAAGTGAACGTCAGACGCGCCCCAGCGCATCAGTTTCGGGATCGGCAGTTTCGCCAGCGAAGTCGCAACCATATTCGGCAGCAGTGCTTCGGTACTTTCGCCTTTTACGTGGGCGCGATACAGCAGCCATTCGCCTTTGTCAGTGGTCAGGCGCTCTGCCTGGTCAACGGTAATACCGCAACCACGCGCCCAACCTTCTGCCGCTTTGCTCGGTTTACCTTCGCCGTCGAACGCCTGGGCAATTGCCGGGCCACGTTTTTCGATTTCGCGATCCGGCTGTGCTTCCGCCAGGTTAGCTACTTTCAGCGCCAGACGACGCGGAGCAGCAAACCATTGAACGGTGCCGTGTGCGAGGCCAGCGTTATCCAGCTCCGCAGTAAAGTTCGCAGCAAAGGACTCAGCCAGGCTGCGCAGTGCTTTTGGTGGCAGCTCTTCAGTGCCGATTTCCACCAGAAAAGTTTTCTCAGACATAGCCGCCTCTTACTTATCTTTGTTGCACATCGGGAAGCCGAGGGCTTCACGGGAAGCGTAGTATGCTTCTGCCACTGCTTTGGTCAGGGTGCGAATGCGCAGAATGTAGCGCTGACGCTCGGTGACGGAGATGGCTTTACGCGCATCCAGCAGGTTGAAGCTGTGGGCGGCTTTCAGAATACGCTCGTAGGCTGGCAGCGGCAGCGGATTTTCCAGCGCCAGCAGCTGCTGGGCTTCTTTCTCGTACTGCTCGAAGCAGGTGAACAGGAAGTCCACATCCGCGTATTCGAAGTTGTAAGTGGACTGCTCCACTTCGTTCTGATGGAACACGTCGCCGTAGGTGGTTTTACCCAGCGGGCCGTCGCTCCAGACCAGGTCGTAAACGCTGTCTACGCCCTGAATGTACATTGCCAGACGTTCCAGACCGTAGGTGATCTCGCCGGTAACCGGTTTACACTCCAGACCACCAACCTGCTGGAAGTAAGTGAACTGTGTCACTTCCATGCCGTTCAGCCACACTTCCCAGCCCAGCCCCCAGGCACCCAGCGTCGGATTTTCCCAGTTATCTTCCACGAAACGGATATCGTGGATAGTCGGGTCCATGCCCAGCTCTTTCAGAGAACCGAGGTACAGCTCCTGAATATTGTCCGGCGATGGCTTAATCACCACCTGGAACTGATAGTAGTGCTGTAAACGGTTGGGGTTTTCGCCGTAGCGACCATCGGTCGGGCGACGAGAAGGCTGAACATAAGCAGCCGCCATCGGTTCTGGCCCCAGCGCGCGCAGACAGGTCATTGGGTGAGAGGTTCCCGCGCCGACTTCCATGTCCAATGGTTGAACAATGGTGCAGCCCTGGCGAGCCCAGTAATCCTGTAAGGTCAGGATCAAGCCCTGGAAGGTCCTGGTATCAAACTTTTGCATATTATTTCGTGCTGGATACGTGTGGATTTAAAGGAAGGGATCAGTATACCCGCTGGATGGAAGATATACAGTACGAAACGGGAAAAAGCAGGGCTTAACGCATGGAAAGATGCAAAAAATGGCCATCTGCGTCAAAAGAACAGACAAACTGCTCTTTCCGGAAGGTATAACCACGCATTTCGTAGCTTCCCTGGAACTGTTCAAAGGCAGTGACGTCGATTTTTTGCTCGCCGGTGTTATAACGTTTTGCTGCCTGACCCTTGCACAATGCTTCCATATTCAATGAACGCAGCGGCTCAACCTTTACCCGCTGTGCTTTCTGCTCGGGTTGCGGTGTCGAGCATCCCACTAACACAATAAGTACCATTGCTGGAAAGAAAGAGTTCATCATCATTAAATTACCGTCTTATTTGCAGGTGAGTCTTATTATTAATATCGGTATAGTGGCTGAATCTAACGAATTTCCTCAAGCCTCTATAAGCTGTAGAGATAAAACTCGGATTATTCCAGTGCAACAGCTGAATGATTTATCGGTCAGACCTTTTTTTAACCAGTTACAGAGACACAGATGCAGCCCAAAATTTATTGGATTGATAACCTGCGAGGGATAGCCTGTTTAATGGTGGTGATGATTCATACCACCACCTGGTATGTAACCAACGCCCATAGCGTTAGCCCCGTAACCTGGGATATCGCGAATGTTCTAAATTCTGCCTCCCGTGTCAGCGTGCCGCTATTTTTCATGATTTCCGGCTATCTCTTTTTTGGCGAACGTAGTGCCCAGCCGCGTCATTTTTTGCGTATTGGCTTATGCCTGCTGTTTTATAGTGTCATCGCGTTGATCTACATTGCGCTTTTTACCGCTATCAATGTGGAGTTAGCGCTGAAAAACCTGCTACAAAAGCCTGTGTTTTATCACTTATGGTTTTTCTTCGCGATTGCGGTGATTTATCTGGTTTCGCCGCTGGTTCAGGTGAAAAACGTTAGCGGTAAAATGTTGCTGGTACTAATGGTGGTGATTGGCATCATCGCTAACCCAAACACAGTGCCACAGAAGATCGACAGCTTCGAATGGCTACCGATTAACTTATATATCAATGGCGATACTTTTTACTACATCCTGTATGGCATGTTGGGCCGCGCCATTGGCATGATGGATACGCAACATAAATCACTGTCGTGGGTGAGCGCCACGCTGTTTGTTGCGGGGGTATTTATTATCTCTCGCGGGACATTATATGAATTACAGTGGCGAGGAAATTTTGCCGATACCTGGTATCTCTATTGCGGACCGATGGTTTTTATCTGTGCAATCGCGTTACTGACGCTGGTAAAAAATACGCTGGATACACGCACTGTTCCCGGGCTTGGGCTGATATCACGCCATTCTTTAGGTATATACGGGTTCCACGCATTGATTATCCATGCGCTGCGTACCCGGGGGATTGAGCTTAAAAACTGGCCAATACTGGATATTATCTGGATCTTCTGCGCCACGCTGGCCACAAGCTTATTACTTTCTGTGCTGGTGCAACGAATCGACCGCAACAGATTCGTAAGTTGAGCAAAAGCCCGGTCACATTGACCGGGCTTACAAGGATTATTCGCTATATTCTTCCTGAACAACCACAGTTTCTTTTGTTGGATTAACTCCAGCATCACGAATATTCTTCTGCACTGCTACTGCACCAAACAAACTTAAAAAGAAGGCCAGCCCATAAAACCCTTTTTCGCTGAGTAATAATGTTGCATTCCATAGACCAACTATCAGTAATGCGACAGAAATGATAAAGACAACCAGGCAGGTCATATAATAAATGGATGTAGTGGGGATGCCTTCATATTTGTCCCGCACAGTTTTTTGATAAGATGCGGCTGAAAATAGTCCTAGCACCAGAACAGCAAAGTAATATCCTTTTTCATTTAACTGCATTTCCGCATTCCATAGCCCTAATAAATAGGTAACAATACCGCCGCCAAGCGCTATCCATGACACAATGCTAAATGCTGGAGAATAGGTTGATATTTTGTTTTCCATCACAGTATTCCTTTCATTCCTGAATGTGTAAGAGCTTTATGTTGCTCATGCCGAGCGAAACAAACGCATTTGACCAAACAAGCAGACAAAAAAGGCGATGGGGTAGATCACCATTTCATAAGCATTGATAGGTGCATTTAAAACACCGATAAACAACAGACCGATAGTGATTAACGCAACTAACTGGCAGATGCGAATAAACATGTCATCCAGTTGCCCGAGTTTTTCAGCACGAAGATAAGCATAATTGCCAAACGTTCCCGTCATTAACACACCGAGAAAATAGCCTTTGCCGCTTAACAATGGGCATGAGATCCATAGCCCAACCAGATAAACCAACGCCCCGACAACGAATAATAGTTTTGCCACAGTCTTTGAGGTTTTCATAATGATCTCCGTATCTACCAGCGATACATTACGATTAACCAACGAAAGACAAAACTGAAAAATAC
This sequence comes from Escherichia sp. E1130, assembly GCF_005781065.1. Taxonomy (NCBI): domain Bacteria; kingdom Pseudomonadati; phylum Pseudomonadota; class Gammaproteobacteria; order Enterobacterales; family Enterobacteriaceae; genus Escherichia; species Escherichia sp. E1130. The sequence continues at coordinate 70,221 of NZ_VATL01000027.1, forward strand.
CATTAACAAATGATTTTCAGAATAAATTCATATTGAATACTAATGAATTGATAATTTATATAGACAGGAATTATCCCTGCCCGGTCAGGCAGGGGATAAGTTTACGCCATTAGTGGCAGAAGTTGCTGGTAGAGACGACGGAATGTTTCGCGTCGTGGCTGATAAGCGGCATGATGCTGCGCGTTCGGCATATGCGACTGCTCTAACGGCAGTTGCGGCAACAATTCACTGAGTGATTTATCTGGATTCACCGCAATCTGCGCCAACCTTGCTGCGCCCAGTGCAGGTCCTACATCACCACCCGTGCGGTAATCCAACTGCTGACCGCTGATATCCGCCAGCATCTGACGCCAGTACTCACTACGTGCTCCACCACCAATCAGGGTAATACTTTGCGGTTTAATACCGCAGGCGTGCACGACATCCATGCCATCGGCCAGCGCATAACCCACGCCTTCCAGCACTGCTCGCGCCAGTTCATTAGGACCGTGTTGATGGGTCAGGCCAAAGAAAACCCCCTTCGCCTGTGGATTATTGTGCGGGGTACGCTCGCCGGAAAGATAAGGCAAAAACCAGATTGGCTCGGCACTTTCATCTGCCTGTTGCGCAGCTGTAATTAAGGCTGGAACATTGCTCAGGCCGGTTAATTTCGCGACCCAATCCAGACACGATGCCGCACTCAACATCACCGACATTAAATGCCAACGCTGTGGTAATGCATGGCAAAAGCTGTGTACGGCGCTTTCCGGCTTGCTTAAGAACCCTTCGCTCACCGCAAAATAAACACCAGAAGTTCCCAGCGACAGCATTGCCTGGTTGGCATCAACCATACCCACACCAACCGCGCCAGCCGCATTATCGCCGCCGCCCGCGACAACGGGCACTGCCGCCATTCCCCATGCTTTTGCCACCTCGGGTAGCAAAGTCCCGGTAACTTCACTGCCTTCGTATAATGCTGGCATCTGGTCACGGGACAGCTGGCAAGCTTGCAGCATGACATCACTCCAGTCACGCTTCGCGACATCCAGCCACATGGTGCCTGCCGCATCAGACATATCACTGGCAAACTCTCCGGTCATACGCAGACGCAAATAATCTTTTGGCAATAAAACTTTGTCTACCTGACGGAATATATCTGGCTCATGGCGTTGCACCCACAGCAGCTTAGGCGCGGTAAATCCGGGCATCATCAGGTTGCCGGTTATAGCGCGCGAATCCGGGACTCGTGCTTCAAGCAAAGCGCACTCTTGCGCACAGCGCCCGTCATTCCACAAAATCGCTGGACGTAATACCTGCTGCCGAGCATCAAGTAACGTTGCTCCGTGCATCTGTCCGGCAATACCTAACGCCTTAACCTCTTGCAAAGAACATTGTCGCGCAAGTGTTCTCACTGCACGATCAGTTGCCTGCCACCACTGTTCCGGGTCTTGTTCCGACCAGAGGGGATGTGGGCGCGAAACGGTTAGTTTTTCTGTTTGTGAAGCAATTACCTCACCCTGTTTGTTGAGCAGAATGACTTTCACGCCCGATGTGCCAAGATCTATCCCGATATACATAGCGATCGTTCCTTAAAAAATGCCCGGTATCGCTACCGATAACCGGGCCAACGGACTGCACAGTTAGCCGTTATTTGTCGAACAGATAATGGTTTACCAGATTTTCTAACTGCTCCTGGCGACCACTCTGATGCACCGGTGCAAGATTATGTTCCTGGGCATATTTTGCTAAATCCGCCAGTGACATTTGGCCTTTCAGAATTTGCTGGCCCAGTTCGCTATTCCAGCCGGAATAACGTTGCGCTACGCGTTTATCCAGCTCACCGTCTTCAATCATGCGTGCTGCAATTTTCAGCGCCAGTGCCATCGTATCCATCGCGCCAATATGACCGTAGAACAGGTCATATTTATCGGTGCTCTGACGACGTACTTTGGCATCGAAGTTCAAACCACCGGTGGTAAAACCGCCCGCTTTGAGAATTTCATACATCACCAGCGCATTTTCTTCCACGCTGTTCGGGAACTGGTCGGTATCCCAGCCCAACTGCGCGTCACCACGGTTAGCATCGACAGAACCGAACAGACCAAGCGCAATGGCGGTGGCAATTTCATGGTGGAAAGAGTGCCCCGCCAACGTTGCATGGTTTGCTTCAATATTCAGTTTAATCTCTTTTTCCAGGCCAAACTGCTTCAGGAAGCCGTAGACCGTCGCGGCATCGTAATCATATTGATGTTTGGTCGGCTCTTGCGGTTTCGGTTCGATAAGCAGGGTACCCTGGAAACCGATTTTATGTTTATGCTCAACCACCATCTGCATAAAGCGGCCAATCTGTTCACGCTCCTGACGCAAATCGGTATTCAGCAGCGTTTCGTAACCTTCGCGACCGCCCCACAATACATAGTTTTCACCACCCAGTTTATGCGTCGCTTCCATCGCCGTAACGACTTGTGTTGCTGCCCAGCTGAAAACTTCCGGGTCGGGATTCGTAGCTGCGCCCGCACCATAACGTGGGTTAGTAAAGCAGTTAGCGGTTCCCCACAGCAGTTTCACGCCGCTCTCTTCTTGTTTACCTGCCAGCACATCGACCATTTGCGCAAAGTTATTGATGTACTCTTTTAACGATGCGCCTTCCGGGGAAACGTCCACATCGTGGAAGCAATAAAAAGGCACATGTAATTTGTGGAAAAACTCAAATGCGACATCTGCTTTACGCTTCGCCAATGCCAGCGCCTCGCCAGGTTGCTGCCAGGGACGGTTAAACGCGCCTACGCCAAACATATCCGCCCCGTTCCAGCAGAAGGTGTGCCAGTAGCAAGCAGCAAAACGCAAATGGTCTTCCATACGCTTACCCAACACCAATTCGTCGGGGTTGTAGTGACGGAATGCTAACGGGTTAGAGGATTTCGGGCCTTCATAACGAACGCGATCGAGCTGGTCAAAATAAGCTTGCATAATGAACTCCATAATCAGGTAATGCCGCGGGTAATGGATGATGTCGTAATATTGGGCACTCCCTTTAAGTTGCTCAATTATGTTATTTCACACTGCTATTGAGATAATTCACAAGTGTGCGCTCGCTCGCAAAATAAAATGGAATGATGAAATTGGGTAATTACTCGAAGAGAAAAATGCAACAAATTCGATTAACCAACAAAAATAAGATCTCGGTCATAAATCAAGAAATAAACGAAAAATCGTAATCGAAAGATAAAAATCTGTAATTGTTTTCCCCCATTTAGTTGCTAAAAATTGGTCACGTTTAACGCGGTGATTGTTACTTTTTAAAGCTACCCTCTAACAAAAGAAGGCCTCTGAACCATGAAAATAAAGAACATTTTACTCACCCTGTGCACCTCACTTCTGCTAACCAACGTTGCGGCACATGCTAAAGAAGTCAAAATTGGTATGGCTATTGATGATCTCCGTCTTGAGCGCTGGCAGAAAGACCGGGATATTTTCGTGAAAAAAGCTGAATCTCTCGGCGCAAAAGTATTTGTGCAGTCTGCAAATGGCAACGAAGAAACTCAAATGTCGCAGATTGAAAACATGATTAACCGGGGAGTCGATGTTCTTGTCATTATTCCGTATAACGGACAGGTATTAAGTAACGTTGTAAAAGAAGCAAAACAAGAAGGCATTAAAGTATTAGCTTACGACCGCATGATTAATGATGCTGATATCGACTTTTATATTTCTTTCGATAACGAAAAAGTGGGCGAACTACAAGCAAAAGCGCTGGTCGATATCGTCCCGCAAGGAAATTATTTCCTGATGGGCGGCTCTACGGTGGATAACAACGCTAAGCTTTTCCGCGCCGGGCAAATGAAAGTATTAAAACCTTACGTCGACTCCGGGAAAATTAAAGTCGTAGGCGACCAATGGGTTGATGGCTGGTTACCAGAAAACGCGCTGAAAATTATGGAAAACGCGTTGACCGCCAACAATAACAAAATTGACGCTGTTGTTGCTTCTAACGATGCTACTGCTGGCGGGGCTATTCAGGCATTAAGCGCGCAAGGTTTGTCAGGGAAAGTCGCCATTTCCGGTCAGGATGCGGATCTCGCCGGCATTAAACGTATTGCTGCGGGTACGCAAACCATGACGGTGTATAAACCGATTACTCTTCTGGCAAATACTGCCGCGGAAATTGCCGTTGAACTGGGTAACGATCAACAACCTAAAGCAGATACCACGCTGAATAATGGGCTGAAAGATGTTCCATCCCGCCTGCTGACACCTATTGATGTGAATAAAAACAACATCAAAGACACGGTGATTAAAGACGGTTTCCACAAGGAGAGCGAGCTTTAAGCGTTACGTCCCTGTCGACAACGGGGACGTGATTTCTCTCCATGCCGCATGAACTGATTGGCTTAGGTGGAGTCGTTATGTCTTATCTACTTGAAATGAAGAGCATTACCAAAACTTTCGGCAGCGTAAAGGCGATAGATAACGTCAGTTTACGGCTAAATGCTGGTGAGATCGTCTCACTTTGCGGTGAGAACGGTTCTGGTAAATCAACATTAATGAAAGTGCTATGCGGAATTTATCCCTTTGGCAGTTACGAAGGCGAAATTACTTTTGCTGGTGAAGTAATACAGGCAAGTCACATCCGCGATACCGAACGCAAAGGTATTGCCATCATTCACCAGGAATTAGCATTGGTGAAAGAGTTGACCGTGCTGGAAAATATCTTTCTTGGCAATGAGATAACCCACAATGGGGTCATGGATTATGACCTGATGACGCTACGCTGTCAGAAACTGTTAGCGCAAGTCAGCTTATCCATTTCACCAGATACCCGCGTGGGTGATTTAGGGCTTGGGCAACAACAACTCGTTGAAATTGCCAAGGCACTAAATAAACAGGTGCGTTTATTAATTCTCGATGAACCAACAGCCACATTAACTGAGCTGGAAACCACAGTTTTACTGGATATTATTCGCGATCTGCAACAACACGGCATCGCATGTATCTATATTTCTCACAAGCTCAACGAAGTCAAAGCGATTTCCGACACAATTTGTGTTATTCGCGACGGTCAGCACATAGGTACGCGTGATGCAGCCGGAATGAGCGAAGACGATATTATCACCATGATGGTTGGGCGAGAATTAACGGCACTGTACCCAAACGAACCACATACCACTGGCGATGAAATATTACGCATAGAACATCTGACGGCATGGCATCCGGTTAATCGTCATATTAAACGGGTTAACGATGTCTCGTTTTCCCTGAAACGTGGCGAAATACTGGGGATTGCTGGACTGGTCGGCGCTGGTCGCACCGAAACTATTCAATGCCTTTTTGGCGTTTGGCCCGGACAATGGGAAGGGAAAATCTATATTGATGGCAAACAAGTGGATATTCGTAATTGCCAGCACGCCATCGCCCAGGGTATTGCAATGGTGCCAGAAGATAGAAAGCGTGATGGCATCGTTCCGGTAATGGCAGTTGGTAAAAATATTACCCTCGCCGCACTCAGTAAATTTACCGGGGGTATTAGCCAGCTTGATGATGCCGCAGAGCAAAAATGTATTCTGGAATCAATCCAGCGACTCAAAGTGAAAACGTCGTCTCCGGAACTTGCTATTGGACGTTTAAGCGGCGGCAATCAACAAAAAGCGATCCTGGCACGCTGTCTGTTACTCAACCCGCGCATTCTCATTCTTGATGAACCTACCAGGGGTATCGATATTGGCGCGAAATACGAGATCTACAAATTAATTAACCAACTCGTCCAGCAGGGTATAGCCGTCATTGTCATCTCTTCTGAATTACCTGAAGTACTTGGTCTTAGCGATCGCGTACTGGTTATGCATGAAGGAAAACTAAAAGCCAACCTGATAAATCATAACCTGACTCAGGAGCAGGTGATGGAAGCCGCATTGAGGAGCGAACATCATGTCGAAAAGCAATCCGTCTGAAGTGAAATTAGCCGTACCGACATCCGGTGGCTTCTCTGTGCTGAAGTCACTGAATTTACAAGTCTTCGTGATGATTGCAGCAATCATCGCCATCATGCTGTTCTTTACCTGGACTACTGACGGCGCCTATTTAAGCGCCCGTAACGTCTCCAACTTGCTGCGCCAGACCGCGATTACCGGCATCCTTGCGGTAGGGATGGTGTTCGTCATAATTTCTGCCGAAATCGACCTCTCGGTCGGCTCGATGATGGGGCTATTAGGCGGCGTCGCCGCTATCTGCGACGTCTGGTTAGGCTGGCCTCTGCCGCTCACCATTATTGTGACGCTGGTTCTGGGCCTGCTTCTCGGCGCATGGAATGGTTGGTGGGTCGCGTACCGCAAAGTGCCTTCATTTATTGTCACTCTGGCGGGCATGTTGGCATTTCGCGGCATCCTCATTGGCATCACCAACGGTACGACGGTTTCCCCCACCAGCGCCGCGATGTCACAAATTGGACAGAGCTATCTACCCGCCAGCACCGGTTTCATTATTGGCGCGCTTGGCTTAATGGCTTTTGTCGGCTGGCAGTGGCGTGGAAGAATGCGCCGACAAGCTTTGGGTTTACAATCTCCGGCATCTACAGCGGTGGTCGGTCGCCAGGCTTTGACCGCCATCATCGTATTAGGCGCAATCTGGCTACTGAATGATTACCGTGGCGTTCCTACTCCTGTCCTGCTGCTGACGTTGCTGTTACTCGGCGGCATGTTTATGGCAACAAGGACAGCTTTCGGGCGGCGCATTTACGCTATTGGCGGCAATCTGGAAGCGGCGCGACTCTCCGGGATTAACGTAGAACGCACCAAACTTGTCGTGTTTGCTATCAACGGTTTGATGGTGGCCATCGCGGGGTTAATCCTCAGTTCACGGCTTGGTGCAGGCTCGCCTTCTGCCGGTAATATCGCCGAACTGGATGCCATTGCAGCCTGCGTGATTGGCGGCACCAGTCTGGCTGGCGGCGTAGGGAGTGTTGCGGGGGCTGTGATGGGGGCATTCATCATGGCTTCGCTGGATAACGGCATGAGTATGATGGATGTTCCGACCTTCTGGCAGTATATCGTCAAAGGTGCGATTCTGTTGCTGGCAGTATGGATGGACTCCGCAACCAAACGCCGTTCCTGATTTTGATAAAAATTTTCTCAAAACCGGTAACGTGTTGCCGGTTTTGAGTTTTTGCATGATTCAGCAGGAAAAGAACCATGTTTACTAAACGTCACCGAATCACATTACTGTTCAATGCTAATAAAGCCTATGACCGTCAAGTTGTAGAAGGTGTGGGGGAATATTTACAGGCGTCACAATCGGAATGGGATATTTTCATTGAAGAAGATTTCCGCGCCCGCATTGATAAAATCAAGGACTGGTTAGGAGATGGCGTTATTGCCGACTTTGACGATAAACAAATCGAGCAAGCGTTGGCTGATGTCGACGTCCCCATTGTCGGGGTTGGCGGCTCGTATCACCTGGCAGAAAGCTATCCGCCCGTACATTACATTGCCACTGATAACTATGCGCTGGTTGAAAGCGCATTTTTGCATTTAAAAGAAAAAGGCGTTAACCGCTTTGCTTTTTATGGTCTACCGGAGTCGAGTGGCAAAAGATGGGCAGCCGAACGCGAATATGCTTTTCGCCAGCTTGTTGCCGAAGAAAAGTACCGTGGTGTCGTTTATCAGGGACTGGAAACTGCGCCAGAAAACTGGCAGCATGCGCAAAACCGGTTGGCCGACTGGTTGCAAACGCTGCCACCGCAAACCGGGATTATTGCCGTTACTGACGCCCGGGCGCGGCATATTCTGCAAGTTTGCGAGCATCTGCATATTCCCGTACCGGAAAAATTATGCGTAATTGGCATCGATAACGAAGAGCTGACCCGCTATCTTTCTCGCGTCGCGCTTTCTTCGGTTGCCCAGGGCGCACGGCAAATGGGCTATCAGGCGGCAAAACTTCTGCATCGGTTGTTAGATAAAGAAGCGATGCCGTTGCAGCGGATTTTGGTCCCGCCAGTACGCGTCATTGAACGACGTTCTACGGATTACCGTTCGTTGACCGACCCGGCTGTTATTCAGGCCATGCATTACATCCGCAATCACGCCTGCAAAGGGATTAAAGTGGATCAGGTACTGGACGCTGTCGGCATATCACGCTCCAATCTTGAGAAGCGTTTTAAAGAAGAGGTGGGCGAAACCATACACGCAATGATTCATGCCGAGAAGCTGGAGAAAGCGCGCAGCCTGCTAATTTCAACAACCTTATCAATAAACGAGATATCGCAAATGTGCGGTTATCCATCGTTGCAATATTTCTACTCTGTATTTAAAAAAGCATATGACACAACGCCGAAAGAGTATCGCGATGTAAACAGCGAGGTCCTGCTGTAGCAGGAGGAGAAAAGCCGCCAGGCATGATAAGACGCGCCAGCGTCGCATCAGGTAACGCAGCACAACCACCTGATGCGAGCAAAAGCCTTATCCGACCAACAAGTCGGATAAGGCTCGAGGGAATACAATTACATATGCGCAGCGATTAACCGCTGGTTATCCTGGTACATCGCGAACAGGTAGTTGTTATAACTCTGTCCCTTCGTTGAATAACCTTTCAGCTTGTGAATCATCGCTGTGGCGGTGACTTCCTGATCAGCTTTACGCAATTGTGCACGTGATTTACGGAACGAAGCGTACGCCGGGTGCGTATTCAGGTTAGTGACATAGGCGCTCACCGATTCTTTGACAGAACTGAACTGTGAGTAGCCTTTCACTTTACCCGGTGCATTGGTACAACGCCCTTTCATGCACTTCATGCCAAACAGGTTGTTGTTGTTACGCGCCAGCTTCGACGTACCCCAACCACTTTCTGCCGCAGCCATCGTCGCCACCATACTGGTCGGGATAATGTCTACGCGTTCAAGCAGCGTATTCCACGGGATTTTTCGTGTATTACCAGACCACTTCACCTTATAGCGTTTGGCGATGTCTTTCAGACGCGCACGCTCTGCAGGCGACCATTGGCCCTGGTACTGTTTTGAAATCAGCCAGTTACGTTCCGCCGTAATGGCAGCATTTTGGCTGGTAATGTAAGGCATTACGGTCCGGAGAAACGCTTTTTTCCTTGGTGTTCCGGAAGGGTATTTTCGCAAATCAGGAAGTGAACTGCTCTTTGCACTATTGCGAGAATACTCTTGTTTACTGCTTACCTGTTTATTACTAGCTTTGGTTATGTGGGACTTTTGACTCGCTGTTGTCGTGTGCGTTTTCGCTAACACCTCACTCGAAAACATCAGAGTGAGTAACATAAGAATCATCGCCCCATATCGTCGTATGGGAGTCAAAATCATCAGTTCTCCTGGTCGGATTTAATCATTCCAACACCTTATATTTTTCACAAATTTGAGAGTTGAATCTCAAATCATATCAAAAATAGCTGTCAAGAGCACCCCAAGGAATAGTCCAAATCTGAAACTATGTCACGTGTTAACCGTTCAGATTGGCGCTAAATCGCAGAAAATGTGGGGTTTATCGCAAAAAATAAGCTTAAATCTCAGGTGAAATACTCCCCCTTTCGTCTCATCCTGCCGCAATCCTCATCAGGGAGGAGTTTTACCAGTATTATCACTGGCAAACTGGTGAAATTCGCAGCAACAAGGACTCATCCGTTATGAAACTTGCCGCCTGTTTTCTGATACTCCTGCCCAGTGTTGCCATTGCCGCCAACTGGACATCTCAGGGATTTCCAACCTTTGCTGAACAAAGTGCAGGAACATTTGTTAGTCATGCCCAGCTGACCAAAGGTACGCGACCGCTGACGCTAAATTTTAACCAACAATGCTGGCAGCCTGCGGATGCGATAAAACTCAATCAGATGCTTTCTCTCAAACCTTGCGACAGCACGCCCCCTCAGTGGCGATTGTTCAGGAACGGTGAATATACGCTGCAAATAGATACCCGCTCCGGCACACCAACGTTGATGATTTCGGTCCAGAACACCACCGAACCGGTAGCGAACCTGGCTCGTGAATGCCCCAAATGGGATGGAAAACCACTGACGCTTAATGTCAGCGGCACTTTCCCGGAAGGTACGGTAGTCCGGGATTATTACAGCCAGCAAATCGCGACGGTGAAGAACGGCCAAATAACGTTACAACCTGCCGCCACCAGTAACGGCTTGCTACTGCTGGAACGGGCAGAAACCGCCACATCCGCCCCCTTCAACTGGCATAACGCCACGATTTATTTTGTACTAACAGACCGTTTCGAAAACGGCGATCCCAGCAATGACCAGAGCTACGGACGTCATAAAGACGGCATGGAGGAAATTGGCACTTTCCACGGCGGTGATTTACGCGGCCTGACCAACAAACTGGATTATCTCCAGCAGCTGGGCGTCAATGCTTTATGGATAAGCGCCCCATTTGAGCAAATTCACGGCTGGGTCGGCGGCGGTACAAAAGGCGATTTCCCACATTATGCCTACCACGGATATTACACACAGGACTGGACGAATCTTGATGCCAATATGGGCAACGAAGCCGATCTACGGACGCTGGTTGATAGCGCGCACCAGCGCGGTATCCGCATTATTTTTGATGTGGTGATGAACCACACCGGCTATGCCACGCTGGCGGATATGCAGGAGTATCAGTTTGGCGCGTTATACCTTTCAGGTGACGAAGTGAAAAAAACGCTGGGTGAACGCTGGAGCGACTGGAAACCTACCGCCGGGCAAACCTGGCATAGCTTTAACGATTACATTAATTTCAGCGACAAAACAGGTTGGGATAAATGGTGGGGGAAAAATTGGATCCGTACCGATATCGGCGATTACGACAATCCTGGATTCGACGATCTCACCATGTCGCTAGCCTTTTTGCCGGATATCAAAACCGAATCAACTACCGCTTCTGGTCTGCCGGTATTCTATAAAAACAAACCGGATACCCACGCCAAAGCCATTGACGGCTATACGCCGCGCGATTACTTAACCCACTGGTTAAGCCAATGGGTCCGCGACTACGGTATTGATGGTTTTCGGGTCGATACCGCCAAACATGTTGAGTTGCCCGCCTGGCAGCAACTGAAAACTCAGGCCAGCGCCGCACTTCGCGAATGGAAAAAAGCTAACCCCGAGAAAGCATTAGATGACAAACCTTTCTGGATGACCGGCGAGGCCTGGGGCCATGGTGTAATGCAAAGCGACTACTATCGCCACGGATTCGACGCGATGATCAATTTTGATTATCAGGAACAGGCGGCGAAAGCGGTCGATTGCCTGGCGCAGATGGATACCACCTGGCAGCAAATGGCCGAGAAATTGCAAGATTTCAATGTGTTGAGCTATCTCTCCTCGCATGATACCCGCTTGTTCCGCGAAGGGGGCGGCAAAGCAGCAGAGTTATTGTTACTCGCGCCAGGTGCAGTGCAAATCTTTTACGGTGATGAATCCTTACGTCCGTTCGGTCCCACCGGTTCTGATCCCCTACAAGGCACACGTTCTGATATGAACTGGCAGGATATCAGTGGTAAATCTGCCGCCAGCGTCGCGCACTGGCAGCGCATCAGTCAGTTCCGCGCACGGCATCCAGCCATTGGCGCAGGCAAACAAACGGCGCTTTCGCTGAAACAGGGCTACGGATTTGTCCGTGAACACGGCGACGATAAAGTAATGGTCGTCTGGGCGGGGCAACAGCAACTTTTCCGGCTTCCCGTGCGGCAGTACGTCGGGAAGCCACCCAGACTAAAATACCATCCTAACCGAAAACCACAGCATAAAGTGTCAATCCACCGTCAACAGCGTGATTTGCACCCTGGCAAATGTAGCGTTATTGTTACCTTCCTTGCTACAGAGTTCGACAGATATCCCGCTATGACATTCTCCCTTTTTGGTGACAAATTTACCCGCCACTCCGGCATTACGCTGCTGATGGAAGATCTGAACGACGGTTTACGCACCCCCGGCGCGATTATGCTTGGCGGCGGCAATCCGGCGCAGATCCCGGAAATGCAGGACTACTTCCAGACACTGCTAACCGACATGCTGGAAAGCGGTAAAGCAATGGATGCGCTGTGCAATTACGATGGGCCACAGGGGAAAACGGAGCTGCTGTCTCTGCTTGCCGGTATGTTACGCGAGAAGCTGGGTTGGGATATCGAACCACAGAATATTGCACTAACAAACGGTAGCCAGAGCGCGTTTTTCTACTTATTTAACCTGTTTGCCGGACGCCGTGCCGATGGCCGGATCAAAAAAGTGCTGTTCCCGTTGGCACCGGAATACATTGGCTACGCGGATGCCGGGCTGGAAGAGGATCTGTTTGTTTCTACGCGTCCGAATATCGAACTACTGCCAGAGGGCCAGTTTAAATATCACGTCGATTTCGAACATCTGCGCATTGGCGAAGAGACGGGGATGATTTGCGTCTCGCGACCGACGAACCCAACAGGTAATGTGATAACCGATGAAGAGTTGCTGAAGCTGGATGCGCTGGCGAATCAGCACGGGATCCCGCTGGTGATTGATAACGCCTATGGCGTCCCGTTCCCGGGCATCATCTTTAGCGAAGCGCGCCCGCTGTGGAATCCGAATATCGTGCTATGCATGAGCCTTTCCAAGCTGGGTCTGCCAGGTTCGCGCTGCGGCATTATCATCGCCAATGAAAAAATCATCACCGCCATCACCAATATGAACGGCATTATCAGCCTCGCGCCTGGCGGCATTGGTCCGGCGATAATGTGTGAAATGATTAAGCGTAACGATCTACTGCGCCTGTCAGAAACGGTCATCAAGCCGTTCTATTACCAGCGTGTTCAGGAGACTATCGCTATCATTCGCCGCTATTTACCGGAAGATCGCTGCCTGATTCATAAACCAGAAGGGGCAATATTCCTCTGGTTATGGTTTAAGGATTTGCCGATTACCACCGAGCAGCTCTATCAGCGCCTGAAAGCGCGCGGCGTGCTGATGGTGCCGGGCCACAACTTCTTCCCAGGGCTGGATAAACCGTGGCCGCATACACATCAATGTATGCGCATGAACTACGTACCAGAGCCGGAGAAAATTGAGGCGGGTGTGAAGATTCTGGCGGAAGAGATTGAACGCGCCTGGGCTGAAAGCCATTAAAAATTGCCTGATGCGCTGCGCTTATCAGACCTACATAATTTCTGCAATCAATTGAATTTGTAGGTCGGATAAGGCGTTTACGCCGCATCCGGCATAAACAAAGCGCACAATTCCGGCGTTGAATAACGCCGGAAAAACGTTTCAAACAGGCTGCTGCTGTAGCCGCTGACGCTGGATTTTCTCGACATCCATACATTGCAACGCCTGTGTCGGGCAGGCTTCAACACAGGCCGGTCCCGTCGCCCGATGCCAGCACAGATCGCACTTAATCGCCCTCGCCTTTTTGCGCGCCGAAACCACCTCCATCGCACCAAACGGGCAAGCCAGCATACAGCTTTTACAGCCAATACAACGTGATTGTTCAACAAAGATATGCCCATGTTCGCGGCGAATCGCCTCCACAGGGCAGACATTCGCACACGGAGCATCTTCACACTGATGACAGGCTACTGCAGTGGTCCAGGTATGGTCTTTGATGACTCGAATTCGCGAAATAAACTCGCCCGGCGACAACGCAGAGCAATCCTGATTTTCCTGATGCGACACCGCGCAAGCCACTTCACAGGTACGGCAACCGATACATTTCGTCGCATCCGCAATAATAAACCGGTTCATGATCACTCCTTTGCACTAAAACAGCAGAGTGCCAGAGAGCGCCCCTCTACTGCTTTGATCCAACGAAGGAAATGTTAAAGTTTTGTCACCTGTCTAAAGCGTTATGTGATTGCACTCTGGTCGTCTCTGACAGTAAATCCCAGTTCATTAGAGATGGCCTGAGCGGTTTCACGCAGTGGTTTCAGAAGATTCTTCTCCCCTACCTGTTTCAACCGTGATGTCGAAAGCGAAATCGACACGGCATACGGCACCCGTCGATGAATATCAAATACCGGAACAGCAATACAGGAGACACCGAGCTCATTTTCTTCTCTGTCCATCGCTACTCCGCTTTCACGAATGTGCGCCAGTTCGTCGAACATCGCAGGTAACTCGGTAATGGTATTGCGGGTTAACGGCTGGATTTCATTCTGATGGCTTTCCCAGTACGACTTCACGTAGTCCGGGTGACCAAACGCCATGTAGACCTTGCCCATTGCGGAACAGTAGAGTGGCATATGCTGACCAATATAGGCGCGAGTACGCAGCATACCCGTGGTGGGTTCCAGTTTATAAATCAAAATAGCGTGATCATCTTCGCGACTGGAGAAATTAATGGTTTCGCCGGTGGCGATGTTGAGCGTCTCAAGATGCGGGGCTGCGATATGAATGATATTCAGCGAAGACAAGGCCTTTTGACCGACGGCAATAAATTTGGTGGTCAGGCGGTAACTCCCTGCGGCAGGCGCGGTGGTCACATAGCCACAGGACTGTAATCCCTGCAATAAACGATGGACGGTACTTTTGTTTAAACCTGCCAGTTCTGAGAGATGCGCCAGTGGGCAACCGTTTGGATAGTTACTCAAAATCTCAATCAGCATCAACCCACGAAACAGGCTCTGACTTCCGGCTGGACGCTCTTTTTCCTGTGCCATCTCGTTCTCATTTTTTCCCATCGCTTTTTCCCCATTTTGTCGCGTCCTGATGGTAGCGCAAAGTGTGTCGTAGTTCACGATCTCGACAGATAATTTATAACATTTTGATTTATATGATTTTTGAAAATCATGGCGCGGATTGCTTTGTTAAAAAGCGATCGATATATTTGAAATCAAATTTCGCATAGTGGAATTTTAAGCTAAAAAAGCGTTCAAAAAAACAAGGAAGCCAGGGATGAAAGTGACATTTGAGCAGTTAAAAGCGGCCTTTAATCAGGTCTTAATTTCACGTGGCGTTGACAGCGAAACTGCCGATGCCTGCGCGGAAATGTTCGCCCGCACCACCGAGTCCGGCGTTTATTCCCACGGTGTAAATCGTTTCCCCCGTTTCATTCAACAACTGGATAACGGCGATATCATTCCTGACGCCCACCCCAAACGCGTGACCAGCCTCGGTGCGATTGAGCAGTGGGACGCTCAGCGCTCAATCGGCAACCTGACGGCGAAAAAGATGATGGATCGCGCCATCGAACTGGCTGCCAGTCACGGAATTGGCCTGGTGGCGTTACGTAACGCCAATCACTGGATGCGCGGCGGCAGCTACGGTTGGCAGGCGGCGGAAAAAGGCTATATTGGCATTTGCTGGACCAACTCCATCGCCGTGATGCCGCCGTGGGGCGCAAAAGAGTGTCGCATCGGCACTAACCCGCTGATCGTAGCCATTCCTTCCTCACCCATTACGATGGTCGATATGTCGATGTCGATGTTTTCCTACGGCATGTTAGAAGTTAACCGCCTGGCAGGTCGTCAGCTCCCGGTAGATGGTGGCTTTGATGATGAGGGCAATTTGACCAAAGAACCTGGCGTTATCGAGAAAAATCGCCGCATTTTGCCGATGGGCTACTGGAAAGGTTCGGGCATGTCGATTGTGCTGGATATGATCGCTACTCTCCTTTCTGATGGCGCATCGGTTGCTGAAGTCACCGAGGATAACAGCGACGAATACGGTGTTTCACAAATCTTTATTGCCATTGAAGTGGATAAATTGATCGACGGCGCCACCCGCGACGCCAAGCTGCAACGCATCATGGATTACGTTACCACCGCCGAACGCGCTGACGAAAACCAGGCTATTCGTTTACCCGGACACGAATTTACTACTTTGCTGGCAGAAAACCGCCGTAACGGTATTACCGTTGACGACAGCGTATGGGCAAAAATTCAGGCGTTATAAGGAGATAGACCATGATATCTGGACATATCACGCAGCCTAATCCGTGCCGTTTACCCGCTGCCATTGAAAAGGCGCTCGATTTTCTGCGCGCTACCGACTTCAACGCCCAGGAACCGGGCGTTGTCGAAATCGACGGCAAGAATATTTTTGCGCAAATTATCGACTTAACGACGCGCCAGGTGGAGGAAAATCGCCCAGAAGTACATCGTCGCTATATTGATATTCAATATCTGGCATGGGGCGAAGAGAAAATCGGCATTGCTATTGATACCGGAAATAATAAAGTCAGCGAATCCCTATTAGAACAGCGCGATATTATTTTTTATCACCATTGTGAAAAAGAATCATTTATTCAAATGACGCCCGGCAGTTACGCTATTTTCTTCCCTCAGGATGTTCATCGACCAGGTTGTATTCTGGAAGCAGCCTCTGAGATACGAAAAGTTGTGGTTAAGGTCGCATTAACGGCGCTGGATTAACCGAAGACTCTTCTACGCCAGAACGACAAGGTAATGTCATTGCGCTAAATATATATACCCTAAATATTTCAAATCGCATCACATGCAATCTGAAGTATGACGGGTATAGCCTAAAGGAATAGCTATGAAGAAAATACTTGAAGCAATACTGGCGATTAATCTCGCCGTGCTCTCCTGTATTGTGTTTGTAAATATTATTTTAAGATATGGTTTTCAGACAAGTATTTTATCTGTAGATGAATTATCGCGTTATTTATTTGTCTGGTTAACATTTATTGGCGCAATTGTGGCTTTTATGGATAACGCCCACGTTCAGGTCACCTTTCTGGTAGAGAAACTCTCTCCCGCATGGCAGCGACGAGTCGCTCTGGTCACCCATTCCTTAATCTTATTTATTTGTGGTGCACTGGCCTGGGGCGCAACGCTAAAAACAATTCAGGACTGGAGCGATTATTCACCGATCCTCGGCTTACCCATCGGCCTGATGTATGCCGCTTGCCTGCCCACCAGCCTTGTTATCGCTTTCTTTGAACTGCGTCATTTATATCAACTCATCTCGCGCAGCGATTCTGTTACGCCGCCACCGCAAGGAGCTTAATCATGGCTGTGCTGATTTTTCTGGGCTGCCTGTTGGGTGGCATTGCTATCGGTTTGCCTATTGCCTGGGCACTTTTGTTATGTGGCGCAGCGTTAATGTTCTGGCTGGAGATGTTTGATGTCCAGATCATGGCACAAACGCTGGTGAACGGAGCCGACAGTTTCTCCCTGCTGGCGATACCATTCTTTGTGCTGGCGGGTGAAATCATGAATGCGGGCGGCTTGTCAAAACGCATTGTTGACCTGCCGATGAAACTGGTTGGGCATAAACCTGGCGGGTTGGGCTACGTGGGTGTTCTGGCGGCAATGATTATGGCAAGTCTTTCCGGTTCTGCCGTTGCGGATACCGCCGCCGTTGCCGCGCTATTAGTGCCGATGATGCGCAGCGCCAACTACCCGGTCAACCGGGCCGCGGGGCTAATTGCCTCAGGCGGGATTATCGCTCCCATTATTCCACCTTCCATTCCATTTATTATTTTTGGCGTTTCCAGTGGTTTGTCCATCAGCAAACTGTTTATGGCAGGAATTGCCCCAGGCATTATGATGGGCGCAACGCTGATGCTCACCTGGTGGTGGCAGGCCAGTCGTCTTAATTTACCCCGCCAGCAAAAAGCGACAATGCAGGAAATCTGGCACTCTTTTGTCTCCGGTATCTGGGCGCTGTTTCTTCCGGTCATCATTATTGGGGGTTTTCGCTCCGGTCTGTTTACCCCTACCGAAGCCGGGGCCGTTGCTGCTTTCTATGCGTTGTTTGTCGCCACAGTTATTTACCGTGAAATGACCTTCGCCACACTTTGGCATGTGCTAATTGGCGCGGCGAAAACGACCTCTGTGGTCATGTTTCTGGTGGCCTCGGCACAAGTTTCCGCCTGGCTGATTACCATTGCTGAACTGCCGATGATGGTTTCTGATTTACTGCAACCGTTGGTCGATTCACCACGTTTGTTGTTTATCGTGATTATGCTGGCAATTTTGATCGTCGGCATGGTTATGGATTTAACACCAACCGTGTTAATTCTCACTCCGGTATTAATGCCTTTAGTTAAAGAGGCTGGCATTGATCCGATTTATTTCGGTGTCATGTTTATCATCAACTGTTCAATCGGCTTAATTACACCCCCCATCGGTAATGTACTTAACGTTATTTCAGGTGTGGCGAGATTAAAATTTGATGATGCAGTCAGAGGCGTTTTCCCTTACGTATTGGTTTTATATTCTTTATTAGCCGCATTTATTTTTATTCCCGATCTCATCATCCTCCCTTCGAAATGGATTAATTAAAAGGAAAATATTATGAAATTACGCTCTGTAACCTACGCATTATTCATTGCTGGCCTGGCTGCATTCAGTACATCTTCACTGGCGGCGCAATCATTACGTTTCGGTTATGAAACCTCACAAACCGATTCACAACATATTGCGGCGAAAAAATTCAATGAATTATTACAGGAGAGAACCAAAGGCGAACTGAAATTAAAACTGTTCCCGGACAGCACTCTCGGTAACGCACAGGCGATGATTAGCGGCGTGCGCGGCGGCACTATTGATATGGAGATGTCCGGCTCGAATAACTTCGCCGGGTTGTCGCCGGTGATGAACCTGCTCGACGTTCCTTTCCTGTTCCGCGACACCGCCCATGCGCATAAAACGCTTGATGGTAAAGTCGGTGATGACCTGAAAGCCTCCCTTGAAGGTAAAGGACTGAAAGTACTGGCCTACTGGGAAAACGGCTGGCGCGATGTCACCAACTCGCGCGCACCGGTTAAAACGCCTGCCGACCTGAAAGGGCTGAAAATCCGCACCAACAATAGCCCGATGAATATCGCAGCATTCAAAGTCTTTGGCGCTAACCCGATCCCGATGCCGTTTGCCGAAGTCTATACCGGGCTGGAAACCCGCACCATCGACGCCCAGGAGCATCCGATCAACGTCGTCTGGTCGGCAAAATTTTATGAAGTGCAGAAGTATCTTTCTCTGACACACCACGCCTATTCACCGCTTCTGGTGGTAATCAACAAAGCGAAGTTTGATGGCTTAAGCCCGGAGTTCCAGCAAGTGCTTATCTCATCCGCGCAAGAAGCGGGTAATTACCAGCGCAAACTAGTCGCCGAAAATCAGCAAAAAATCATCGACGGCATGAAAGACGCGGGCGTAGAAGTCATCACCGATCTCGATCGCAAAGCCTTTAGCGATGCGCTGGGGAACCAGGTTCGCGACATGTTTGTTAAAGATGTTCCGCAGGGCGCCGATCTGCTGAAAGCCGTGGATGAGGTGCAATAAACCATGACGCAATACTGGCTGGGGTTAGATTGTGGCGGTAGCTGGCTGAAAGCCGGGCTGTATGACCGCGAAGGCCGGGAGGCAGGCGTGCAGCGCCTGCCGCTATGCGCATTAAGCCCGCAGCCAGGCTGGGCAGAGCGCGATATGGCAGAACTGTGGCAATGCTGCACTGCTGTCATTCGCGCCCTGCTTACCCATTCCGGCGTCAGCGGGGAACAAATTGTTGGCATCGGTATCTCCGCTCAGGGAAAAGGTTTGTTTTTACTGGATAAAAACGACAAGCCGCTCGGTAATGCTATTTTGTCTTCGGATCGCCGGGCGATGGAAATCGTTCGTCGCTGGCAGGAAGATGGCATCCCGGAAAAACTCTACCCATTGACCCGACAAACCTTGTGGACCGGGCATCCGGTGTCATTGTTACGCTGGTTGAAAGCGCACGAACCGGAACGCTACACGCAAATTGGCTGCGTGATGATGACGCACGACTACCTGCGCTGGTGTTTAACTGGCGTGAAAGGCTGCGAAGAGAGCAATATTTCCGAGTCCAATCTTTACAACATGAGTCTTGGGGAATATGACCCGTGTCTCACCGACTGGCTGGGGATCGGTGAAATCAACCCCGCCCTGCCGCCTGTTGTGGGATCTGCCGAAATCTGCGGGGAAATCACCGCTCAGACAGCAGCACTGACAGGTCTGCAAGCGGGTACGCCCGTTGTCGGCGGCCTGTTTGATGTGGTTTCTACCGCACTCTGCGCCGGGATCGAAGACGAATTTACCCTCAATGCGGTGATGGGCACCTGGGCGGTGACCAGCGGCATAACCAGCGGTCTACGTGACGGTGAAGCGCATCCGTATGTCTATGGTCGCTACGTTAACGATGGTGAATTTATCGTGCACGAAGCCAGCCCTACTTCTTCCGGCAACCTCGAATGGTTTACCGCACAGTGGGGAGAAATCTCGTTTGCAGAGATCAACCAGGCGGTTGCCAGCTTGCCGAAAGCCGGTGGCGATCTCTTTTTCTTGCCGTTCCTGTACGGCAGCAACGCCGGACTTGAGATGACCAGCGGTTTCTACGGGATGCAGGCCATTCATACCCGCGCGCACCTGTTGCAGGCCATCTATGAAGGGGTGGTGTTCAGCCATATGACCCATCTCAACCGGATGCGCGAACGTTTTACTGATGTTCACACCCTGCGCGTGACTGGCGGTCCGGCGCACTCCGATGTCTGGATGCAAATGCTGGCGGACGTCAGCGGTCTGCGTATCGAGCTGCCGCAGGTGGAAGAAACCGGCTGTTTTGGCGCGGCGCTTGCCGCCCGCGTCGGCACCGGGGTTTATCGCAATTTCAGCGAAGCCCAACGTGACTTACAGCACCCGGTACGCACCCTGCTGCCGGATATGACCGCGCATCAACTTTACCAACAAAAATATCAACGCTATCAGCATCTCATTGCTGCACTTCAGGGTTATCACGCCCGCATTAAGGAGCACACATTATGAGCCGACCACTTCTGCAACTGGCCCTCGACCACTCATCACTTGAAGCCGCGCAGCGCGACGTTACGCTGTTAAAAGACAGCGTCGATATTGTTGAAGCGGGTACCATTCTCTGCTTAAACGAAGGGCTTGGCGCGGTGAAAGCCTTGCGCGAACAGTGCCCGGACAAAATCATCGTTGCTGACTGGAAGGTCGCCGACGCTGGTGAAACACTCGCGCAACAGGCTTTTGGCGCAGGCGCTAACTGGATGACCATCATCTGCGCCGCGCCGCTCGCCACGGTAGAAAAAGGCCACGCGATGGCGCAACGCTGCGGCGGTGAAATCCAGATAGAGCTGTTTGGTAACTGGACACTGGACGACGCCCGTGACTGGCATCGTATTGGCGTGCGGCAGGCCATTTATCATCGTGGTCGTGACGCGCAGGCCAGCGGGCAACAGTGGGGCGAGGCCGATCTGGCGCGCATGAAAGCGCTTTCCGATATCGGCCTTGAGCTTTCCATTACTGGCGGGATTACCCCTGCTGACCTGCCGCTGTTTAAAGATATCCGCGTGAAGGCGTTTATTGCCGGGCGGGCGCTGGCGGGAGCAGCAAATCCGGCGCAGGTGGCTGGCGATTTCCATGCGCAAATCGATGCTATCTGGGGAGGCGCGCGTGCGTAATCATCCGTTAGGGATTTATGAAAAAGCGCTGGCGAAAGATCTCTCCTGGCCGGAGCGGCTGGTGCTGGCAAAAAGCTGCGGCTTTGATTTTGTCGAAATGTCAGTGGATGAAACCGACGAACGGCTTTCACGTCTTGACTGGAGCGCCGCACAACGTGCCTCACTGGTCACCGCGATGATCGAAACGGGCGTTGCTATTCCGTCAATGTGTCTGTCTGCCCATCGCCGTTTTCCTTTTGGCAGCCGGGACGAGGCGGTGCGCGAACGGGCGCGGGAAATCATGAGTAAAGCGATTCGCCTGGCGCGCGATCTCGGCATTCGCACCATTCAACTGGCTGGTTACGACGTCTATTACGAAGACCATGACGACGGCACGCAGCAACGTTTTGCTGAAGGGCTGGCGTGGGCGGTAGAACAGGCGGCGGCATCACAAGTAATGCTGGCGGTGGAGATTATGGATACCGCGTTTATGAACTCCATCAGCAAATGGAAAAAATGGGACGAGATGCTCGCCTCGCCGTGGTTTACCGTCTACCCGGACGTCGGCAATCTTAGCGCCTGGGGCAATGATGTTCCCGCCGAACTGAAGCTGGGCATTGACCGTATTGCCGCAATCCACCTGAAAGACACTCAACCCGTTACCGAGCAAAGCCCCGGACAGTTCCGCGACGTGCCGTTTGGCGAAGGCTGCGTCGATTTCGTTGGCATCTTCAAAACGCTGCATGAGCTGAACTATCGCGGATCATTTCTGATTGAGATGTGGACCGAAAAAGCCAACGAGCCGGTACTGGAGATTATTCAGGCACGGCGGTGGATTGAAGCGCGTATGCAGGAGGCCGGATTTCTATGTTAGAGCAACTGAAAGCCGACGTGCTGGCGGCGAATCTGGCGCTTCCCGCTCACCATCTGGTGACATTCACCTGGGGCAATGTCAGCGCGGTAGACAACACGCGGCAATGGATGGTAATCAAGCCTTCCGGCGTCGAGTACGACGTGATGACCGCCGATGATATGGTGGTGGTTGAGATAGCCAGCGGCAAGGTGGTGGAAGGCAGCAAAAAGCCCTCGTCCGACACACCAACGCATCTGGCGCTCTACCGTCGCTATGCCGAAATCGGTGGCATTGTGCATACCCACTCGCGCCACGCCACTATCTGGTCACAGGCCGGGCTGGATCTCCCCGCCTGGGGCACCACACACGCCGATTATTTTTATGGTGCAATCCCCTGCACACGCCAGATGACCGCAGAGGAGATCAACGGCGAGTATGAATACCAGACCGGCAAAGTGATCATTGAAACTTTCGAAGAACGTGGCAGGAGTCCGGCACAAATTCCGGCGGTACTGGTGCATTCTCACGGTCCGTTCGCATGGGGTAAAAACGCCGCCGATGCGGTGCATAATGCCGTAGTGCTGGAAGAATGCGCCTATATGGGCCTGTTCTCACGCCAGCTCGCGCCGCAGCTTCCTGCCATGCAAAACGAACTCTTAGATAAGCACTACCTGCGTAAGCATGGGGCCAATGCTTATTACGGGCAATAATCTCTCACGCCGGGGCTTCATCGCCCCGGTACTATGAATTGATATACTCCCGATTACATTGCGCACAAAAATCAGAAACGTTTAACGCAGGCGATTATAGTTACCGACCAGTTCATTATAAGCTTGTAATGATTTCGGATATGAGTCTTCGACCATCCAGCTTGTGTTTGCGTCCTGAAGTTTCTTTTTATCCCAGTCAGAATACGGGACTTTATCTCTGATACGACGAACATATTTTTTAGATGCAATTTGATATCGGTCTGCTGCCCCTGTGAAGAGAGAATTCATACTGTCTTTACTCACTTCTTTGGCTTGCGCCACCAGCGTTTCAAGTTCAGCCACTTTCTTCATTGCCGCTTCTGCATCAAACTTCTCTTGCGATATCAGGTTATTAATTTGTTTCGCTGAAATCATGGCAGCCAGAGAGTAGTAGTGGAATGTTTTCCCTTCTCTTTGTTCAATATTTTTCAGTTCTACAAGCTGACGCTTATCATTAATTTCCTGAATTGCCGCATGATAAGATTCTGCTACAGGTTCAAAGGCTTCAAGATTTTTTAAGAATGTCTGGTGCAGCGTTTTCCCTTTGGCAAACGCATCGTCTTTATAATTTTCCTGGGTGTAATATTTGTCCATTTCATTAATAGTATTCCCCAGCGCGACTGCGGTATTAATATAATTCAACGCCACGCCATCAATAGGTTGCAGCTCAGGCGTTAACGCCACAACACTTTTCACGCCTTTTTCACACTCAGAAAGACTGGATTCACTAATGCCGTAGATGCCATAAACATGACTCTCTTTACCCGTTGGTCCCTGTTTAAAATCTTTCAGCCAGTCAGCATAACGCGCCAGACTGCGCTGTACAGGGATCTGTAACTTGTTGTAGCACTTGATATAGACATCCATTTTTTCATCGAAAACCGCTTGTTCATCCACCTCCGGTTGCGCAGGCGTTTCAGGTTTAGCTTCTGCTTTTGCAACGGGAGCTTCAGTAGGTTTCGCTTCAGGGGCTGGTGCGGCAGGTTGACTATTGGCGGGCGGGGGAGTTTCTGTTTCAGTTTTTTTATCATCACATCCGGTGATACCGAGGGCCATTATAGCGATAATAATAGCTGAAGATAATAAATTCCTTTTCATTTAATTGCCTTATAAATATATAGATAAGAGAGTGAATATAATAAAGGAAAAAAGAAAATGTCACTACGCGTGTTTTGTTTATAAATAAATCTATAATATCCACAAAATGAATGAGTCCTGTAATTTAATCTCTAAATCACAGGACTCATTTTAATTAACGGCACAACCCTGGCGAGAGGGAGTGTCATCTCCCCCCCGCCATTAATCACGCACTACATCCCGTAGCGTTCGGCAATAGCGGCATGCTTCTCTTCATTCGCCCCGGCTTCTTTGGCAAGACGCCACCAGCACAACGGATGTTCCCAGTCAGCGGTCAATTCGTGCAAGGTCTTGTCGATATCACCTTTAGAAACTGAACGCGGCGCACTGATAACAAAGTAGAATGCGGGAAGTGGCTGCGCATCTTCACCCTGATGACTATCGGTTAACGTATAGTCATCATTACTGTTGCTCCAGTAGTACCAGTTTCGTTCGCGGAGCGCCTCACGGAAGGCATTAAACTGTTCTTCACCAGGCATGACACCTTCGCAGAACCAGGACTCGCCGTATTCGGTCGGAATAATGGTTTGCAGGCAGGCATAAAGTGGCGTGAAATTCTTCTGCTCTTCCTCATCCTCTGGTCGGGAGTTCAACATTTCTGCATCGAATACCACAACTTCATCAACATGTTGCGGATAATCGGTCCGGTAAGTTGGCTCAATGATCCTTGCTGTTACCGGCCCAATACGTTGAGCATAGTAATAGCGGTATTCATAATTTTCCCGGAAGCGGATGTTTAACAGCCCCCATTTTTCGTCAATAAAACCTTCGCCTTCCGTGAGTTCGATTTCCAGTTCAGCAGCAATAGCACGAACCAAATCCCATTGTTGCAGGATGCTGGCGGTCGCCATGATATCCCACTGGAGATTTCGAATATCTTCTTCACGGCTAATCATCAGTTGCTGCAATTGCTGTAAATAATCCAGTTGTCGATCCCAGGCTTCCTGTTTTTGTGCTGCCCAGGAGCACATGCGATAAACGCCAACCCACTCACGCCCTTTTTCGTGTTGCAGCAACTGTTGCCCAATCGACTCCAGTTCACTCCAGTCTTCCTGTTGGTTAATCACCCGCGCACGGAACCACAGCGCCATATGTAGCAGACCCGCCTGTTCATACAGCTTCGCCAGGTACTCGATCGCTTGCTGATCGCCACGGTTAAGCAAGAGATCCAGTAGATCGAAGCAAAGGCCGTTATCTTCCTGAAGGTGACTTTCAACGTGGCGTTGCAAAAGTTCGATCGACTCATTAATCGCATTACAGGCGTTTAACGCATTGACCAGTTTGCCCAGCAATTCCGCATCATCTGGCGTGTTCAGATAAGCGCGACGGAATGTTTCGACGTCTTTTTCGGGGTCGGGCTGCGTTTCTTCATCGCTATTTTCAGGTACTTCTACAACCGGACGAGCAAGCAACTCCGCTTCTTTGGCGGCAATTTTTTCGCTAAGTTCGAGAAACTCGCGATCAACGCCCAGTAACGAGCGTAATTTTGGCATGTGCCGCTGGGCCAGTTTCATCGCCATTTTGGCAATCCAGACGGATTCGCGCTCCAGCGCCAGGGTAATTTGCAGTTTCGCCAGATCAACCGCTTTGCGGTGCGCCCCGGCCTGCGAACGATGTTCCAATATTTGTTGGATGATGCGCGCCAACTGCCAGCTGTTTCTTTGTGGATGACGGGGAAGTAACACGGTGATTATCTTCACCCACATGCCCCACGAATAGGGGGTCAGATCTGACCAACGAGGCAATTCCTCCCAGACCTCTTCGTCCTGCCCACATAACGCCATGATGTACAGTTTTTTGAGGTGATAACTGATGCGATCACGTCCCCAGTAATCGTTCTCTTTTGCCAGTTCATCAATTAATTTACGTGCTTCATCGTAACGTTGCAGTTCAATCAAAATATCGGCACGGGTATTCAATAATGCTTCAATATCATCATCACCGGATGCTTTAACCGCGTCGATTTGCCGATCCAGGTACGCCAGTGCCTCTTCTGCCCTTTTGGAATCTATCAGTGCGCTGGCATATTCGGTGGACAAACATTGAAAACAGCTCCAGGTCGGATCAATGCGCGCGATGGTTTCCTCACACACCGCCATGCGTTCATTCGCCCAGCCAGGTGCATCAATATTTTCGTAGCAGGCTGATAAATCCTGGGTAACGCAAATGGACTGCGGGCAATCTTTCGCCTCTTCCCGATGCGCTTTTTCAAACAGCGCTACCACGTCTGGCAGCACCTTTTCACCTTCTTCATAGTTAGTCAGGCGATGACGCATTTCCCAGTGACCAATAAATATTTCCAGCCACGGATTTTTGGCTACTTGATTCAGTGCTTTCATTTCCGGCAATAGCGAATCGCATTTTTCTATTTGCAGGTGCAAAACACTTTCTGAAAAATCATCAATAAGCTGCGGAATATATTCTTGCCCGGCATCGCGCAACTCCTGACTATATTTGTTGTACCACTCCCATGTATCCATTTTATTTTCCTTGATTAATTAAGACAGGAATAACCTGAGTAAAATCTTCCAGTGCCTGATGTAAATCCCACTGCTGTTCTTTATTGCCGCTGGAGCACAAAATCACTTTCAGCGATTTTAATAACCGTAATGCTGCCGCTGGCTGTTGATGGTGTTGTAAGGCAGTCACCAGTTGCATGACACAGGGGTTATTAAGATTGATATACAGACTTGAGGTTTTCGTTTTTTGGATTTGCGAGGTAAATTGCCGCGCCAGCATTAACGCTGCGGTACTGATGCGTTTATCTGCGTCATCCTGTTCGAGAATTTGTTTTAATTCTGCTTCACGGTCTGGCGTGACCACGAGCGGTAAAACCGCTGGTTCGAAGCGGGAGATAATTAATTGCTCGCCATCGCAAAGATGCTCTTCCAGATAAGCCACCTGCTCTTCGGGTAATTCCGCCAGGCTGAACAACTGCTCATTACCTGTTTGCGTACCGACTTCGATAATCCGGCAGTGATATAACAGCGCCCAACGGCGTAAAAATGGCACCACCGCATAGCGATCGCCACGGGCTACGGGCCGTTGCAGAATGTGGAACAACATCTCTTCAAAACCGCCGTCGCGGCTTAACAGAATATGAATGCTGTTATTAACGCGTAAATCCTTCGCCAGCAGCGCCCCTTTTGACGTTGGCACCTGCAAGCGATCTTTGAGCAAATCAAACAGGCGGTCATCACACAATGCCGCACCCAGCAACGCTTCGTTGTGGCGCATTAATACACGCCGCCAGATTTCTGGCTGATTTTGTGCGAGATCGGACAAACCAGAGATCAGCGCCTCTTTTAACGCTTCTTGTACCGCAACCCAGGTTTCGTCCCGCTGAAGATCTTCCCGGCTCGCCGTCGGCGTCAGTTTCGATGACTCAATCACGCCGCCAATAAATCCGGCCCAGGGCGGTAACAATTCACGCGCTTCATCATCCAGTAACATACCGCGCAAAAACAACGACAGGTTGCGGTTATCGCTGGTGCCGTAGGTCGCGCCATCCTGAATCCATAAAATCCCGACCGCGTCGCTCATTCCCGCGGGCACCACCGGAATGGTGCAAATCGGTTCGAAGGAGGATTCAAACTGCGCGGCAAAGGCGAGATTTTTACGCTGTACTAGCGCACGGTGCATGGTTACGCCTTCGGGGGCAACTTCACGCCACGGTGGTTGAAGTTTATTTACCGGCTCGCTGGCATCGCCGACATAGACCGGTTCGTGCAGCAATATGCAGTAGCGGGAAAGAACGCGGTTCAGCAAATTATTACTCGCCAGATGGCTGTACTCTTCTTTGAGCGTCAGAATCACCTGCGTTCCCGTTTCCGAGGACTGATGCGGCGTAACGGTATATTTTTGCCCGTCGGTAGAGTGGTATTTCCAGCTCTGATCCGGCGTTTGCCAGGATGTGGTCAACACCGTGACCTCTTTTGCCAGTACAAAGGCCGACAAAAAACCGAGGCCGAACATACCAATTAAACCGGTGTTGTCATCCTGCTGGCGCAACATTCGGGTATAACCCACACCTACTGTCGCCAGGAAGCCGTGTATTTCGCTTTCTGTCAGACCCGCACCGGTATCGGTAATGGTGATGGTGGACTTCGCCACGTCAGCCACCACACGAATTTGGTTATCCTTTGGCGCATCGGGCTGCTCAATCCTGCGGCGCACAATCGCATCATGGCCGTTCTGCACCAGCTCGCGCACGGCAACCACGGGTGTGGAGTAAAGATGCTTACTGAGCACCTCAATTAAGCCGTTTAAATTAACTTCTGTAGAATATGAACTGCCAGGTAACTGTAATGTACTCATTTTTCAATACTCATAATCCATCACCTACTATTGAAAATACATTGCTGTTTTTACAACCGGTGCAAGGTTTGTTATTTTCATTCACACATCGGAAACATTTATTTATTGACGCGATGATTAAAACAAAATGTTTTATATAAATAATGATTAATTCTTAAAGGATTAATGCGACTGGAGTATATCGATATAAACCGAAGTTAACGAGATAATTTCTTGTGGTGAAATATTATTTATACTCTAAATAATTCAAGTTGCAGGAAGGCGATAAGCGAGTGAATCCCCAGGAGCTTACTAAAGTAAGTGACTGGGGTGAACGAACGCAGTCGCAGCACATGCAACGTGAAGTATGACGAGTATAAATGCTGAATAATATATTGAGGATTATTTAATAGAAAAATAAAACCGCAATCCAGAATCAGAATTGCGGTATTTCTTTAATTATGAATCAAACGCTGCGGATGCGTATAAACCGTTGCCCGCCCCGGTTTACAAAAGCCCACCAGCGTCAGATTACAGCGCTCGGCCACTTCCACGGCAAGTGTGGTCGCGGCAGACACCGCAAACAAAATCTCTACGCCACACATCGCCGACTTTTGCACCATTTCATAACTGGCACGACTGGAAACCAGCACCGCACCTTGCTGCCAGCTTTCCCCTTCTTGCGCCCGGCGGCCCAGCAGTTTATCCAGCGCCACATGGCGACCCACGTCTTCATGCCCGCCGACCAGTTCGCCAGATGGCAACATCCAGGCGGCGGCGTGAGTACAACCAGTCAGTTGCCCCACTGGCTGGAAATCATTGAGATGACGTAATGCATCATCCAGTTTATTGAGATCAAACGTCTGGGTGAACGGTAGCGGCTGCACCGGTTTTCCGATGTCATTAAGTTGCTCCACGCCGCATACGCCACAGCCCGTACGTCCCGCCAGCGCCCGGCGGCGCTCCTTCAACCCCATAAAGCGGCGGCTGGAAAGCTCAATTTGTACTTCAAGACCATTACAGGAAGGAACGACATCCATGCCGAAGATATCGCGCGGGCTTTCTATAATCCCCTCGGAAAGCGAAAAACCGAGCGCAAAGTACTCAAGGTCTTTGGGCGACGCCATCATCACCACATGCGAAATACCGTTGTAGACCAGCGCAACGGGAACTTCTTCCGCCACCTCATCTAACCGTGGGTGTTGTAAATCGTCACGCCGCCATAACTCAATTTGACGAACACCTGTGATATTTGTCACATTTTTGGTTTCTTTTTGCTGTGTTTTTTTCACTTTCTCTTAACCAGATAAGAACACACACACCAACATTATGGTATTCTGTTACAAACCCTTCTTGGATGGAGGGAAATTGAGCCAATTCTGGACCTTTGCGGCCCCTTCCGCAAAGAAAAATAACTCCCACTCCCTGCACACTCAGCAAGCGAATGTAAATGGGACGTGACAATGTCGAAACAAGGAGCAATCCATGCAGGTCAGCAGAAGGCAGTTCTTTAAGATCTGCGCTGGCGGTATGGCAGGCACCACGGCAGCGGCACTGGGTTTTGCACCCAGCGTAGCACTCGCGGAAACCCGGCAGTATAAACTGCTGCGCACCCGCGAAACCCGTAATACCTGCACCTATTGTTCCGTAGGCTGTGGGCTGTTGATGTACAGCCTCGGTGACGGAGCAAAAAACGCCAAAGCATCTATCTTCCATATCGAAGGCGATCCGGATCACCCGGTCAACCGCGGTGCACTTTGTCCGAAAGGCGCTGGCCTGGTGGATTTCATCCACTCCGAAAGCCGTCTGAAGTTCCCGGAATACCGTGCGCCAGGTTCTGATAAATGGCAGCAAATCAGTTGGGAAGAGGCGTTTGATCGCATCGCCAAACTGATGAAAGAAGACCGCGATGCTAACTACATTGCGCAAAACGCCGAAGGCGTGACTGTTAACCGCTGGCTCTCCACCGGGATGCTGTGTGCTTCCGCGTCGAGTAACGAAACCGGCTATTTAACGCAAAAATTCTCCCGCGCGCTGGGTATGCTCGCGGTCGACAACCAGGCGCGTGTCTGACACGGACCAACGGTAGCAAGTCTTGCTCCAACATTTGGTCGCGGTGCGATGACCAACCACTGGGTCGACATCAAGAACGCCAACCTCGTCGTGGTGATGGGCGGTAACGCCGCTGAAGCTCACCCGGTCGGGTTCCGCTGGGCGATGGAAGCCAAAATTCACAACGGCGCGAAGCTGATTGTGATCGATCCTCGCTTTACGCGTACGGCGGCGGTGGCTGACTACTATGCCCCTATTCGTTCCGGTACTGACATTGCTTTCCTGTCAGGCGTATTGCTGTACCTGCTGAACAATGAAAAATTCAACCGCGAATACACCGAAGCCTATACCAACGCCAGCCTGATCGTGCGTGAGGATTACGGCTTTGAAGATGGCCTGTTCACCGGCTACGACGCGGAAAAACGCAAGTACGATAAATCCAGCTGGACCTACGAACTGGACGAAAACGGCTTCGCCAAACGCGATACCACGCTGCAACATCCGCGCTGCGTGTGGAACTTGCTGAAACAGCACGTTTCCCGCTACACGCCAGATGTGGTTGAAAACATCTGTGGTACGCCAAAAGACGCGTTCCTGAAAGTCTGCGAATATATCGCCGAAACCAGTGCTCACGATAAAACTGCCTCGTTCCTCTACGCGCTCGGCTGGACGCAACACTCCGTTGGCGCGCAAAACATTCGTACGATGGCGATGATCCAGCTGCTACTCGGCAATATGGGCATGGCAGGCGGCGGCGTTAACGCCCTGCGCGGTCACTCCAACATTCAGGGGCTGACGGACCTGGGGCTGCTGTCGCAGAGCCTGCCAGGTTACATGACGCTGCCAAGCGAGAAGCAGACTGATCTGCAAACCTACCTCGCCGCCAGCACGCCGAAACCGCTGCTGGAAGGACAGGTTAACTACTGGAGCAACTACCCGAAATTCTTCGTCTCCATGATGAAGGCCTTCTTTGGTGATAAAGCGACGGCGGAAAATAGCTGGGGCTTTGACTGGTTGCCGAAGTGGGATAAAGGCTACGACGTCCTGCAATACTTCGAGATGATGAAAGAGGGCAAGGTCAATGGCTATATCTGCCAGGGCTTTAACCCGGTTGCCTCATTCCCGAACAAAAACAAAGTGATCGGTTGTCTGTCGAAACTGAAGTTCCTCGTGACCATCGACCCACTGAATACTGAAACCTCCAACTTCTGGCAGAACCACGGTGAGCTGAACGAAGTTGACTCGTCGAAGATCCAGACCGAAGTGTTCCGTCTGCCATCGACCTGCTTCGCGGAAGAGAACGGTTCAATCGTTAACTCCGGTCGCTGGTTGCAGTGGCACTGGAAAGGTGCGGACGCCCCGGGGATTGCGCTGACTGACGGCGAGATCCTCTCCGGTATCTTCCTGCGCTTGCGCAAGATGTATGCCGAACAGGGTGGCGCGAACCCGGACCAGGTGCTGAACATGACCTGGAACTACGCCATTCCGCATGAGCCATCTTCAGAAGAAGTGGCGATGGAGAGTAACGGTAAGGCGCTGGCCGATATTACCGATCCGGCAACCGGTGCGGTTATCGTCAAGAAAGGCCAACAACTTAGCTCGTTCGCCCAACTGCGCGATGACGGTACGACCTCCTGTGGCTGCTGGATTTTCGCCGGTAGCTGGACGCCAGAAGGCAACCAGATGGCGCGTCGTGATAACGCCGATCCGTCTGGCCTCGGTAACACGCTGGGCTGGGCATGGGCATGGCCGCTTAACCGCCGCATTCTGTATAACCGCGCCTCCGCAGACCCGCAGGGTAACCCGTGGGATCCGAAGCGTCAGTTGCTGAAATGGGACGGCACTAAGTGGACCGGCTGGGATATTCCGGACTACAGCGCAGCGCCTCCGGGCAGTGGCGTCGGGCCGTTTATCATGCAGCAGGAAGGCATGGGACGTCTGTTTGCCCTCGATAAGATGGCGGAAGGTCCGTTCCCGGAACACTACGAGCCGTTTGAAACGCCGCTGGGGACTAACCCACTGCATCCAAACGTTATCTCGAACCCGGCTGCGCGTATCTTTAAAGACGACGCCGAAGCTCTGGGTAAAGCCGATAAGTTCCCATATGTCGGAACCACCTATCGTCTGACCGAGCACTTCCACTACTGGACCAAACACGCGCTGTTGAACGCGATTTTGCAGCCAGAGCAGTTTGTGGAAATCGGTGAGTCGCTGGCGAATAAACTTGGCATTGCCCAGGGCGATACCGTGAAAGTCTCCTCCAACCGTGGCTATATCAAAGCCAAAGCGGTGGTGACCAAACGTATTCGCACGCTGAAAGCGAACGGCAAAGATATCGATACCATCGGTATTCCAATTCACTGGGGCTATGAAGGTGTTGCAAAAAAAGGCTTTATTGCCAATACGTTAACGCCATTCGTTGGTGATGCGAACACGCAGACGCCGGAGTTTAAGTCCTTCCTTGTGAATGTGGAAAAGGTATAACGGAGACGACATATGGCTTATCAATCGCAAGACATTATTCGTCGCTCCGCGACTAACGGTCTGACCCCCGCGCCTCAGGCGCGGGACTTCCAGGAAGAAGTGGCGAAACTCATCGACGTCACCACCTGCATCGGCTGTAAAGCCTGTCAGGTGGCGTGTTCAGAGTGGAACGACATTCGCGATACCGTCGGCAATAACATTGGGGTGTACGACAACCCCAATGATTTAAGCGCCAAATCGTGGACGGTAATGCGCTTCTCGGAAGTGGAGCAGAACGACAAACTGGAATGGCTGATCCGCAAAGACGGCTGTATGCACTGTTCCGATCCAGGCTGCCTGAAAGCGTGCCCGGCGGAAGGGGCAATTATTCAGTATGCCAACGGTATCGTCGACTTCCAGTCCGAGCAGTGCATTGGCTGCGGTTATTGCATTGCGGGCTGCCCGTTCGATATTCCGCGCCTCAACCCGGAAGACAACCGCGTCTACAAATGTACGCTGTGCGTTGACCGCGTGGTGGTTGGGCAAGAGCCGGCCTGCGTGAAAACCTGCCCGACGGGTGCGATTCACTTCGGTACGAAAGAGTCGATGAAAACGCTGGCGAGCGAGCGCGTGGCTGAGCTGAAAACCCGTGGTTACGACAATGCGGGTCTGTATGATCCGGCTGGCGTTGGTGGTACACACGTCATGTACGTGCTGCACCATGCTGACAAGCCGAATCTGTATCATGGCTTGCCGGAGAACCCGGAAATCAGCCAAACCGTGAAATTCTGGAAAGGCATCTGGAAACCGCTCGCGGCTGTTGGCTTTGCGGCTACCTTTGCGGCCAGTATCTTCCACTACGTGGGTGTCGGTCCGAACCGTGCGGATGAGGAAGAGAACAATCTGCACGAAGAGAAAGACGAGGAGCGCAAATGAAACGACGTGACACCATCGTGCGCTACACCGCGCCGGAACGTATCAACCACTGGGTCACCGCCTTCTGTTTCATCCTGGCGGCGGTGAGCGGGCTGGGGTTTTTCTTCCCCTCCTTCAACTGGTTGATGCAAATCATGGGCACACCGCAGCTGGCGCGCATTCTGCACCCGTTTGTCGGCGTGGTTATGTTTGCCTCGTTCATCATCATGTTTTTCCGTTACTGGCATCACAACCTAATCAATCGGGATGATATCTTTTGGGCGAAGAATATTCGTAAGATCGTCGTCAACGAGGAAGTAGGTGACACCGGGCGTTATAACTTCGGTCAGAAATGCGTTTTCTGGGCGGCGATTATTTTCCTGGTCCTGCTGCTGGTGAGCGGCGTGATTATCTGGCGTCCTTATTTTGCGCCTGCTTTCTCAATCCCGGTGATCCGATTCGCGTTAATGCTGCATTCATTTGCCGCAGTGGCGTTAATTGTGGTTATCATGGTGCATATCTACGCCGCCCTTTGGGTGAAAGGCACGATTACCGCCATGGTGGAAGGATGGGTTACCAGCGCCTGGGCGAAGAAACATCACCCGCGCTGGTACCGTGAGGTCCGCAAGACAACGGAAAAGAAAGCTGAATGAGTATTCGCATAATCCCGCAAGATGAGCTGGGTTCGAGCGAGAAACGTACGGCGGATATGATTCCGCCGTTATTGTTCCCTCGGCTCAAAAATTTATACAACCGCCGCGCCGAGCGTCTGCGCGAGCTGGCAGAAAATAATCCGCTGGGTGATTACCTGCGCTTTGCTGCGCTTATCGCCCACGCCCAGGAAGTGGTGCTGTACGACCATCCGCTGGAGATGGATCTGACCGCGCGCATTAAAGAAGCCAGCGCACAGGGCAAGCCACCGCTGGATATTCACGTTCTGCCGCGTGATAAGCACTGGCAAAAACTGCTGATGGCTCTGATTGCTGAACTGAAACCTGAAATGAGCGGCCCGGCGCTGGCGGTGATTGAGAATCTGGAGAAGGCATCGACCCAGGAGCTGGAAGATATGGCCAGCGCACTGTTTGCCTCTGATTTCTCTTCCGTCAGCAGCGATAAAGCGCCGTTTATCTGGGCTGCACTGTCGCTCTACTGGGCGCAGATGGCCAATCTGATCCCCGGCAAAGCCCGCGCTGAATACGGCGAACAGCGTCAATATTGCCCGGTTTGTGGTTCTATGCCGGTATCCAGCATGGTGCAAATTGGCACCACTCAGGGGCTGCGTTACCTGCACTGCAACCTGTGTGAAACCGAATGGCACGTGGTGCGCGTAAAATGCAGCAACTGCGAGCAGAGCGGCAAACTGCACTACTGGTCGCTGGATGACGAACAGGCCGCGATTAAAGCCGAAAGCTGCGATGACTGCGGCACTTACCTGAAGATTCTTTATCAGGAAAAAGAGCCGAAAGTTGAAGCCGTGGCAGATGACCTCGCCTCTCTGGTACTGGACGCGCGAATGGAGCAAGAAGGCTACGCCCGCAGTTCCATTAACCCGTTCCTGTTTCCGGGTGAAGGGGAATAATCTCTGACGTTTTCCGGGTGGCGCTGGTCGCCCGGATTACAGCTCATAGGGTGTGACGACACCTGCTATTCCCGCAAAACCTCTCGTATTTTGCGAGGCGTTTTCCAGATATGATGTAACAGTTGCAGTTATTATAAGTTCAGGTAAAACAATCTTGTATTAATACCAGAATAAGGGCATCTGGTTTTTTATATTCAAGAATAAAAAATTTTTGTCATTCCTTATGCTCCTTACACTGATCATCAACACCTACTGTCTCCCCCCTTTGCCTGCCACCCTTTGCTTTACGCACCGGAAATTGCTGATGCTCCAGATATTGCTCTACCGCTTCGCGTAAAATTGCAGATCGTGAAACCTTACGCCAGCCCCTAAGCTTGTTCAGCCGTTTAATTGCCTCTTCTGATAAATGAAGAAAAACCGTATTCATCGCCATTGCCACCACCTTACATATATTACTCATTAATGTATGTGCGAAAATTACGCCGGAAAATCATTAAAAAAAAGCGGATTTTTGCATGTTGTTTTGTTTTTGCGAGACGCTTTCCAGATTTTTCACGCCCGTGAATTTCCCTGTATCCATCCAGCAAAAACGGGCGTATAAAGCTGTACATTCATACAGCAAAACGAGTTCTACTATGGCACTGGAAAAAGGAATTGCAGAGTTAGTCGCAGAGTTTATCGCTGCGGGTCGCCCCTCATCGCGTCAACAAAGTATTGCGCAACGCAGGGAGGGCTATATCGCCAGCGCTGTCCTTGCGGGTGAGACAGAAACGCGGGTAGATATTCAGACTATCGAACTTGAAGGGATGACCTTACGAATAGTGTCACCGCTGAATGCCCCGACATTACTCCCGACGATAATTTATTACTACGGTGGCTGTTTTGTTAGCGGCGGGTTCGCAACTCACGACAACCAGCTGCGCCAGTTAGCCTATTACGGGCAATGTCGGGTTATTGCCGTCCAGTATCGGCTGGCACCGGAACATACTTTCCCCGCCGCCCATGATGATGCGCAACGAGGTGCAGAATTAGTCTGGCAGCACGCCGAACAACTCGGCGTTGATAAACAACGGATAACCCTTGCAGGCGACAGCGCAGGTGGGCATCTGGCGCTGGTGACCGCTTTGCGATTAAAGCGTGCTGGCAACTGGCAACCGGCACACCTCATTTTAATTTATCCCATGCTTGATGCGACTGCGCATTTCGAAAGCTATATCCGCAATGGTCACGATTACATCATTACACGCGATACTCTACTGAGCGGCTTTGAGATGTACCTGCCAGATATTGATCGCAAGCATCCTGAAGCCAGTCCTCTATGGCGCGATGATTTTAATGGCTTGCCGCCTGTTCATATCATTACCGCAGAATATGATCCGCTTTGTGATGAAGGCGAAGCGTTGTATCACCGCATGACAGGGCAAGGAGTGCAATGTACCTGCCAACGCTACCCTGGCGTTATCCACGGATTTTTTCAGTTAGGTGGTATCAGTGAGGCCGCGCGATCGGCACTACGGGATGTTGCCTGGAGAGCGGGAGGGTAACTTCGGACCTGGGCCCTGAAAAGGTTTTCAGATTGAAAACCTTTTCAGTCAAGTAAAACGCCCCTACTCTTCTTCGTTCCCGCCCTCTTCATACGGGCCAAATGGCTTCGCGGGCAGAACGATATACGTGCCTTCAAACACTGCACCCGGCGTCTCATCGCCAAAGATTTCGACCTGCATCTGCACGCGCGCTTTTCGTCCGCGCGCCAGACGGTCAAGATCGCCGCTTAACGCACCAAGGTCGGCTACCGCATGGGGTTTGCCGCTAATCGGCTTGCTGTAGCGGATATGCGCATCGGCAAGAATAATCGTTCCGCCGAGATGGCGTTCGCGCAGCATCAACCAGATTAGCCCCCAACCGGTGAGCGTTGCCAGAGAGAATAAACTCCCGGCAAACAACGTATGGTGCGGATTCTGATTGCCGGTTTCCGGCATGGTGGTGATAAATTTTTGCCCGGTATATTGCTGAATGCGCACGCCCATTTTTTCACTCAGCGGGATATGTTCGTACCACGCTTGTTGCAACTGCGCGCACCAGTCGCCGCGATGCAGAATGTCATCCAGAGTGGCGACGGGTTTAATCATCAAAAAATGGCGGATTGGCGTGGTGGTTGGCGTGGTGATCTCTCCCTGATTAACAAATCCCAGTTTGGCAAAAAACTCTACTGCGTCTTCGCGGGCGCTACAGGTCACGCGCTTAACGCCTTCCTGGCGCGCTACAGACTCCAGGGTCATCGCCATCAGCGTTCCCAGCCCTTTGTCCTGCACGTCGGGATGAACGGCCATAAAGCGAATGGACGCTTCGTTATCGGCATTAATATACAGCCGCCCTACTGCCACCAGATTACCCTGCTCGTCGACGACCATCTGGTGATGCGCCATCGCATCCCACGCGTCGCGTTCCGAACCTTTTGGTTGATGCAGGGGTTTACGCAACATCTCCCAGCGGAACTGATAGTAGCGCTCTAATTCTTCTTCTGTTTGTGGAACCCGAAGGTGATACATAGCGATACTCTCTCTTGTTTCCCGTGACACCCCTGGAAGCTGGCTCATACCTGCAACCAGAATGTCACGGGACCATCATTGACCAGCGATACCTGCATATCCGCAGCGAAGCGTCCTGTTTGCGTGTTCATCTCCTGCTGACGGCAGCGTTCGACGAAATAGTCATATAACGCCTCTGCGCGATCCGGTGATGCGCCTTTGGAGAAGCTTGGGCGCATCCCTCGTTCGGTATCTGCGGCAAGGGTAAACTGGGAAACTACCAGCACACTGCCGCCCGCCTGTTGCACGTTGAGATTCATCTTGCCTTCGGCATCGCTAAAAATGCGATAGCCGAGCACACGCTCGCACAGACGGTTTGCTTTCTGTTCGTCGTCATCCTTTTCGACACCCAATAACACCAAAAGTCCCGCGCCAATTTCGCCCGTCACTTCTCCCTCCACGGTGACGCTGGCACGGGTTACGCGTTGAATTAATGCAATCATGGTTCGTCGTCTTCTTCTTGTTCAGCTGCTTGTTTTAGTTTGCGGTATTCCCCGAGAGTGACAGTAATTTCCGCGCCAAGCAAGACGATACACCATGTCCAGTAGACCCAGACAAAGAGAATGGGTATCACCGCCAGCACGCCGTAAATGAGCTGATATGACGGGAACATGGTGATATAAAGCGCGAAACCTTTCTTTCCTGCTTCGAACAGGAGCGCAGCAACAAACGCGCCGACAATCGCGTCGCGGTTGGGTACGCGGATGGTGGGAACGATGCTGTAAAGCAACCAAAAGGAGATCCACGACAACAGCAGCGGAAAAATACGCAGCACATTGTCGATGACAGTATTGAGATCGCTCGCCCAGCGCAGGGAGAGCAGATAGGAACTGATCGCCAGACTGGCCCCCGCCAACAGCGGCCCTAACGTCAGGATCATCCAGTACACAGCAAAAGAGTAAATTTTTGGCCGTACCCGTTTACTTCGCCAGATGGCATTCAATGCACTATCAATGGAATACATCAACAATAACGCCGTGACGATCAGGCCACATGCCCCGACGGCGGTCATCTTGTTGGAATTGGCAACAAACTGTTCAATATATTGCTGGATAACGTCGCCAGTGGCAGGCAGAAAGTTGGCAAAAATAAAGTGACGCAACTGAATGCTGACGTCGGAAAACATGGGAAAAGCGGCGAAAAGCGCAAAAACAACGGCAACCAGCGGCACTAATGAGAGCAACGACACATAGGCAAGATTACCTGCCAGGGTGGTCATGTTGTCCTCATTAATGCGTTGCCAGAGTAGTTTCAGCCAGGCCCATAGCGGACGGGTACGATACCTGGCTTTTTCATGGATGGTTTTTAGCATAACACCTTCGCGAAATAGTCCGGGA
Organism: Escherichia sp. E1130; assembly: GCF_005781065.1. NCBI lineage: Bacteria > Pseudomonadati > Pseudomonadota > Gammaproteobacteria > Enterobacterales > Enterobacteriaceae > Escherichia > Escherichia sp. E1130. The sequence continues at coordinate 109,521 of NZ_VATL01000027.1, forward strand.
TGGTGGTTTTATCTTTCACCAGAATACTGGTAATGCCTAGCTGATTTGCTCCTTCTATATTATCGGCGTTATCGTCGAAAAAGACTGTATCGCTGGGTGAAAAACCTTCCACCTGTAAAACATGCTGGTAAATTCGTGCTTCAGGTTTGCGCATGCCCAGATCTTGCGAAAGATAGATATGGTCAGCAGCATCACGGATTTCCGGGTATTCCTCCGGCCAGAAGGTGGTATGCAGGCGGTTGGTATTGGAAAGCACCACCACGCGATGCCCCTGCTCACGCAGTTTATGCATGATGGCGATCACTTCCGGGCGCAGCGCGACAAACACCGCCTGCCAGCCGTGGGAGAACTGCTCGTAGCTTAGCGGTAGAGCCATCTCATGGCACATCGCCTCTGCGAACGCTTCGTCGCTAATTTCCCCGCGCTCATGCTGATGAAACGCCTCCCCCATATGAAAACTCTTCTTAAGCGATGCCAGCGGAATACGCGTTAAATCGCTCCAGGTTCCCAGCACACGGTTAAAGTCGATATCGACAATCACATTACCTAAATCAAAGATATAGAGCATTTTTGCCTCCTTTCTCGCCACAAGAAATTAACTGTAGCGGGAAAGGATGGGTTTGGCTATGTGACAATAAGGGTAATCTTGTGATGCTGATTGCGAAAAAGCAGAGTAATTTCACTGGCTTTTTCGCAATAGATGAATGGTTAAGATTCAGGTGTAAATTGCCAATGGGTTTCAATGAGCAGTGGCTTATCTGGTGCCGCTAATTCCGGCCTTAGTTGCCTGGGTAAGTGGATTAACACAGGTGGCATCGGGCTGTTTATCAAATACCACCAGACTGTTTGCAGAAGAAGTCATGGTCATCACGAGTTTACCAGGCCACAGTAACTTAACCTTCATCCCGTCATAAAAGACAAAACAGTCGTCCCAAGGGCCAGCTCAATCAGTCTGGTGCAAAAAATTTTGTTTTGCTGGATACGGGCTACGGTTGATAAGGCTGGTATTGTTTTCAATGGCCGGATTAAACACATCCGGCCATTAATCAAGCTTCAGCCGCCAGCATCTCTTTCTTACGTTGACTAATTCGCTTAACCAGCATTACGGAAACCACCGCACCACAGAATGCGAAGCAGGCCATAATGCCAAACACGATTTTGTAGCCAATAATCCCCGGATTTAAATCCAGAATGTAGCCATACAGACTGAAGCAGAACATCGCCGGGGCGTAACCGATAAAGCTACCCAACGCCATCGCCGCGCCTGTTTTATTTTCAGCAATTTTTGCTTCGCCGATAGGTGCAAAGAATACGGCGCGCTGCGTAAAGACAATCGCGCCAAAGCCCAGCGTACACGCCATCCCTAAATAGACCGGCATGCTTTCGTGCGGCAGCATAATCAACAGTACGAGCGCAGCGGTACTGATGATAAAGGTGTAGCATAGATATTTACTCGGTGATTTCAGGATCTTATCTGAAATCATGCCACCAATCGGTCCACCGATCATTTTCAGACAGTATTGGTTAATGATGCCGTAAGCCCCCACCAGCGCAACGGGTAGCAGATAGATGTTTTTCAGGAATGGAATGAAGAATGTCAGGCCACAGTAAACCGCGTAAACGAAGAAGACGTTGAAAGCGATAAGCCAAATGGTTTTGTCTCTCAGCACCGAAGTCATACTGGTGTTTTGCGATGCTTCGTCTTCTTTTTTCACCTCCACGGACGGTGCCTCTTCTTTGTCATTCAGTACAAAGAAAATGATAATGCCCACGGCAATCACAATAAGGGAATAGAACCAGATACCCGCTTTAAAGCCCAACAAGCCACTGCCAAACCAGGTAAATACTGCCAACGCAGAAAATGCCACCACGGTATCAACAATGCCACGCCCTGTTTCGAAGAAGCCAAACAAACGACCTTGTTGTTCGCTATTGCCCAGTCGACTTACCGACTTGAGCAAGACCGGCCAGTTCATCATGTCGCAGGTAACGCCAAATAGCGCCCAGACAAAGAGGATGCCCCAATAACCTGGCATTGTCGTCAAATAAACACCCAGTAATCCCGTCGCAATGAGGGAGAATGACATGGTGTATCTGCGCGGTAGTTTATCGGCAAAATAAATAGACAGAAAAAAGCCCACTGTGGTGACAAATGAGTTTACCGACATAGCATTACCAATTTGACCATTAGTCAAATGGAAATATTCCTGCATCGGGATATAAAACGCATCTTTCAGCGACGGTAATTTATAAATTGTACCGCCACACAGTGTTAATAGACTAAATAACGCCCATTTCTTTTTCGTGAGCATAACATCCCCTAAGCGATTTTTAAAATCACTGTTTTAAAGGCAATAAGATATCGACCATTCTTATGGAATGGTTTTATTAACTGCGTATGGGTTAAAACTTATTAGTGGTTCAGAAGATGGCTTGCCTCTTGTTTGATTTGTTGTAGTACGTTACGCACATGATTTATCTGATTAATTGCATCTTCTTTTTCTTTACGTAACCGCGCATCCAGTAAATGATTTTCTGGTAGTGGTGTTTCACTCATCTGGCGATAAGGGATCCACGGATTATCATCTTCGTCTTCAAAGCGGAACGCCGGAGCATAATAATCAACCTCTTCTTCCAGGCCATATGCCGTCACCTGCGGCTCATCATCGCCCAGGCAGATAAGGTGCGTTAATAACGCTTTGAATGGCATATCTCCCTGACCTGAAATACAGGCTTTATGGCCCAGACCACCCTGTTCTTTAACAATCAATGCATCTTTGATATGCACCTGGGTAATATGCGGCGCCATCGTTTTTAAAGCGTCCATGGGATGCTCATTTGCATTGATCATGTTCGCAAAATCAAACAGTAAGGAAAGAGATTCCATCTCACTTTCTTTGACCAGCGACACCAGCTCATGGCTTTTTAAATCTTCATGCTGCTCGATCGTAAAAGTCAGGCCGCTGTCCTGATACGTTTCCCGTACATAGGCAATATCGTTAGCGATGATCGATAATACGTCGCGCAAATTACCTTCATAACGTGGATAAAAACGTACGGACGATGCCCCAGTTTTCAACGCGATGGCGACGGCTTCGTCAATAGATGCCTTATCTGAGGCGCTAGTTTCAATATGAATATCAAGGTTCAGACGGCGGGCTTTATCACCAAAGGCAGAGAGTTCTTTATCGTCCATATTGCCAAGAGAAAAACGCTCGCCATCCAGAACATGAATTTTGACGCCCCGCAGATTATTTTCACTCGCGATATCAAGTAAATCAGCAGGCAACACTCTTTCCAGCCGCATATTTAAATGAAAGGCATAGGCATGTAAATAAAGAGGAAGAGTGTCGACACGTTGTAGAATCTTTCTTGCGTTATTTATTGTCACCATAAAACACCTACAGATTAATGATGAGGTCTACGGCCTCAAATCGCCAATATTCAATATCTATCTGGACAATATTGCCTTGCTGGTCGGCGCGATGCTTTTCAATTAAGATCGCAGGCATACCCGCAGAACCGCCAAGATACTTGCTGATATCGCCCGGCATTCTGACGGGTTTGAAAATCAATTTTTTTACTACCGTCTCTTTTTGGTAGCACTTTTCCCAGACTGCAGAAAATGAGTGGTTTTCAAGTTGTTCAATAAAACCTGGGGCAACTTCAGGATTAATATATGTTTCGTGATAGAAAACTTTATGTCCTTCCAGCGCCCCCCAACCGGTAATGCGGTAGAGTTCGGTTGACGGCGTCACTGCAATCAGTGGCATGAGCGTTTCAGGAATGTCGCGGGTACGTTTTTTCTCAGTAAATCCCCAGGAAGGTTCCCGCCCTTGTTCAATAGCGGCCCGCTGAAAGCTCGCCGACAGCTCCGGGCTGTAATTAAATCGCGGTTGAGTCACGAACCAACCTTTACGATCCTTACGGAAGATTTTGGATTCTGCCTCGAGGTTCAGCAACGCCTGGCGCAGCGTCATACGTTTAATGCCCAGCAGCTCTCCCAGCTCTCTTTCTGAAGGGAGTTTTCCACCTGGCGTGGTGATGCCATCTTTTAACCACCGATCCAGTTTCTCTTTTGCATTTTCTACGGTGGATTGATTTCCCGTCATTGTTTAATCCTTTTGGTTTAAACCAGATGAGGCATCTTACGCTTACGCCAAAAAAGAAAGCAATTAACGGCGCATGACTTTGCAGATAATTGTGACAAAGCTCTCTATTGACGTAACCACAGACTTATAAGGGAGATACTCGCATTGGTGAGCGCTCACGACAGGCAAAAAAAAACCTGCCATCGCTGGCAGGTTTTTTATGACTGAAAAGCGAAATTAATCGTCTTTCGGTGCGCGGTTAGCGCGACGACGATCGTTTTCCGTCAGGTGACGTTTACGAATACGGATAGAGGTCGGAGTCACTTCTACCAGTTCGTCATCATCGATGAACTCCAGAGCTTGTTCCAGAGTCATGCGGATAGGCGGAACCAGAACAACGGCTTCGTCAGTACCGGAAGCACGCATGTTGGTCAGTTTCTTACCGGTCAGGCAGTTTACAGTCAGGTCGTTAGAGCGGCTGTGAATACCGATAATCTGACCTTCGTAAACTTCTGCACCGTGACCGAGGAACAGCTTACCGCGATCTTGCAGACCGAACAGCGCGAACGCTACCGCTTTACCCTGACCGTTAGAGATCAGTACGCCGTTCTGACGCTGGCCTACTTCACCCGGACGAACGTCGTCGTAGTGGCTGAAGGTGGAGTACAGCAGACCTGTACCGGAAGTCATGGTCATGAACTCAGAACGGAAGCCGATCAGACCACGGCTTGGGATCACGTAGTCGAGACGTACGCGGCCTTTACCGTCTGGATTCATGTTTTTCAGGTCGCCTTTACGTTCGCCCAGCGCCTGCATCACAGAACCCTGATGCTGTTCTTCAACGTCCAGAGTCACGTTTTCATACGGCTCTTGTTTACGGCCGTCGATTTCACGGAAGATAACTTTCGGACGGGATACCGCCAGTTCGAAACCTTCACGACGCATGTTTTCGATCAGAACAGACAGGTGCAGTTCGCCACGACCAGAAACGCGGAACGCATCGGCGTCTTCGGTTTCTTCTACGCGCAGCGCAACGTTGTGTACCAGTTCTTTGTTCAGACGGTCCAGGATCTGACGAGACGTTACGAACTTACCTTCTTTACCGCAGAACGGCGAGGTGTTAACGCAGAAGAACATAGAAACGGTCGGCTCATCAACGGAGAGTGCCGGCAGCGCTTCAACGTTTTGCGTGTCGCAAACGGTGTCAGAAATGTTCAGTTCGCCCAGGCCCGTGATCGCCACGATATCGCCAGCTTCCGCCAGATCGGTTTCGATACGTTCCAGACCGAGGTGGCCCAGCACTTTACCGACTTTCGCGTTGCGGGTTTTGCCTTCGCTATCGATGATAGTAACTTGCTGGTTCGGCTTCACTTTACCGCGCTTGATGCGGCCAATGCCGATAACACCAACATAGCTGTTGTAATCGAGCTGAGAAATCTGCATCTGGAACGGACCGTCAAGGTCTACGTCCGGCGCAGGAACGTGGTCAATAATCGCCTGATACAGCGGGGTCATGTCTTCCGCCATATCTTCGTGGTCCAGACCCGCGATACCGTTCAGCGCAGAAGCGTAAACGATCGGGAAGTCCAGCTGCTCGTCGGTCGCGTCGAGGTTAACGAACAGGTCGAATACCTGATCCACAACCCAGTCAGGACGCGCGCCAGGGCGGTCAACTTTGTTGATAACAACAATCGGCTTCAGGCCGTAAGCAAACGCTTTTTTGGTTACGAAGCGCGTTTGCGGCATCGGGCCGTCAAATGCGTCAACCACCAGCAGCACTGAGTCTACCATGGACATTACACGTTCAACTTCACCACCGAAGTCGGCGTGCCCCGGGGTATCAACGATATTGATACGGTAATCATTCCATTTGATAGCGGTGTTTTTCGCGAGGATGGTAATCCCACGCTCTTTCTCCAAATCGTTGGAGTCCATCACGCGCTCTTGGGTTTCGGCACGAGAGTCGAACGTACCGGATTGTTGGAGCAGCTTGTCTACCAGGGTGGTTTTACCATGGTCGACGTGCGCGATGATGGCGATATTACGCAATTTTTCGATCACAACTTTGCCTCAGGCATTAGAAATAGCGCGTTATTGTACACGGATTAATCGCACTACAAAACAGGATCACAAACATCCTCCGCAAACAAGTATTGCAGAGTCCCTTTGTGATCGCTTTCACGGAGCATAAAAAGGGTTATCCAAAGGTCATTGCACCAACATGGTGCTTAATGTTTCCATTGAAGCACTATATTGGTGCAACATTCACATCATGGTGCAGCCCTTTTGCACGATGTTAAGCATGATAACGCCTTTTAGGGGCAATTTAAAAGTTGGCACAGATTTCGCTTTATCTTTTTTACGGCGACACGGCCAAAATAATTGCAGATTTCGTTACCACGACGACAATGACCAATCCAGGAGAGTTAAAGTATGTCCGCTGAACACGTACTGACGATGCTGAACGAGCACGAAGTGAAGTTTGTTGATTTGCGCTTCACCGATACCAAAGGTAAAGAACAGCACGTCACTATCCCTGCTCATCAGGTGAATGCTGAATTCTTCGAAGAAGGCAAAATGTTTGACGGCTCCTCGATTGGTGGCTGGAAAGGCATTAACGAATCCGACATGGTGCTGATGCCAGACGCATCCACCGCAGTGATTGACCCGTTCTTCGCCGACTCTACCCTGATTATCCGTTGCGACATCCTTGAACCTGGCACCCTGCAAGGCTATGACCGTGACCCGCGCTCTATTGCGAAGCGCGCCGAAGATTACCTGCGTTCTACTGGCATTGCCGACACCGTACTGTTCGGGCCAGAACCAGAATTCTTCCTGTTCGATGACATCCGTTTCGGATCATCTATCTCCGGTTCTCACGTTGCTATCGACGATATCGAAGGTGCATGGAACTCCTCCACCCAATACGAAGGTGGTAACAAAGGTCACCGTCCGGCAGTGAAAGGCGGTTACTTCCCGGTGCCTCCGGTAGACTCTGCTCAGGATATCCGTTCTGAAATGTGTCTGGTGATGGAACAGATGGGTCTGGTGGTTGAAGCCCATCACCACGAAGTAGCGACTGCTGGTCAGAACGAAGTGGCTACCCGCTTCAATACCATGACCAAAAAAGCCGACGAAATTCAGATCTACAAATATGTTGTGCACAACGTAGCGCACCGCTTCGGTAAAACCGCGACCTTTATGCCAAAACCGATGTTCGGTGATAACGGCTCCGGTATGCACTGCCACATGTCGCTGTCTAAAAACGGCGTTAACCTGTTCGCGGGCGACAAATACGCAGGTCTGTCTGAACAGGCGCTGTACTACATTGGCGGCGTAATCAAACACGCTAAAGCGATTAACGCCCTGGCAAACCCAACCACCAACTCTTATAAGCGTCTGGTCCCGGGCTACGAAGCACCGGTCATGCTGGCTTACTCTGCGCGTAACCGTTCTGCGTCTATCCGTATTCCGGTGGTTTCTTCTCCGAAAGCACGTCGTATCGAAGTCCGTTTCCCGGACCCGGCGGCTAACCCGTACCTGTGCTTTGCTGCCCTGCTGATGGCCGGTCTTGATGGCATCAAAAACAAGATCCATCCGGGCGAAGCCATGGACAAAAACCTGTATGACCTGCCGCCAGAAGAAGCGAAAGAGATCCCACAGGTTGCAGGCTCTCTGGAAGAAGCACTGAACGAACTGGATCTGGACCGCGAGTTCCTGAAAGCCGGTGGCGTGTTCACTGATGAAGCGATCGATGCGTACATCGCTCTGCGTCGCGAAGAAGATGACCGCGTGCGTATGACTCCGCATCCGGTAGAGTTTGAGCTGTACTACAGCGTCTAAGTGTTTTAGTTGCCGTGGAAACTTTTCGCCTGTCTCTGGCAGGCTTGGGATCGATGGCAAGCACATCACGCCGGATGCGACGCAAATGCGTCTTATCCGGCCTACACGGTGATGATGTGGTAGGCCGGAGCAGGTGAAGTCGCTCTTCAACGTGAAGTTTGTCAGCTATCTGTAGCCCATCTCTGCATGGGCTTTTTTCTCCGTAACTTCTGTGATGCTTCGCGCTTTTTATCCGTAAAAAGCTATAATGCACTAAAATGGTGCAACCTGTTCAGGAGACTGCTTTATGGCAACAGGCACGCAGCCCGATGCTGGGCAGATCCTCAACTCGCTGATTAACAGTATTTTGTTAATTGATGACAATCTGGCGATCCATTACGCCAACCCCGCCGCGCAACAACTGCTCGCCCAAAGCTCCCGCAAATTGTTTGGTACGCCATTACCGGAACTGTTGAGCTACTTCTCATTAAATATCGAGCTGATGCAAGAAAGTCTGGAGGCGGGACAAGGTTTTACCGATAACGAAGTGACGCTGGTCATCGACGGTCGCTCGCATATCCTTTCTGTGACGGCTCAGCGCATGCCAGACGGCATGATCCTGCTGGAGATGGCACCGATGGATAACCAGCGCCGCTTAAGTCAGGAACAGCTACAACACGCCCAGCAGGTTGCTGCCCGTGATTTAGTACGTGGCCTGGCGCATGAGATTAAAAATCCGCTTGGCGGTTTACGTGGCGCGGCACAGCTGCTCAGCAAAGCATTACCTGACCCGTCACTGCTGGAATATACCAAAGTGATTATCGAACAGGCGGACCGGCTGCGAAATCTGGTCGACCGTCTGTTGGGGCCGCAGCTGCCCGGTACGCGCGTTACCGAAAGTATTCACAAAGTGGCTGAACGCGTGGTGACGCTGGTGTCGATGGAACTGCCCGACAACGTGCGGTTGATTCGTGATTACGACCCCAGCCTGCCGGAACTGGCGCACGACCCGGATCAAATTGAGCAAGTGCTGCTGAATATTGTGCGCAATGCGCTACAGGCGCTGGGGCCGGAAGGCGGTGAAATCATTCTGCGTACCCGCACCGCGTTTCAACTGACCTTACACGGCGAGCGCTATCGGCTGGCGGCGCGGATTGATGTGGAAGATAACGGGCCGGGCATTCCGCCTCATTTGCAGGATACGCTGTTTTACCCGATGGTCAGCGGCCGCGAAGGTGGCACCGGGCTTGGCTTATCCATCGCCCGTAATTTGATTGATCAGCATTCAGGCAAAATTGAATTTACCAGTTGGCCAGGTCATACCGAGTTCTCGGTTTACCTGCCTATCAGGAAATAAAGGTGACGTTTATGCAACGAGGGATAGTCTGGGTAGTCGATGACGATAGTTCCATCCGTTGGGTGCTTGAACGTGCGCTCGCTGGGGCAGGTTTAACCTGTACGACGTTTGAGAACGGCGCGGAGGTGCTGGAAGCACTGGCGAGCAAAACGCCGGATGTGCTGCTGTCGGATATCCGTATGCCGGGAATGGACGGGCTGGCGCTGCTCAAGCAGATTAAACAGCGCCATCCGATGCTTCCGGTCATCATTATGACCGCACATTCAGATCTGGATGCCGCCGTTAGCGCCTATCAGCAAGGGGCGTTTGATTATCTGCCTAAACCGTTTGATATCGACGAAGCCGTGGCGCTGGTTGAGCGCGCCATCAGTCATTACCAGGAACAGCAGCAGCCGCGTAATGTTCAGCTTAACGGCCCAACGACCGATATCATCGGCGAAGCGCCAGCCATGCAGGACGTGTTCCGTATTATCGGTCGGCTTTCGCGTTCTTCCATTAGCGTGCTGATCAACGGCGAATCCGGCACCGGTAAAGAGCTGGTCGCTCATGCCCTGCATCGCCACAGCCCGCGCGCCAAAGCGCCGTTTATCGCGCTCAATATGGCGGCTATCCCGAAGGATTTGATCGAATCAGAACTGTTCGGTCACGAAAAAGGCGCGTTTACCGGTGCGAATACCATTCGTCAGGGGCGTTTTGAACAGGCCGATGGCGGCACATTATTCCTCGATGAAATTGGCGATATGCCGCTGGATGTGCAGACGCGTTTGCTGCGCGTGCTGGCAGACGGTCAGTTTTATCGCGTTGGCGGCTATGCGCCGGTGAAAGTGGATGTGCGGATTATCGCTGCGACCCACCAGAATCTCGAACAGCGGGTGCAGGAAGGCAAGTTCCGTGAGGATTTGTTCCACCGCCTGAACGTTATCCGTGTTCATCTGCCGCCGCTGCGTGAGCGTCGGGAAGATATTCCCCGTCTGGCACGCCATTTTTTACAAGTTGCCGCTCGCGAGCTGGGCGTAGAAGCAAAGTTGCTGCATCCGGAAACTGAAGCCGCTCTGACGCGTCTGGCGTGGCCAGGCAACGTGCGCCAGCTGGAAAACACCTGCCGCTGGCTAACGGTAATGGCTGCCGGACAGGAAGTGCTGATTCAGGATTTGCCTGGCGAACTGTTTGAATCAACCGTACCGGAAAGCACTTCACAAATGCAGCCGGACAGTTGGGCAACGCTGTTAGCACAGTGGGCAGATCGGGCGCTACGTTCCGGTCATCAAAACTTGCTGTCTGAAGCGCAACCAGAGTTGGAGCGGACATTACTGACTACCGCGTTGCGACATACGCAGGGGCATAAACAGGAAGCAGCGCGCTTACTTGGCTGGGGGCGTAACACCCTGACGCGTAAGTTAAAAGAGCTTGGAATGGAGTGATTCAGGCTCGCCATGTAAAGATTGATTATTGAGCGCAAATTGCTGTTATTTTGCGCTTTACTGTTCCGGTAAGTTCAGTATGATCATGCCCGAAAAACGGGGGGAGTGTCATTATGCTGGAATCAATAATTAATCTGCTATCAAGTGGCGCAGTTAACAGCCACACGCCGCAAACTGCCGTTGCTGCTGTGCTGTGTGCCGCAATGATTGGGCTGTTTAGCTGAGTTTCAGATTGCTGATGAAGTGCTCTTTGTTCATGCCGGATGCGGCGTGAACGCCTTATCCGGCCTACAAAAGCAATAATTTCAACAGGTTTTGCAGGCCTGATAAGCGTAGCGCATCAGGCAACCTTGTTCTCAGTGTATTGATGGCGCTTTCGTTTATCACCGTAGTAAACGAAGCGCCATTCACTATTTAAATCACCCGTGAGAACTGCTGCATTCGCGCTTTCTGGCGCAGATAAGTATCAAAGCACATGCAAATGTTGCGGATCAGCAAGCGACCTTTCGCCGTCACCTGAATTCCCTTCTCATCCACATCCACCAGCCCGTCTTCTGCTAATGGGGCGAGCAGCTTGAGATCTTCCGCAAAGTAATCAGCGAAGTGCAAATCCCACTGTTGCTCAATGGGGGCGTAATCCAGACGGAAGTTGCAGATGAGCGACTTAATCACATCGCGGCGAATACAGTCATCGCGCGTTAGCGCAATACCACGCCACAGCGCATTGCCTTGTTCATCCACCTGCTGATAGTACTGCTTCAACTCTTTCTGGTTCTGCGCGTAGCAGTCACCAATCATGCTGATGGCGGAAACGCCCATCCCAAGCAGATCGGTATCGCCCTGGGTGGTGTAGCCCTGGAAGTTACGATGCAGCACGCCTTCACGTTGGGCCACCGCCAGCTCGTCATCCGGGCGGGCAAAGTGATCCATACCGATAAACTGATAGCCCGATTGTGTCAGGAAGGCGATGGTTTCCTGCAGAATATCGAGTTTTTGTTGCGGACTCGGCAAGTCAGCATCTTTGATTTTGCGCTGGGCGGCAAAAATAGTTGGCAGATGCGCGTAGTTAAAGACGCTCAGACGGTCAGGGTTCAGTTCCGCCACGCGTTTCAGGGTAAAGGCGAAACTCTCCGGCGTCTGTTTCGGCAGGCCGTAAATCAGGTCAATGTTGGTGGAGGTAAAGCCAATCTCACGCGCATGGTTAAGCAGCGCAAAGATGAACTCTTCATCCTGCTCGCGGTTAACCAGACGCTGTACTTCTTTGTTGAAGTCCTGCACGCCCATGCTCAGGCGGTTAAAGCCTTCCGCGCGTAAATGATCCAGTACATCCAGTTCGATTTCGCGCGGATCGACTTCGATCGAGATTTCCGCATCGGCATTGAACTGGAAGTTTTCGCGCAACAGCTTCATCAGGCGGCTGATTTGCGCTTTATTCAGGTATGTTGGCGTTCCACCGCCCCAGTGCAGCTGGCTCACCTTGCGCCCGGCAAAAAGCGGTGCACGATGGACGATTTCTTGCTCAAGCACGTCCAGATACTGGTCGGCCTTGTGCTGCTGACGAGTCACAATCTTGTTGCAACCGCAGAAGTAGCAAAGTTTGTGGCAGAACGGAATATGTACGTAGAGAGATAAGGGACGCTCAGGGTAGCGCGCCACGGCTTGTAAAAACGCCTGTTCGCCGAAGTCTTCTGAAAACTCCAGCGCGGTCGGGTACGAGGTGTATCGTGGCCCGGAATAGTTATATTTCTGGATCAGGGCCAGGTCCCAGTCGATTTGCTGTACAGACATGCTCACTCCTTCCGATGGCGTCTCTGGCGGCTACGGCGTACCGGCGGATGCCCGTTTCGGGTCATCAGCCGGTTGCGCAGCCACTTTTGTCGCCGCGACAACCGCTGTAGTTTAACGAATAACCACACCAGATAACATATAACCGGAAGGGTTATCAGCAGAACGGGAAGGCCCATGCAGGCAATCCGTTAGTTGCCCCGCAGCAGACGCATCATGTCTTCTTGCTTCTCGTCTTCTTCCTCTTCTTCGTCGTCGTCATAAGAGAGGCCGAGTTTCTGCATCAGCTCATCAATACGATCCAGCTTGGCATCTACCCAGGATTGCTCTTCGGCACTCAGGGTTTCGCCTGCTTCCAGACGTTCCAGCAGCGCATCCAGACGCTCATCTGTCTCCAGTAACTCCAACTCCGCCTGCGGTGAAAGCATAGGTTTCTCACTCTTCGGTTTGTGCTGTTTGGTGACTTTTTCAGTCACGCCCAATGGAATAGGGGTTTTACTGCCAATACGTGGATCTTTCGGTGCATTCTGGCCCTTGCTACCCGAAGTAGCGCTACCGCCCGCTGCGCGGCTGCCTGGTGCATGACCACGGCGTTTTTTCTGGCGCTTGCGATCACGAGCTTCCTGATTCAGCTCTTCGCGGGTTTTACGACGCGCTTTTGCATGACCCTTGCTGCGTGAGTTTGAAGATGATGGTTTCATATCAATTCGTCTTTTAGCCGTTTTATTTAGTATAGATTTGCGGCGGAATCTAACAGAAAGCAAGCAAAGAAAAAAGGCGACAGATTACTCTGTCGCCTTTTTTCCTGACTCACAACCCTTAACGGGTCTTACAATCCTTGCAGGCCGCCAACACACCCTGTTTTTCCATTAGCCGGAACATTCCGTGTTGATTCCATTTCCCTTTAGTGACGTCTCCGGACGTTTGTCTTCCTGACAATCCTCTGTCTTCGCCTCCTGGCGCTCCTGACCCTCATCCTGAGTCATTGTTCCTGTTAGCGTCCTCGCTCTATGGGTGCTACTTTACGCTTCTGTGTTAAACAAACAATAAACTATCATCAGTATTTACTCATTTTCAGATTATTGTATAAAACTAATCACATGATTTATTTAGCCTATTTGACATGTGTCGCAGAAATTTCTCTTCGATTTCGCATAAAAACAATCGGCAATGTCTCACAAAGTACATGGTATTTACTTACACCGTTCACGCCGAAAAATCCGTCTTTTATTGTGGTTCAGGTATAATCGCCACAAAGCTTTGACTGACGGAGACGACCGCTTTGACTAATTTGAATTATCAACAGACGCATTTTGTGATGAGTGCGCCTGATATTCGCCACTTACCTTCCGATACCGGGATCGAAGTGGCTTTTGCAGGCCGTTCCAACGCAGGTAAATCCAGCGCGCTGAACACGCTGACTAACCAGAAAAGCCTGGCGCGTACCTCGAAAACACCAGGACGTACCCAGCTTATCAACCTGTTTGAAGTGGCTGAGGGCAAACGTCTGGTCGACTTGCCTGGCTATGGCTACGCGGAAGTTCCTGAAGAGATGAAGCGCAAATGGCAGCGCGCGCTCGGTGAGTACCTCGAAAAACGTCAGAGTCTACAAGGCCTGGTCGTGCTGATGGATATTCGCCATCCGCTGAAAGATCTCGACCAGCAGATGATTGAGTGGGCGGTGGACAGCAATATCGCCGTACTGGTGTTGCTGACCAAAGCGGACAAACTGGCGAGCGGTGCACGTAAAGCGCAATTGAATATGGTGCGTGAAGCAGTGCTGGCGTTTAACGGTGATGTGCAGGTAGAGACATTCTCTTCTCTGAAGAAGCAAGGCGTGGATAAGCTTCGCCAGAAACTGGATACCTGGTTCAGCGAGATGCGGCCTGTAGAAGAAACGCAGGACGGCGAATAATTTTCTAGCCCTTATGCATGTGCCGGATATCGCGTATCTGGCACATAAAATCATGCAAATTCAATGAGCTATTTTCTACCGCAGGCTTGTTAAGCACAATGTATCCGGCAATACGGATCTTTTCTTTCGCACAATAAAAAACGCCCCAGTCATTACTGACTGGGGCGGCTAAAAAATTCAGCCAAATCCGATTACGTGAAGTAAAAGGTCTGAAAGATAGAACATCTTACCTCTGTACCCTACGCGACTAACTTTACTCTTTTTTGTTCAGTTCAGAAAGCACTTTTTGTAATTTTTTTTCAGTTGTTGCATAGGAATTTCTAATACCCATCACAAATCATGGCTAGTTATGTTGCTTAGTTACGAAAAAAAGGCTTGTTAAGGCAAATCTTAGTGCGCCTGATCCCAGTTTTCGCCACTACCCACTTCCACCAGCAAAGGCACATCCAGGCGGGTACAGTTTTCCATCAACTGATGGATCTTCTTCGCTACCGCATCGACATCATCTTTATGAACTTCAAACACCAGTTCATCGTGTACCTGCATGATCATGCGCACGCGCGGTTGCTCTTCCTGTAGCCAGGCATCAACGGCAATCATCGCCCGTTTGATGATATCCGCAGCGGTTCCCTGCATTGGTGCGTTAATGGCTGCACGTTCAGCCGCAGCACGACGTGCACCGTTGCTGGATTTGATATCCGGCAGATAGAGGCGACGTCCGTCCAGGGTTTCAACGTATCCCTGCTCTTTCGCCTGCGCACGAGTGCGTTCCATATACTCCAGTACGCCTGGGTAACGTTCGAAGTAAAGGTCCATGTACTTCTGTGCTTCTTTACGTGGAATGTTCAATTGCCGTGCCAGACCAAAAGCACTCATGCCATAAATCAGACCAAAGTTGATCGCTTTCGCGCTACGGCGTTGTTCGCTGGTGACGGTTTCCAGTGGCAAACCAAACACTTCTGCCGCCGTTGCCCGGTGGATATCTTTTCCTTCTGCAAATGCGGTCAGCAAGCCTTTGTCTCGTGAAAGATGCGCCATGATGCGCAGTTCAATCTGCGAGTAGTCCGCCGAGACAATCACATAATCCTGCGGCGCAATAAACGCCTGGCGGATACGGCGGCCTTCTTCGTTACGCACCGGAATGTTTTGCAGGTTAGGATCGGTTGAGGATAAACGCCCCGTCGCAGTTACTGCCTGGTGATAGGAAGTATGCACGCGCCCGGTTTTCGGGTTGATCATCAGCGGCAGCTTGTCGGTGTAGGTCGATTTCAGCTTCGCCAGGCCACGGTACTCCAGAATCACTTTTGGCAGCGGGTAGTCCAGCGCCAGCTCTTCCAGTACCTCTTCTGACGTTGAAGGCGCACCACCCGGCGTTTTCTTCAGCGGCTTAATACCCTGTTTTTCAAAAAGAATAGTTTGCAGTTGCTTGGTGGAAGAAAGGTTAAATTCTTCACCTGCAATTTCATGCGCTTTCTTTTCCAGCTCAGCCAGACGCAAGGTGAGCTCTTCAGAATGATTGTGCAGCACTTTCGGGTCAATCTTCACACCGTTGCGTTCGATGCGTGAAAGCACCGGCACCAGCGGCATTTCGATGTTTTCGAAGACGTTCAGTGGCCCTTTGTGTTTTTGCAGATCCGGCCACATTTTCAGATGCAGCTGCAAGGTGACATCTGCATCTTCAGCGGCGTAACGTCCGGCCTCTTCCAGGGCAATCTGGTTAAAGGTCAGTTGATTTTTGCCTTTACCAGCAATCTCTTCAAAAGTGATGGTTTTGTGCTTCAACCAACGTTCCGCGAGGCTGTCCATATCGTGACGACCGGCAACGCTGTTGAGAATGTAGGACTCGAGCATGGTATCAAACGCAATCCCCCGCAGCTCAATGCCGTAATTCGCCAGAATACCGCGATCGTATTTCAGGTTTTGCCCGACCTTCAGTGCCTTTTCATCTTCCAGCAGCGGTTTTAGCAGCTCGAGTGCGCGCTCGCGGGAGATCTGATCGGGCGCATCAAGATAATCATGAGCAACCGGAATATAGGCCGCTACGCCAGGTTCGATAGCAAAAGAAAGCCCTACCAGGTTGGCGGAGATGTTATCGAGGCTGTCGGTTTCGGTATCAAACGCAAATACAGGCGCTTTTTCCAGCTTCGTAATCCATGCTTTTAGAGTTTCTTCGTCCAGAATAGTGACGTAGTTATCGTAAGAAATCGCTGTCGCAGTCACTTCGGGTGTTTCGTCGACAACAATGGTTTCCTGCGGCTTCGCGGCTGGTTTTGCCCCTTTGGCCTGTAACCATTTGCCCGCTTCGACATCAGCAGTCCAACGCTTGAACTCATACTTTTTGAACAGCCCCAACAACTCTTCAGCCGCCGGTTGTTGTACTTCCAGTTGTTCGCAGGTCAGTTCCAGTTCAACGTCGGTTTTAATCGTCGCCAGCTGGTAAGAGAGATAGGCCACCTCTTTATTTTGCTCAAGCTTCGCCGCCATTGTTTTCGCGCCGCGGAAGCTCAATCCAGCAATTTTTTCCGGCTCGGCATACAGCGTATCCAGGCCGCCAAGACCTTGTAGCAGTGCCTGTGCGGTTTTTTCACCGACGCCCGGTACGCCAGGAATGTTATCAGAGGAGTCGCCCATCAGCGCGAGGAAGTCGATGATCAGTTCTGGCGGTACGCCGTACTTATTCACCACCTCTTCCGGGCCGAGGATGGTATTCGTCATGGTATTGATAAGCGTAATATTTGGCGTCACCAGCTGCGCCATATCTTTATCACCGGTGCTGATCAATACCGGACGCCCGGCTTTTTCTGCTTCGCGCGCCAGAGTACCGATAACGTCGTCTGCTTCTACGCCAGAAACGGCCAGCAGAGGCAGCCCCATCGCTTTTACCATTGTGTGCAGGGGTTCGATCTGCGCGCGCAAATCATCCGGCATTGGCGGGCGATGTGATTTGTAATGTTCAAACAGTTCATCACGAAAGGTTTTTCCCTTGGCGTCAAAGACCACCGCTGCATGCGTCGGTTGGTATTGCATGATCAGACTACGCAGCATGTTGAGGACACCGTACATCGCACCGGTTGGCTCGCCTGCACTGTTAGTCAGCGGCGGAAACGCGTGATATGCGCGATAAAGATAAGATGAACCATCTACAAGGATAAGTGGGTTTTGGGGGATCTGAACCATAATGTCCGTGCCTGTTTATCAGATTATGGGTAAAGGATGCCACAGACAGGATGAAAACATGAGTTTTTCACCGCTTTTCGTGAAAATCTTTTGTAGATCTTGTGGATCGCTCGCAAATCGTCATGTGGATAACTTTGTGTATAAATTATTTACATCACTTTTAATTTATTATCATGCTTGTTACAGCATTAGGTTTGTTGTTGTTTTTCATAAAGTTAAAAATAAAAGCATTGCTGGTGATTGAGTAATAGGGATTTTTTCTAATGTGGATAGATATGAATTATTTTTCTATTTAAGGATCATCCGTTATTTGGACCGTTTTCTGCTAAAATCTGCGCCTTGCGCTTCTTTAGCGCACTGTCTATGGCTAACCTTTTGAATAATTTAATTATGACGAGAATACTCGCTGCGATAACACTTTTGGTGAGTATCGTATTGACCATTTTGGTCACCATTTTTTGTTCTGTCCCGATCATCATTGCCGGGATCGTAAAACTATTGTTACCTGTGCCAGTGATTTGGCGAAAGGTATCGCTTTTTTGTGATTTTATGATGTATTGCTGGTGTGAAGGATTAGCGCTATTACTGCACCTTAACCCACACCTGCAATGGGAAGTTCGCGGACTGGAAGGGCTAAGTAAGAAGAACTGGTATCTGCTTATTTGTAACCACCGCAGTTGGGCTGATATTGTTGTACTATGCGTGTTGTTTCGTAAGCATATTCCAATGAACAAATATTTTCTCAAGCAGCAACTGGCCTGGGTGCCTTTCCTGGGCCTGGCGTGCTGGGCGCTGGATATGCCATTTATGAAGCGCTATTCCCGCGCTTATTTGATACGTCATCCGGAACGGCGCGGTAAAGATGTTGAAACCACTCGTCGGTCTTGCGAAAAGTTTCGCCTGCATCCCACCACGATTGTGAATTTTGTTGAAGGCTCCCGTTTTACTGAACAGAAACACCAGCAAACCCACTCGACATTTAAAAATCTCCTGCCTCCCAAAGCCGCCGGTATCGCGATGACGCTGAATGTGCTGGGTAAACAATTCGATAAACTACTCAATGTTACGCTGTGTTATCCGGACAATAACCGCCAGCCATTCTTCGATATGTTAAGTGGCAAACTGACGCGGATTGTCGTGCATGTGGATTTACAACCTATTGCTGAAGAGTTGCATGGCGACTATATCAATGACAAAAGCTTCAAACGTCATTTTCAGCAGTGGCTGAACACACTGTGGCAGGAAAAAGACCGACTTCTGACTTCACTGATGTCATCACAGCATCATGATAAGTAGTTATAACTCGCCTCCGTATTAGCAGAGGCGAGTTATCATTTTAATGCACTAAACGTCCGGCACGAGACATAAACTCTTCTTCGCTCATCTCCTGCCCGTTAAAAACAACTTTACCTGGCAAATAATGCAGTTGCAGCGAGGCGATATTGTTGTCAATTGTGATTAACTGAAACATCTTACCTAATGTTGCCATTCCGCCGATTTGTTTATCAGCCAGCTTTTGAGCTTTTTCAGCATCCATTCCTTCAGATAAATTAAGCTGTTTAGCTATTTCAGTGACGACATTAATCGGTACATTCATATCCAGATTGAAAGATTTAATATCTTTGTTTGTGGATGATGACGATTGGGCTGGTTCGGCAATACTAATATCCAGATTAGCATTTAGTTCACCGACAGCGTTCTTCCAGCTTACAGGTAGTTTAATGATCGGCTCACTTTTTTGTAATAACGGTAAATACTCTTTGAACAATGCCGTATTCATTGCTTCCAGTGCATCTTCATCATTTGCTAACTCAGGGTGTGCTGCAAGTTGCTTCTGCGTCGCAATGTTGTACTGGATGATAAACTGGCGAACTGCTAAGGGATCAATAGATTCAGCAATCAATGACCATTGACCGCTACCGAGTTGCTGATTCCCTTTTGTTAACTTATCAATTTCGTAACTCAGATTGACATTGATATGATCTTTATCTTTTACGCGCTCTAGTGTGGTTTTCGCGACGAAAGCGTCGAGTTTGGCAACTTCGTTACCGTGATTGACAATGCTAATCTGATTAAATTTCGACTCGCTTTCACCAACCGGAAATTTCTTTTCTTCTAATCGCGTCAGAGAATTAATGGTAAAACTTTTCGCCGTGACTTTATTCATTGGCGATAATTCCAGAACAATATCTTCGACTTTGCCTTCAACATCGAGATTAGACAATGAACTGTCATCACCATTAAAAGTAAACTGACCTTCACCAAAGGAGAGTTTTCCATACTCTGCTGGGGCAACGTCCAGAGTTGTAGAGAAAGAACCGCCAAAGGCGAATCGCAATGTTGCTTCGACGGGCGCTCTATCTTTTGCGGCAATAAATAGCGGTTGTGTCAGTTCATTATTGACTAATTTAACTTTTGCTGCCGCCATAGCAGGTAAGATATTGCCACTTTTTAACATTGATAGGGGCAAGGGGCCATGATCGACATCCACATCAAATGCAATACCTTGTCCTGGCTTGATATTGAGATCTGGCGCACCTTTATCAAAGTTTTTATAGCTGGCGATCATATCATAGGCATGCTCTCCCTTCTTTTTACTGTCGTTAAAATCTTTAATAAATTTTTCGACGCCAGACTGGATTTGAGTCCCTTCATACCATGTTCCACCGCCCCAGATAATGGCTAATGCAACAATAACACCTGTGGCTGACTTACGTATCATCTCTATTATTCCCTGATAAAACAGCAAAACTTTTAATATCCGCGCTTGATATTAAAATGTCCAGAAACGAGGTGAATTATCAGAAAGTATTTATATTGATTAAACAACAAAAAAGCCCGTGAATATTCACGGGCTTTATGTAAGTCACAATAAATTATTTTTTCTCAGACAGATATTTTACTGTATCGGCATACTGCTGAACAAAAACATCCATATTGCTGGTATCCATACCCTGCGGATTCAGCTGATATTTACCGTTAACAAACATCGCTGGAACGCCACGCAATTGTACATCTGCAGCCGCTTTTTCTTGCTGTGCGACCAGAGATTTAACAACAAAGCTGTTCCATGCTGCATCATACTCTTCGCCTTTAATACCTGCGTTGATGAAGACATCACGAATGTCGGCCGTAGAGCGAATGGTCTGTGTTTTCTGTACGCCTTCAAACAGTGGTACAGTCACTTTATCTTCTACGCCCAGCGCCATCGCCACAGCCCACGCTTGTGTCAGAGATTGCCCCAGCTCCCCGCCCATGAAGTTGACGTGGTATTTAGTCATCTTCACACCTTCCGGCAGTTTTTTCTTCACATTCTCAGAAATATGCAGAACTTCTTCAAACTGATAGCAGTGTGGGCAGAAGAAAGAGAAAAACTCCAGCACTTGCGGCGCGCCAGCAACCGGCTTTTCCAGCGTGGTGTATTGTTTACCATCTTCATACTGCGCCGCCGATGCGCTAAACGCTAAAACCAAACCAGCCAGCGCCAGCCAAATCTTTTTCATGATCTACTCTCTCCGATTAATACATAGGTGTTAATTGCAAAGGGGGTTCTTGTAGAACTTTTGCCTGTTCTATAAAAGTCGCCGTCTGTCGCAGCCAGTAATCTTCCCCGGTTAACCACGGGAAATTTTTCGGGAACGCGGGATCAGCCCAACGCCGTATTAGCCAGGCAAGATAATAAACCAAACGCATGGCGCGTAAAGGTTCAATCAGTCCGATTTCAGCGGTGTCGAACTCGCTAAATTCTTCATAAGCTTCAATAATAGTTTCTAACTGCATCCGCTGCTCAGCTTTATCGCCATTCAGCAACATCCACAGGTCCTGAATTGCAGGGCCATTACGCGCATCATCCAGATCGACAAACATTGGGCCATCGCGCCAGAGAATATTTCCGGCATGGCAGTCACCATGTAATCGCAGAACGGTGAAGTCCTCCCGCCAGTGTCCTGTAACGGCGGTAATAAGCTCATCCGTTGCCTTAAGGAAGGCCGCTTTCAGCCCAGAAGGTATCAGCGTAGCATTTTCAAACAGCTTGCGTGGTTCAATGAGATATTCATTCAGACCGATGGTCGGGCGATGGATAAAAAGCTGTTTGCGCCCCGTCTGGTGCATGCGCCCTAAATAACGCCCAACCGCTTCCATCTGATCAATATTATCGGCTTCGAACTGACGACCACCGACGCTTGGGAAAACGGCAAAATAAAATCCCTGATGAATCAATAAGGTCTGGCCGTTAAAAGCCAAAGGGGCCGCGACAGGAACTTCGTCGTTTACCAGTTGCAGCGCAAATTGATGCTCTTCGAGGATTTGATCTGCTGTCCAACGTTCAGGGCGATAAAATTTGACGACAAAACGCCGACGATCTTCGTCCTGAAATTGATAGACACGGTTTTCATAGCTGTTAAGCGGGGTAAGACCGGAATCCACCCGGATCCCATGCTCAAACAGAGCGTCCATGATGGTATCCGGGTGTAGTGTCTGGAAAGTAAAAGCGCTGTTGTTCATCCCATCATCCGGAAAACATTACGAATGATGAAGGATATCATTTCACAATGATTTTGTTGGTAGCGCTTACAAGCTTTTACTCTTTAATTACGCCACGCGCACGTAATAGCGCCGTTTTGAAATCTTCTTCATAATCTTTCTGCAGCCCTGGGATCACCGCATCTTTCGCGGAATCGCGCATTTTCAGGTGATAGATCAGAATGTCATCCGTCAAATCCGCCAGTTCGCCGTCAAAACCTGACTCTTTCGCCAGTTTCTGCAAAAATTGCAGCAGGTTAAGGTCTGGCTCTTTTTGCCAGGCTGGCTGGAGGAGTTCAATAACTTCATTCAGACGTTTACATTTCATAGTAATGCTCCTTACTCTTGAGACAGACACGTTAGCAGGGTCAATCCCACAATAAAAGAGGCGATATCGGTGAATCTGATGACGACGATAACAGGCGTTATACTGGCGGGCGGTAAAGCCAGACGAATGGGCGGCGTAGATAAAGGATTGCTTGAATTAAACGGCAAACCATTATGGCAACATGTCGCTGACGCGCTTATGACGCAGCTGTCTCACGTCGTGGTTAATGCCAATCGTCATCAGGAAATCTATCAGGCAAGTGGTCTGAAAGTAATAGCGGATTCACTGGCGGATTATCCTGGCCCGCTGGCGGGAATGCTTTCGGTAATGCAGCAGGAAGCAGGTGAGTGGTTTCTGTTTTGTCCGTGCGATACGCCTTATATTCCCCAGGATTTAGTCTCCCGGCTTAATCATCAGCGCAAAGATGCACCTGTTGTGTGGGTCCATGACGGTGAACGCGATCATCCAACTATTGCTCTGGTAAATCGCGCTATTGAGCCGTTGTTGCAGGAATATCTGCAAGCAGGAGAACGCCGGGTAATGGCATTTATGAATCTTGCTGGCGGTCACGCGGTTGATTTTAGCGACCGTAAAGAAGCATTTGTGAACATGAATACGCCAGAGGAGCTTGCACGATGGCAGGAAAAACAATGATACCGCTACTCGCCTTTGCCGCGTGGAGCGGCACCGGAAAAACGACGCTGTTGAAAAAACTTATCCCGGTATTATGCGCCAGAGGGATCCGCCCGGGGCTGATTAAACATACGCATCATGATATGGATGTCGATAAACCGGGCAAAGATAGCTATGAGCTGCGCAAGGCTGGCGCGGCGCAAACCATCGTTGCCAGCCAGCAGCGTTGGGCGCTAATAACGGAGACGCCAGACGAAGAAGCGTTGGATCTGAATTTTCTTGCAAGTCGCATGGATACCTCAAAGCTGGATCTGATTCTGGTTGAAGGGTTCAAGCATGAAGAGATCGCGAAGATTGTGTTGTTTCGCGATGGTGCCGGACATCGACCAGAAGAATTAGTGATAGACAGACATGTTATTGCTGTAGCCAGTGATGTGCCTCTTAATCTTGATGTCGCGTTACTGGATATTAATGATATTGAGGGGCTGGCTGATTTTGTGGTGGAGTGGATGCAAAAGTAGGACGGATAAGCAAGAGTAGGTTGGATAAGACGCGCCAGCGTCGCATCCGGCATTTTTTTCT
>NZ_VATL01000028.1:0-2437 GCF_005781065.1 Escherichia sp. E1130
GTAAGCGTACAGTGAGAACCGTATTGACGAAGTGAAGCTGGTCAGGCAGGCAGAGTAACCCGCCACGGGAGCAGATCACCCACCCGGTTCACAGGCCAGTCGGCGATGACATCAAGTACATGATGCAGATAGCGTTCCGGATCCACGCCGTTTAATTTGCACGTCCCGATAAGACTGTACAGTGACGCACCGCGCTCACCACCATGATCCGAGCCGAAGAACAGCCAGTTTTTTCTCCCCAGACTGGCCAGTCGTAGGGCGTTTTCGGCAATGTTATTATCCACCTCCACCCAGCCATCTTCTGCATAGCGGGTCAGCGCCGGCCACTGGTTCAGCGCATACCCGAACGCCTTCGCCAGTTCTGAGTGCCTTGAGAGGGTTTTCTGTTTCTCCCGCAGCCACCCCTCCAGTGACGCCAGCAGCGGCAGCGCTTTTTGGCGCCGGACTGCCTGCCGTTCCTCTGCTCTTTTACCTCTGATCTCCGACTCGATGGCATACAGCTCGCCGATCCGTTTCAGCGCCTCCTCCGTCAGGGCTGACGGGGTACGGACGTGAACATCGTGGATTTTTCGGCGGGCATGGGCCCAGCACGCGGCTTCCTTTATATGGCCGTCGCGGTAGAGTTCGTTGAACCCGGCGTAGGCATCAGCCTGCAGTACGCCACTGAAGCCTGCAAGATGGGTCTGAGGGTGGATACCTTTTCTGTCCGGGCTGTAAGCGAACCACACTGCGGGGGCCAGCGCTGATCCGGCGTTGCGGTCGTCGCGAACGTACGTCCATAAGCGCCCGGTCTTCGTCTTCTTATTGCCCGGCAACAGCACCGGGACAGGCGTATCGTCAGCATGGAGTTTGCCGTCGGTCAGGACATAGTGCTGAAGGGCTTCATCCAGCGGCGCCAGCAGACGACAACACGCATCCACCCAGCCCGACAGTACAGAACGACTCAACACTACACCGTGGCGGGCATAGATCTCCGACTGGCGATACAGCGGTGTGTGCTCTGCATACTTTGAGGTCAGCACGCGGGCCAACAGCCCCGGTCCGGCGATCCCCCGTTCGATGGGGCGCGAAGGAGCCGGGGCCTGAACGATGCGATCGCACCGACGGCAGGCATGCTTTTCACGGACTGTCCGGATAACCCGGAAGGCGCTGCGCATCAGCTCCAGTTGTTCGGCGGCATCCTCACCCAGGTAACTCAGCGAACCACCGCACTCCGGGCAACACGGCTCCGTCGGCAGCAGCCGCTTCTCATCCCGTGGGAGTGACTCAGGGAACGGTTTGCGGGTGCGGGTCTGACGCAGCGGGCGCTGCACTGCCGGGTCATCCACCCGACCGGTCAGCGTATCGCTTTCCTGCTGCAGCCGGTTCAGGTCAGCTTCCATTTGCGCGATACGGCGGGATACCTTTTCGGAACGACTGCCGAAGTTCATCCGGCGCAGCTTATCCAGTTGCGCCTGCAGATGGTCTATTTCGCGTTCCCGGTTGCTCAGCTTTTCCTGCAGGGCGTGGATCAACGCTTCCTGTTCGGCCAGGCGCTGTTTCAGCAGAAGGATGTCGTCAGAAGAGGTGTCGTTCATAAGCCTGTATTTTACCAGGCTTATTCTGCGACAACCAGGATAAAGAGCGCTACAACATGGTCAGGGATGTCAGTAACCGCTTTGGCTGTCGCCAGTCGATACCTTCCATCAGCATCGCCAGTTGCGCCGGCGTCAGGAACACTTTGCCATCGCGGGCTGAGGGCCAGGCGAAGCGACCACGTTCCAGTCGCTTTGTCAGCAGGCACAGACCATCGCCGGTGGACCAGAGCAGTTTTACCTGACTGCCGCTGCGTCCCCGGAAGATGAAGACGTGGCCGGACATCGGGTCATCTTTCAGCGCGGTCTGCACCTTTGCGGCGAGGCCATTGAAGCCGTTGCGCATATCGGTGATACCGGCAACCAGCCAGATTTTTGTGCCTGCGGGAAGATTTATCATACAGGCCCCCGCATCAGTTCGCGCAGGACAGTGCTCATGAGCTCAGCAGAGAGATGAGTCAGTGTTATTTCTCCTCCCCGACATTTTATGTGGCAGGTAGCGGGAGGTGAGCAGGATGGTAGTTCGAAGGTTGGGAGAGAAGAGCCCGCCTGAAGCTGCACGGGTATCAGGGCAGGAAGCGACGATGAGTTTTTTCGGGGCCGACAGACCCGCCCTTCACGCTGCCAGAGCCTTATCCATTTAAAGAGCAGGTTATCATTGACGTCATGTTTCCGGGCCAGTGCGGCAATACTGCCTTCTTCTTCAAGAGCCAGCCTGACCAGTTCCATTTTGAATTCAGGGGAATAGTGTTTCCGGGGAAGTCTTTCTTTAGCGCGCATGAGGTGTCCACCTGCAAAATAAGTGGGTGCTTAAGTTACAGGATCCTGGATTCGGGACCAGACGGTACTCAGACGACGCTTAC
>NZ_VATL01000029.1:0-107157 GCF_005781065.1 Escherichia sp. E1130
GCATTTCATGCAGCGGAAAATGTTTAGATTCAGCGATGGTGGAAATAGATTTTGTACCAAAACGTGAATCGAGTAGTTCCGACCTTAAATCCGTTACTTGCTTCTTATCCATTTCAAACTCCTTAAAATGATTGGATCGCAATAAAAAAGTAGGATTTATCGATAAAGTAAGCAAGCTCAATGGTCTGGGTTTTAAATAACAAAATCCTAATCTTGTTTGGTTTTTGACAATAATTGCATTATGTTTTTTTAAGTAAAAACAAAAGGATGAGCAATATACTAATGATAATTTCGATCTTTTTAGCGTTATTTTAATGTGTTTTTTTACCTGCCGTTATTATCACGTAAAAATTAGCCAATAAAATATCATTATTAGTTAGTGGTTAATTTTTGTTGAACGTTTTTAAAGATTATCGAATAAAAAAGATATAATTACCAGAATCCCCGCCAACATTGTTCGTGGGGTAAGTTGTTATTTCGGCAGTAATACTACGATACAGGTAACTGCGTGAAGGAGTTGTTGCCCTGGATGTAAGCTGATTTTTACCCTACGTGTCATATGGACGTTCACTTATTATCTTTGAAGGCCAGGCAAGATAACGTCAATACGGCGTTGGGGATCGTTTACACGCCAACTTCCGAAACTGATAAGTCTTCCTTTTAATTAATAGTGTAAAATTCAGGTATAACTCTGACAGGAGGAAATATGCGTAAATACATCACCAGCAGCGAATGGGCGCTTTTTTTTAATGCTATAACGGGTACGCGAAATGAAATCCGTGATAAAGCATTGCTACATATAACTTACATTCATGGACTTCGCGTCAGTGAGTTGATAGACCTTAGACTGGGAGATCTTGATATGACTGAAAAAATTGTTTTTATTAGGCGTCTGAAAAATGGATTATCAACTTCACATCCATTACAGCCAGAAACAATAGAATTATTGCAACGCTGGTTCCTGATTAGAAAAAGATACGCTAAAGGTAGTCAGGATGATTATCTTTTTCTGTCAAGCCATGGAAAAAAAATTTCCAGACAATGGATTTATAAACTCTGCGCACGATATAGTCAGCGTGCGGGTCTGAGAATTAAGGTTCATCCGCACATGTTGCGTCATGCCTGTGGTTATGCTCTTGCTAATCAGGGACTGGATACCCGTCTGATTCAGGATTATCTGGGTCACAGGAACATTCATCATACTGTACTGTATACGGCCAGTAATCCAGGTCGTTTTCATCGGGTCTGGCGCAGTTAAATTTTTACGCAAGGAGTGAGGAATTGCATATCCATAATATTTTTATTATCTGTTCTGTGAAATAGTGTATATATAGGTCCTCTTTTTAAAACACATTTATTAATACACAGCGCCCCCATGGCATCATATATATGAAAATCAAAAATCTCTTTGTATGTCCCAGTAAATTCCTGGCTGGCATATAAACCATCAGGAAGAAGTGTCTCTGGTAGGGAAAAACTGTTTATTTCTTTAAAAGTATAAATTAGTTCAGAATCTGTTTCTCTGGAGGGTATCATTTCACCTGAAATCATAAAATCAGACATTTCATTAACAGGATCATAAATTGATACTATGGACTGAAAAAGGTTACGGTTATAAATAAAATGATCGCCGCTCTGGGTATGGATAAAGTCCATTCCCAGATTCACAGGCATTTTAAGGTTTGGAACAGAAGGATGATTGCCCTCAGCTATCTCAATCATTCTGAATTTTGTGCACAGTGTGGTTCTGTACAATACGGGCTGGGCATACTGCATATCCCAGGCATCCGCATTGCGATACTGTACTGGTGACACCTTGAACTGTTGCCTGAAAGCACGGGAAAAAGCCTGGGGCGAACTGAACTCATACATTAGTGATATATCTGTTATCCGGCGACTGGTATGACGCAAAAGTAAAGCGGCAAGTGTTAGTTTTCTGCGACGTATGTATTGCGCCACACTGATCCCCGTTACATCCTGAAACAGTTTGTACAACCAGCGTTCTGAATAGCCTGAACGTTCAGCAAGAACTTTTACTGACAGTGAGCTGTTCAGATTCCCTTCGATAATTCCCGCCAGTTGCTGGATTAAATTCATTTGCTGTACCTGTGGGTCCATGCCAGTTGACTGTTCTTAAGAGCAATCGGTGTTTTATTCTGCTTTCCTGACTTTAGCACGTTTAGCCATAGCCTGATGGGGGCATCGTGTCACTCTTGACCGCTCTGTTTCATCTGACCGGAGCCATTAATGTCTTCCCGAAAATTTCTTACTCACCATGAAGTCAGCCTTTTGCTACAGGCGGTGCTGAAGGGGCGCCACCCGGAACGTGATGCCTGCATGATACTTCTTGCCTTTATCCACGGACTCAGGGTCAGCGAAATGCTTTCGTTACGTCTTGCTGATCTTGAGCTCGAGTCCCGAAAACTGTGCGTCCAGCGCCTGAAAAACGGCTTCAGCACTGTGCACCCCTTACTGACTGAAGAAGTACAATGTATCAGGAACTGGCTCAAAGCCCGGGAAACTATGAAATTACCTACAACAGAAGAAGAGAGGGACTGGCTGTTTATTTCCAGATCAGGGCGTCCGCTTACCCGTCAACGATTTTATAACTTGCTGGCTGAAGCAGGAAGAAATGCCGGGCTGGCTGTTGCTGTCCATCCACATATGCTGAGACATGGGTGTGGTTACGCGTTGGCTGATAACGGCATCGATACACGCCTGATTCAGGATTACCTGGGACACCGGAATATCCGGCATACGGTGATTTATACAGCTTCAAATTCGGCCCGCTTTGAACGGTTATGGAAGCCGTCAAAAAGGGCGAAAAAGCAACTTTTTGACCCAAACTGTAAACTGCCTGTATTGCGGTTGCAAATGTTAAAAAACACATGTTATGCAAACAACAATTAATTAAAGATCATTTGATTTAAATCAATAAAACCCCCGTATCAATTCCCTTCTGTAACAATATGGCATTGATGTCTGTCAGTTTTCTAAATTTTCCAAAACTCCATCAATAGTATAAATAGCCAAAAACATCACATAACTAAGAAAATAAAACCAGATAAAAGCAAAAATTTAGTTTTTTAATCCAATGTTGTCAAAATGGGTCATTTTGACAACAACAGATCCTCTTCTTGTGCACCTGTATTGCGCATTACTCAGCACTGATAACCCGACACAAGCGGCAACAGATGTCTGTTGTCATTATTGGGGGGAGGGATGTCAGTGCTTCTTAATTCATACTTCTGACGGAGAGATATTCAGGTGGCGGGTATGCCTGAGAGACGCAGACGAATAAAGAGACATTTTTTCTGTCCTGAGTGTGTTCAGGACATGCAGGCTCGACCACTGTATATCATCGTGACCTTCTGGGGGATGCGAACCGGCAGGTTACTGACAGTTGAGGCGGTCAGCCGGGAGTTTCATATACCCCAGAGAACAGCAAAAAATATTCTGTATTACATTGAGCACGAGGGACGAAACCATATCCGCAGCAGGCGCTTCATACAGAACGAACCGACAACGGGACGAAGACGCGCTCTGCGGATCCTGGATATACAGGATCCGCAGGAAATCCCGGCAAGTTCAGGGGCAGAACTGGATGTTCTGTTGGAACCTGTTGCCCCCGCAGCAAAGCAGTCACTCAGGCCACAGACAAAATTTCAGAAACTACGTCAGTGGATGGTATCGAGAAAACAGAATGAACAGGCTCCTCTGGAGCTGACAGAATACGGATGAAACAGATATTTTTGATGAGTCAGTGTCAGTACACCCGCCTCGGGCTTTTTGCAGTGATGGAAAGTGCCGGGCAACATGCTGTTCAGGTTATTTCCGTGGAAACACCGGAGCAGATTGTGTCGCATATTCTGTCTGATAGACACCTCCCCGGGAAACAGCGTGTCATTGTGGTAGATCTCACCTGCTATGAGTCATCAGTGACTGTGAGGGCGCTGTGGTTTTTGTGGAATCTGTCAGTCCTTTATTCTGAACGCCACGAACTGAGAGGGACTCCATGCATTTTATTTGGCTATCAGGGAGGGCTGAATAATATCAGATATCCTTTTACCTGGATTTCTCCGTCACAAAGCTTTCATCAATTGAAAAATATTTTTCTGCGCATTCTGGCCGTGCCTTCTCGCTATATAAGCAGTGGGTATAGATTTCAGCGTTTAAGTGCTAATGAGCGACATGTGATAAATGCACTTCTTGGCGGTGAAACTGTAAGTGATATTGCAAAGCGTATGCAGATACATTACAGCAATGTGTGTTACTACCGACAAAAGGCGATATTTAAAATCGGTCTGAGAAACCGGAATGATATTGCATGGATTATGAACAGGAAGTTTTTGTAAGCGCTGTAACAGTACGTACTGACCGGATACACTTCCGAAATTGATAAGTCTTTCCGCACGTAAACTGTAAACTAACTCCTGCGCGTAGCCGGAAGTAATGCAGAGAGCATTTCATCGGCAACGACTAAAGTCGTTTTAACCATAATGGAATGCGCGAGGTGTGACATCGTGAGAATATCATATGTGAACTCCTCTCTGCTATTACAGAAGAATATCAGAACCGTGCGATGGGTGTTACTCATCATAAGAAAGACACTTCAGTTATATTTTTAGCGTACTCATCGTGCTTTTCAACGCTTATATATTTTTGAAGGTGAAAATATGTCAACGCTGAAGAATACATTTTTTATCCCTCCGCCTGATACGCCAACGCAGGCAGGGCCTGAAAATATTTTTTATGACTTTAATGATGGTGCACGTGTATTGCTTCCTGAAGGGAAATGGCACGTGCGTCTGCTGGATGCGGATTCAGAAAATATTCTTTTCTGCTGCGATGTGGATAAAGGCTGGGTAACCAGCAGTAAGAAATATTTCGTGCGCTTTCGTATTCAGGTATTCCGTCAGGGGGAAGAAACGCCCCTGCTGGATGAAACACTGAAACTGAAAGACCGGCCTGTACTGATTTCATTCCCGACCGGTACGCTAGGCGATTTGCTCGGCTGGTTTCCTTATGCGGAACGCTTCCAGTCCCTGCATAAGTGCAGTCTGGAATGCACGATGGCGCAGGACATTATTGATCTGCTGGCGCCTCAGTATCCGCAGATACAGTTTTCCACGCCGGATAAGCCGCGCACGGTGGCGCCTTATGCCACGTATCGCGTGGGGCTTTATTTCGGTGGCGATACAAACAATCAGCCGGTGGATTTTCGCAAGGTCGGTTTCCACCGTTCTGCAGGCTACATTCTGGGCGTTGACCCGCGTGAAGCCCCCGTCCGGCTTGACCTGTCCGCGCCCCGGGTTATCCAGGAGCCTTATGTGTGCATCGCCACACAGTCCACCTGTCAGGCGAAATACTGGAACAACGGCACTGGCTGGAGTGAGGTCATCGCACACCTGAAATCACTGGGTTACCGGGTGCTGTGCATTGACCGGGACGCCCACTATGGCCAGGGCTTTGTCTGGAATCACATCCCGTGGGGAGCCGAAGACTTTACCGGCAAGCTACCGCTGCAGGAGAGGGTGAACCTGCTGCGGCATGCCAGTTTCTTCATCGGCCTGCCAAGCGGTCTGTCATGGCTGGCCTGGGCTACCCGTATTCCGGTGGTGCTGATAAGTGGCTTCAGCCTGCCCAACAGCGAATTTTATACCCCATGGCGGGTATTCAACTCCCATGGCTGTTATGGATGCTGGGACGATACATCGCTGAATTTTGACCACCACGATTTTTTGTGGTGCCCGAGACATAAGAATACTGACCGGCAATTTGAATGTACCCGGCTGATAACCGGCGCCCAGGTCAAGGGCGTCATCAATAAACTTCACCGTTCTTTAACTGAGCAGGGTGTTGAGGACACTCTGGAGAAAGGAGTAAGCAATGAATAAGGTTTATAACACTGTCTGGAATGAATCCACCGGGATGTGGGTGGTCACTTCAGAACTGACCCGTAAAGGAGGCCGGCGCCCCCGGCAAATCAAGCGTACCGCGCTGGCAGGGCTGATTGCCGGTTTGCTTTTGCCGTCACAGCCTGTACTGGCGGCCTATGAGAATCAGACCGTCAATAGAGGTTCAGAGCTGATAGTTTACAAGGGGAACAGTGCGATCAATACCACAGTTAATGATGGTGGTTCTATGCATGCTAATGGGAATGTCATTAGTGCAACTATTAACAGTGGCGGGATAATAGACATCACTTCAGGCGGCGTCGGTACCAACATCATCGTTGATGGAGGCAGATTGGCCGCCGGTGCTTCTTATAGAAGTGGCGGCACCGTTATTGACACCATTATCAATAATGGCGGGCAACTTGAGGTCTTAGGCCAAAACACTACCAATATGATTGCTGGTAGTGCCATCGGTACTACTATTTTTAATGGCTATATGTATGTCAAATCAGGAGGATCTGCTACCGACACTACAATCAATAGCGGCGGGATGATGTTTGTTGGTGACGGTAGGAAGGTATCTATAGCAATCAAAACCATGCTAAACGACGGAGCACTTTTTAGGGTAGCTTCGAATGGAAGTGCACAAGATACCTCCATTAACAGTGGTGGGGTTCAGATTGTAAGTTCTGGTGGTAGTACAACCAGCACCACGGTCCACAGCGGCGGTGTGCTTCAGGTGAACGCCGGTGGTTCTGCCTCGCTGGTTACCCAGAACAGCGGTGGGGCTATCGTGACCAATACCAGCGCTGTTATAGACGGGACTAACCAGAATGGCAGCTTCAGTATTGCCGCAGGCAGTGCCAGCAATATGTTGCTTGAGAATGGTGGTTCTCTCGCTGTACTCAATGGGCATCAGGCCACAGGTACCACTATTAACAGTGGTGGAGATATGATGGTCGAGGGCATCGCTACTGACACAACCATTAACAGCAATGGCTTACTGCATGTATCCAGCGGCGGTAGTGTCACTGGCACCATCGTTAATAACGGTGGCCGCGAGAATATCAATTCAGACGGCAGTGCTACGAGCACTACCCTTAATAGTGGTGGTATCCAGGCAGTCTCCAGCGGCGGTGTTGCCACGAGCACCCTCGTTAACAACGGAGGGAGCCAATATGTCTACAGCGGCGGCAATGCGTTGAACGCCTCTGTTAATGACGGTGGGCGTCAGTTTGTCTCCAAAGGCGGTATCGCCATTGCTACTTCTATTAATAGCGGAGGTCGCCAGTATGTACGTATCGGCGGCAGTGCCACGGACACCGTAATTAACAATACTGGGCGCCAGTTTATCTCCAGCGGCGGCAGTACCACTAACACTACAATTAATTCCGGTGGGGGGCAGTATCTCTACGGCGGAAATGCCACGAAAACTACTGTTAACAACGGCGGACGCCAGTACGTCTCCAGTGGCGGCAGTGCCACTGACACAATCGTTAACAGTGGTGGACGTCAGCATGTTTACATCGACGGTAATGTCACAGAAACGACTATTACAAGCGGCGGCATGCTACAGGTTGAGGCCGGAGGTTCAGCCTCTAAGGTTACCCAGAACAGTGGCGGGGCTGTTGTCACCAATACCAGTGCAGCCGTGAGTGGTACCAACGATAACGGCAGCTTCAGTATCGCTGGCGGCAGTGCAGCCAATATGCTGCTGGAAAATGGTGGATACCTGACGGTGTTTGACGGTCATCAGGCCAGCGATACGATGGTTGGCAGTGACGGTACGCTGGATGTCCGCAGCGGCGGTGTGCTCTACGGCACCACCACCCTGACTGATAAAGGGACGTTGGTCGGTGACGTAGTCACAAACGAAGGCAACCTGTATTACCTCAACAACAGTGCTGCGACTTTCGCAGGCACCCTGACGGGGACCGGTACCCTGACGCAGGAAGGCGGTAGCACCCGTTTCAGCGGCCTGTTGTCTCAGGACGGTGGGATTGTCCTTCAGAGTGGCGGGGCCATGACGATGGATGCCCTTAAGGCGAACGCTAATGTGACGACACAGTCAGGCACCACCCTGACGCTGGATAACGGGACCATCCTGACGGGGAATGTTGCGGGGGACAACACCGGTGCAGGTGACATGGCGGTTAAAGGTGCTTCTGTCTGGCATCTCGATGGTGACTCCACTGTCGGCGCATTAACGCTGGATAACGGGACCGTTGATTTCCGTCCGTCAACAACCACGCGCATGACGCCAGCCTTCCAGGCGGTATCGCTGGCGCTCGGGAGCCTATCGGGTAGCGGGACGTTCCGGATGAACACGGATATTGCATCACATACTGGAGATATGCTGAATGTCGTGGGCAATGCCAGCGGTAACTTTGTGCTGGATATCAAAAACACCGGTCTGGAGCCAGTATCTGCTGGAGCGCCGCTTCAGGTGGTGCAGACTGGTGGCGGTGATGCCGCTTTTACCCTGAAAGGCGGGAAAGTCGATGCCGGTACCTGGGAATACGGCCTGAGCAAGGAAAATACCAACTGGTATCTGAAGGCTGATACTCCGCCTCCGGTTACTCCGCCGACCAGCCCGGATGCTGGTAACAACCCGGATGCTAGTAACCCGGGCACAGGTAACCCGGATGCAGGTAATCCAGGTACAGGGAATCCGGATGCAGGTGTATCGTCTCCAGTGCGTCGCACAACAAAATCGGCCGACGCGGTACTGGGTATGGCGACCGCACCGGCATACGTCTTCAACAGCGAGCTGGATAATCTGCGTTTCCGCCATGGTGATGTGATGCAGAATACCCGTGCACCAGGGGGCGTATGGGGTCGTTATACCGGGTCAGACAACCGCATCAGCGGCGGGGCCAGCTCGGGCTATACCCTGACTCAGAACGGTTTCGAAACCGGCGCCGATATGGTCTTTGACCTGGGTAACAGCAGTTTAGCTGTAGGTACTTTCTTCTCTTACAGCGACAACAGCATTAAACATGCCCGTGGAGGAAAGAGTAAAGTCGACAGCACCGGTGGTGGCCTGTACGCAACCTGGTTTGATAATGACGGCTACTACGTGGACGGTGTGCTGAAATACAACCGCTTTGATAATGAGCTGCGTACCTGGATGAGTGACGGTACGGCGGTGAAAGGGGATTACAGCCAGAACGGTTTCGGCGGTAGCCTCGAAGCGGGCAGAACCTTCGGTCTGAATGAGAATGCATGGGCGCAGCCATACGTGCGGACAACGGCATTCAGGGCGGATGAGAAGGATATTCACCTGAATAACGGTATGAAGGCCAAAGTCGGTGCGACCAAATCCCTGCAGGCTGAGGCTGGCGTGAAACTGGGGATGACCCTTGACGTTGGAGGAAAAGAAGTCAAGCCGTACCTGTCGGCGGCGGTGAATCATGAATTTTCGGACAACAACAAAGTCCGTATCAATGACACCTATGACTTCAGGAACGACATCTCCGGGACGACCGGGAAATACGGACTGGGCGTCAGTGCGCAACTGACCCCAAATGCTGGCCTCTGGGCTGAGGCTCGTTATGAAAACGGTAAACAAACCGAGTCTCCGGTCACGGGCAGTGTCGGGTTCCGTTTTAATTTCTGAGACGTGTCCTGAACAGAGCAGGGATTAAACCATGCGCTGCGGGCGGAAGTTAAAAGGCTTCCGCCCGCGTTTAAATACTTGCTGCCAGAATTCGTAAAAAAACTCACGGCCTGTAGCGATGCAAACTGTGTGGACAATGAAGCTAAGCCAGATGGTCAATGTGATATCTGAGGGGATACAACAAGGGTAAACAGGTTTCCATGTCCATTAGAACTATTGGCTCAAAAGGTATTCATCTCTCGATGCAGAATAAATTACCATTTAAGTGATACTACGTAAGTGTGAAATTATTTAAAATGTTAATGTTTTTTATCCTTTCGGTGTTTCTATATTTTAATGGTGGCAATTTGTATTTTTTAGCGAAAATCCGAGTAAAGGTCTGTTGTGAATCGAACCCATATTTATAGGCGATGCTCATCATAGACTCATTAGTCTCGACAAGATCTTTAGCTGCAAGACTAAGTTTTTTATCTTTGATATATTTCCCAAGGCTAACTTTTTTTATCTGTACAAAAATCCGCTGAAGATGCCACTTAGAGTATCCAGCCCGCGTAGCAACATCGTCTATCTTCAGCGGTTTATGTATGTTTGAATCAATCCATTGAGTTACCTCATCGATAATATCTTCTGTTCTGGACATAAGACGACGCTAACTATAAGAGGGCTGTGACATATATTGTTCAAAATGCTAATTACTTACTTATAGATTTCAGCAACCCCGTGCAACCGGTTATTCCCCGTGGTTGACAGAATTTTGAATGATGTTGCTCCTTGATCATCAGCTTTACGAGAAAGCGCATTCGATAATTCATCAAGCGTCAGGGCATTACTGGCTGAGACTACACCAATCTTTTCTTTGCCATCTGCATGACGAATCTCCTCAGCAGCAGATGCAGTATTTACCGAAATGAATCCCATGAATAATGCAGTAATTAGTAGTGCTTTCATATCTGATACCTGTTTTAAACGATGTATTTGGAAGTTGACGAATATCAGAAGGAGCTTCCTCCTTCTTGATCTGTAAATATACAGTTCTAAGCTGTCATAAGACTGACTGTCATATGACAACGTTGTCAGATTTTTGAATTTTTTGAATACAGATTCAGGTCGTTAATAACGCACTCAGGTTCTTCAGTAAGGGGCATATTGTCTATATCGAAAACCCCATCATTTTTTTGGGGATTATCACTCTGCAGCTCTGCAAACAGAGGAGTGAGATCCTGCTGTGCTTCTCCTCGCTCTGCGACCAGTTCGAACGTTTTATTTTTTGCCGCATCATTGCTCAAGGCCGTTACCAGTACCCGGGCGATTTGTTCCCGGGAGATAACACCATCTTCCGGCGTTCCCGCATGGCGTTTATCCCCCTGAAGCATGACGATTCTGTGCTCATCATCATTGTTGTAATCAAACCAGCCGGGTCTGACGATAGTGTAGATATGCCCGCTGGCTCTGACCAGGCGTTCAGATCGTCTTTTCCAGTCATGAACTTCAGTACGTTGATTCCAGCTACTGAGCCGCTCAGTAACGCCAATCGTTGTCATCAGGGCGATGCGAATAGGTGTATCCATGAATATTCGCAAAATGTTACGTACACCGCCGTAATCTATCGCTCTGGCACCAATACGTCCCTGACCATCGGAGCCGAGTGTAAAAATGATGGCATCAATATCTTTCGGTAAATCGGTGAGTGTTTCAGGTATTGAAACATCGCCATAGAAAATATCTGTTCCACGAGGGAGTAACTTGATTTTCCGCCGATTCCTGATCAGAGCCACTGGCTGATGACCCATTGCAATAGCAGTATTCACAACATGAATACCAATGCTTCCTGTTGCGCCAGCAACGAGTATTTTCATGATAAACCTTCTGATAATTCAGCCTTATTTTTGATACAGCCAGAATATCAATTATCATTATTGCCAGTAATGAGGCTAAAATGATTGTGTCTATGAACGCCCTTCATGAATGCGCTTTGAAGGGAATGCTTCTACAAGGAAATCGTCAATGCTTAAAGAAAACTTCAACGAACTGCAAATCTTTCTTGTGGTGGCAAGAGAGCGAAGTTTTACCAAAGCAGCGAGCAAACTCGGCGTCTCTCAGTCTGCACTTAGCCATGCAATGAAGGCACTGGAGGAAAGGTTAAATATCCGTCTCTTAACCCGAACTACCCGTAGCGTGGCTCCCACGGAAGCAGGGGAGAGAATAATTGCCTGTCTTGAGCCACGTATAGATGAGCTTGAGCGCGAGCTGGAATCACTTATCCAACTGAATGGCACGCCCACCGGGAATATTCGTTTATCAGCCGGGGAACATGCTGCGCGCAGTCTGGTCTGGCCGAAGCTAAAACCGTTCCTCAGGGAATATCCCGAAATCAATGTCGAACTGGTGGTGGATAACGGTTTTGTCGATATTGTTGAAGGTCGTTTTGATGCCGGGATACGGCTGGGTGAAAGTGTGGATAAGGATATGATTGCAGTGCGAATTGGGCCGGATATGCGGATGGCCATGGTGGGATCGCCGGCGTATTTTGCTGCAAACCCTGCGCCTGAAACGCCTCACGAACTACAAAATCATCGCTGCATCAATATGCGTCTGCCAACTGCCGGTGGACTTTATCACTGGGAGTTTGAACGCGAAGGGAAACCGTTACGGGTCAGAGTTGATGGGCAACTGACGTTTAATTTGCTGCCAGAAAGAATTGATGCCGCATTATCAGGATTTGGTATCGCCTGTGTTCCCGAAGACGCGATTCAGGATTATGTAACGTCAGGCGAGCTTATTCAGGTTTTACAGGAGTGGTGTCCAACTTTTCCCGGATATTACCTTTACTATCCCAGCCGTAAGCAGCATCCGCCTGCTTTTGCGCTGTTGATTGATGCACTTCGCTACGCGGAATAACGTGTCCACATTTTGCTGTGGGCCTTGCGCGGGCATAATGACCTTTTTCACTGCACGCCTGTAAATACAGCGAAGGCCAGCGCTTCAGTAACGTTGAAAGCTTGATACAGCAGTGAACAGAGCAAACATCTTCGAGGCTCTGAATCTCCATCAGAAAAAGCTACACAATACGATGAGCGCCCACTGAAGGTTAGGCGCTCTATTAAACGTTTAAGGTGATCTTCTAAAATGGCTATTGCAGATTTTTCTCTTTCAAAAACCGACTCACCAAATCAGCGATCTGCACATTATTCAGGTCGGAAAACGGGAAGTGGGTATTACCTCTGATTCCAGCCTCAGGCAGATGCGTCACCGTCACATCCCCACCATGCTTGTTAACCACGTCACGCCACTTACGCGCCATTGCCAGCCGTACTCGCCAGCTGTCCTGTGCGGGCATGGCTACAGGTTTATCCGGTATGTTATCGCCGTAAATAATCAAAATCGGGATTTTAGTCAGCGCCATAAACTGTTCCATTGGCACGGATTCACCCTTCAGCGTGTCGAACGCACTAGGCATAGGGGCAGGGAGTTCTTTTTCCGGGAACACAAAACCGCTGCCTGGCTCGAAGGCGACAATGGCTTTGACCTTGTTGTTTTTCATCGCGGTATACCAGCCTGGTCCACCCCCCTGAGAGTGAGTAAAGAGGATTGCCGGGCCTGATTTATCCACTACGGCAGACATCGCATCAGAGATGACATTGACATCAAATGGCCCTGTATTCGGAGTCATCTGGCGGAAATACTGATTTAGTGCCTCTTTGTCGTGGGAAAACTGGACGCCTTTAAAATACTCTGGCCACACGCCAACACGGAACTGGTTAAACCACATCTGCTCATCAGGTTTTGGTGTAACCGTACCTTCTACAGTGGTACGTCCGGCATCACCCCGACGCGGCTGATCGACAATATACGTGGAGAATCCGCGGCGCAGGAATATGTTCTGGAACCCTTCTCGACCATCCGGCGTACTTTCCCAGGTACGAGAAGACTGGCCCGCGCCATGCAGCATAACTATGGGATATTTATGCGGATTCTCCGGTATTTGATAGAACACCGACGCATGATCGCCATGATAAGTTTGACCTGCAGAGTCCAGCGGCTTTTTCGCATCAAATGTTCCCGGGGCGGTGATGATGGTGCCTCCGGCAGAAAAACTTCCTTGCTCCTGAATGACCAATGGTTCGGCGTATACAGACTGCGCCCCCAGGCCTCCTGCCATCATGCAGATGGCCAGCATTTTTAAGACCGTTTTCAAAATCACATCCTCTGTTATGGTTGCCGTTTAATCATATCTGAGTTGCCAGCATTAATTATTTCTCCCCCTTGATTGCCTTTATTTGGCGGATTCATAAATGCAGAGGATGAATCACGTATGTGCACTGCCCAGGGGAGAGTCTGCATGACGACCGTCTCTATTTGTTCTCAAGCGCTTTTCGCAGTGCCTCTTCAGCTCTTGTGGCTGCATCATTGTCGCCATGTTCACGCAGAACCTGTGCTAACTGTCGTAACTGCGCTGCCGTCAGACCGACTCGCATACTTGCTCGCGTATGTGACAGTAACTGGGCTTCAACGCCTGGCGTAGCGGCTAATGCGCCAACTGTTGCCAGTTCACGGCTTTGCCAGTCGAGGTTATCGCGAGCGAAAATATCGCCGAACAGATGTGTTTGCAGGAATTGATTTATTGTTGGCGCAAAA
This sequence comes from Escherichia sp. E1130, assembly GCF_005781065.1. Classification (NCBI taxonomy): domain Bacteria; kingdom Pseudomonadati; phylum Pseudomonadota; class Gammaproteobacteria; order Enterobacterales; family Enterobacteriaceae; genus Escherichia; species Escherichia sp. E1130. The sequence continues at coordinate 14,152 of NZ_VATL01000029.1, forward strand.
TCAAACAGTGGCCCCTGAACAGGCGCGCCTGAGATTTTCGTCTGGTTTGCGGTACCGACACGGCGAAGCTCATCCCCGACGGGAATCGGGGCGATCGGCGCTTTACCTTCAATGTCTTCGATGCCACGTTGTTTACGTGTTTCGACGACTTTCATCAGCTCATTCAGTGCATTCAGGCTGCGGGGGAATCCCGTATAGGCATAGAGCTGGATGAGAATTTCTTTAGCTTCGTTTATCGTGAGTCCTGTATCAAGTCCTTGATTAAGCGCTGCATTCAGCTTATCCATCTGACTGCTGGCCATTGATGCGGCAATCAACGGAATGGCCTGCTGGCGAGCTGACAGCGTATCTGAAACCGTATATTCATGATTCATTTCGGTAACTCCTTTATTGATGAGCGCAGCATTTGCGGTAAGCGCAAAACCAAAGGTTAGCAGTACCGCTACCGTTAATATCTTAATGGGCGTGGTATTGTTCATCTGTCACTAACTCCTTCCAGTTAACGCTTTTGCCATCCACCACGCCGGTTATTGCCAGATGTGTCATCGCACTACCGGGGGCCGCCCCATGCCAGTGTTTAACGTCCGCCGGACAAGAGACAACATCGCCAGCACGGATCACCTGCACCGGCTTGCCTTCTTGTTGGGTGAGTCCAACACCAGAGGTCACAATCAGTCGCTGGCCTGCTGGATGCGTATGCCAGGCGGAGCGGGCACCAGGTTCAAAGGTGACATAAGCTGCGGAAACACGGATGTCGTTGTCAGCGTTGAACAGAGGATCAACCCGGACACGACCGGTAAAATTCTCCGCCGAGCCATACACCGCAGTCTGGCTTCCGGCGGGGGCGATATGGACAGTGGAATTTTGCTCCGCAGCCCATGATGAAGTTGTGAAGAGAGGCAGTAGTAGCCCAAGGTAATGTAACTGTCTGATCATACAACGCGTCCTTATCTACGGTGACAGGAGGGGAGACAATGATTCTATTCAGACGGACATGTCGTCAGGCTGACGCCTCGCTGACAATTTTGTCAGTTAACGTTGCTCCAGACTCAGTGCCTGAAGGCGCATTGCTCACCGTTTTATCCGCTTTCAGCGCAAAAGTGAGGCCAAATGTATTGATGTCGCCTTCACTACGGGCAAAGACATCCCCCTGGTGCATAATAGCGACGGCACGCACGATCGACAGGCCCAACCCATGATGGGCATCACTCCTTGCTCGTGAAGTGTCGATGCGATAAAACCGCTCAAAAAGCCGATGTAAGTGTTCTGGTGCTATCGGATTGCCTGGATTGGAAACTTCAACACAGGCCTGATTATCCCTTTCGCTTAAGCGCACAGTAATAGTGCTATTGGAAAGGGAATGTCTTGCGCTATTTTCCAGTAAATTGGCCAGTGAGCGGTGGAACAGCCGCCGATCGATAAACGCAGTAACATCGCCTTCAACATCCAACGAAAGCTGTTTTTCAGTAAATGAGGGCTCGACATATTCTGCTGTCTTAAGGGTTTCTTCTCGCAAGGAGACTTGTGTAAGCTGAGAAGCATGTTCTCCCGCGTGGGCATGAGACAGGAACAGCATGTCATTGACGATGGACGTCATACGTTCAAGTTCTTCCAGATTCGAGCCCAGTAATTCTTCCAGTTCCTCATGAGAGCGTCGTCGTGATAGCCCCAGTTGCGTCTGGCCAATCAGGTTAGTCAGCGGTGTGCGGAGTTCATGAGCAACATCGGCATTAAAACTTTCGAGTTGCCGCCAGGCGATTTCCTGGCGCTCCAGCACGCCATTAAATGATGAGGCCAGTTGTTGTAACTCTTCGGGTAAGGCTCTGGCGTCCAGTCGCTGTCTATGGTCCCCAGGGGCGAGATGTTGCGCCTGCTTACTGAGCATACCCACCGGACGCAGGCCAATCTTTGAAACAACGTAGCCTAGCAGGGCGACGATCGCTACGCCCAGAGCCGCAATGATCAGCAGTGTCCGCGTAAAGGCATTGAGCGTTCCCATGTACGGCGTGGAATCAATGGCGACCACATAACGTAACTCAGGTCTTTCATCGTTTGCCGGGATCGTTTTCACTAACAAAAACAGTGAACATGCGCTCTCTGATGTGCCGGGTACTTTATTAAATCCCTCCCGTAAAGAAGACCACTGAACTCCCACCGGCGGCATTCCTCCCACGCTAAAACGCGGGTTATCGCTGACAATCCAGTAGCGAACACGCTCACCTTCGGAGTTGGCTAATACGGTGAATTTATTGGCAAGCGTGGACCAACCATCGGCCGAGGTTCGCGCGGTGATCCACGGGCTCATCAATGATTCCCTGAACAACAGTTCGTTGTGCATCTGTTTTTGCAAGGAATCATGCAAAGAGCTTCTGAGCAGGATGCCAATTACGGAAACAATCAGCAGCGCAGATAAAGCAAACATCAGCGCCAGGTGGACAGAGATAGAACGCTTAACCATGCTTATCCTCTTTATTTACTCAGGCCGGACTTCGAGGACATACCCCATGCCGCGCACGGTATGAAGTAGCTTAACGTCGAATGGGGCATCAACTTTGGCGCGTAAACGTTTAATGGCGACTTCAACTACATTGGCATCACTATCAAAATTCATGTCCCAGATTTGTTCGGCAATCATCATCTTTGACAAAATCTCTCCCTGATGACGAGCGAGCAGACTCAGCAGGGAAAATTCTTTTGCGGTTAGTTCCAGTCTCGTTCCACCGCGAAATACCCTGCGCGCCAGTAAGTCGAGATGCAAATCCTGAATGTGAAGTTGAGTGATGTCTGCGCCATCGGTAGGGCGGCGACGTACCAACGCCTGAATACGCGCCACCAATTCAATGAGTGAAAAGGGTTTAGGAAGATAATCATCCGCGCCCATACGAAGCCCTTTGACGCGTTCGTCGACCGAGCCCCGAGCTGACAGCATCAGCACGGGTGTCTGTTTTCTGGCCCGGACGCCTTCCAGCACTTGATAACCATCCATTCCCGGTAGCATCACATCAAGAATTATCGCGTCGTAGTCTAATTCCAGCGCGTAATGAAGCCCTTCAGCGCCATCGGCTGAAATATCAACGATGAACCCCGATTCTTTTAATGCACGACTGATATACGTCGATGTTTTCTCTTCATCTTCTATAATTAAAAGGCGCATAATATTCATCCCTCTACATCTATGGCTTTAGGGTGCTGATTTATTTATCGAGTCCTTTATCGTGTAACCACGATGCCAGTATCCCGGCAATCTCCTGATTATTTTTTTCCGCCATCAGGAAATGAGAATTGCCTTTGATGCCAATATCAGGAAGATGGACAAGGGTGGCGTCTCCACCGTGACGATTAACTGTCATGACAAATTGCTTTGCCATTTCATATTCACTTCTCCATTTATCCGGGCCAACGGCAGCATCCGGTTTTTCAGCAATAAAATCGCCATAATAGATAACGATTGGGATTCGCGTGAGTTTGAGAAAATCGTTCATGGGAACTCCCATCGCGGAAGCGCTCAATGGTGCAAATGTCGTCTTCACCGGTGCTGGCATCTCATTTTCCGGGAAGATAAATGGTGTTCCGCCTGGCTCATAAGCAACAATGGCTTTTACATTGTCGGTATAAAAGGGCGTTCTCCAGCCAATAGTGCCGCCCATCGAGTGAGTGATTAAAATACCCTGACCAATTTTTTCAAATAACTGTGCAAGTGTTTTCGCATTCAGGTCATTATCAAGTTCTCCTGAATAGGGATTCCAGGAACGCTGGAATGCTTCAATACTTGCAGGGTTGTCAGGGAACTGCGAATTTTTAAAAACACCCTGTTCATTGCCAACACGGGACAACAGAAAAAACGTCTTGTCGGCATACATAGGATTGCCCGCCCAGGGATTTTTACCCGCATCATCTTTGGTCGATAAACCGGCTTCACCCATGCGTGGTTGATCAACGAGATAAACACTATAATTTTTTTTCAGAAAAATATTCTGAAATCCATCGCGTCCATCTGGTGTACTTTCCCATGTTCTTTTTGTTTGAGCACCGCCATGCTGGAAGACCAGCGGATATTTATGTGCATTTACCGGAATTTGGTAGAAGACATAAGCATGATCGCCATAAGCGGTTTGACCATCAGGGGAGAGAAAATTTTGTTCTGAAAATGTTCCTGAATGCTTGACTGTTGTGCCTCCCACAGCAAAACTTCCCTGAGTTTGTAATACAATATGCGGTTCTGTACTTTGGCTCTGAATGCTGTGCGTTGCGCAACCAGAAACGGCAAATATTAGTCCGGACAACAAGATATTACCGACCGTTTTTTTGAAAGGAGTGTTATGGTTCATATATTATCTCTGATGGTTTAAAATAGCGTTCCTGGTTTATCCAATACCCGTCATCATTGCCACGAGAGGCATCGTAATAAGTGACACCAGTGTGGTTAATGTCGCACCTTTAAGAGCTAACGGATAAACTTTTTTATTTAACATCTGAGCCAATAAGGGCGTTCCTGCACCAGCTGGCGTTGCTACCGCAGCAAGCAGGACGCCCAACAGTAGCCCATCGTTAATGAATAACTTCATTATTAATATAATAACAAGCGGAATGATGACCATTTTAAAAAAAGTGAATATCCATACTTTCACATCTTTAAAAACAGATTTCCATTCGATGTCTAACAGGAATGAGCCTATCAGTAGCATTGAAACCGGGCCAGTTATTGCGCCAAGCATTTTTATTGGTTGTGCAATGATGTAAGGAATATGCACATTTGAAATATATAAAAGCAAAGCAAGAATACAGGCAACAATCCCCGGATTGATAACGTTTAACATATTTTTCAAGCTAATGGTTTCAGCATTACCACTCTGGTCTTTCATGCAGTAATAACCATATGAAAAGAACAATAAGTTATATGGGAGTAAAAAGACAGTGATATAAATCATGGCGTTGGCGCCATATAAAGAATATATCATTGGGATCCCCATCATGGAAACATTAGTAAATGTTGTCATGACAGTAATCACACCATAGTATTCTCTTTCATAGCGTAAAACTCTTGCCAGCATACGACTGCAAATAATCAGTAAAATAAGTGTAGTGAATGCGGATGCAAGTACGATGGAAAGTTCCTTTCCGGAAATATGTGGCTGGTCAGTCGTAACCCCGGAAAGTATAATAGCTGGCATCGCAAAATTAAAAACAAGAGATGTGAGTTGGGGCGTGTTTCCCGGTGTAATAACTCCCACTTTACGTGCTATAACGCCAATACCAATAAGAAGAAAGAAAATAATAAGTTGCTCAAGTGTCGCCATATTAATATCCTTGTCATGGTATATATAATAGTTATCAACCAGGACGCTGCGAATTTTATTCGTCGAAATGTTATGAGTGACTTATTTTATACGGGGTATATCACGGCCGCTTAAGTCAGAATGAGTATATACTCGTCATACTTCAAGTTGCATGTGCTGCGTCTGCGTTCGATCACCCCAGTCACTTACTTATGTAAGCTCCTGGGGATTCACTCGCTTGTCGCCTTCCTGCAACTCGAATTATTTAGAGTATAGCAACATATTTATGTTCATTTGAGAGAGCTTTACCGATAGGGTTAATCAGCCTGATTCATAAATCAGACCCGGGAAAGCGTATTTCAACCGTCCTCAACGGAAAACACGATGAGCTGGGGACTTCCTGACAAAAATGTTATTTAGCGGTCATGATACTGACAGTTTTTTCTCTCTACTATGTCGCAGGCAAGGTCAATATCCATCCTGTGAAATATGATCTGCATGGCATTCAGATTGCAGCGAATGTGTATACACCTGCTAACTATGACCCTGCGAAAAAATATCCGGCAATAGTGGTGGCTCACCCTAATGGCGGTGTAAAAGAGCAGGTCGCCGGATTATATGCCCAACGCCTGGCTGAACACGGATATATTACCATCGCCGCCGATGCTGCTTATCAAGGGGCCAGCGGAGGGCTGCCACGTAACGTAGACAAACCTGCGAATCGTATTGAAGATATCCACGGTATGGCTGATTTCATCAGCCAGTATCCCGGTGTTGATAGCACCCGTATTGGTTTGTTGGGGATTTGCGGGGGAGGAGGGTATTCACTTGCTGCCGCCGAGACGGACAAACGATTCAAATCGATTGCAACCATTAGCATGTTTAATTCAGGACTTGTACGGCGCAATGGTATGCAGGATTCACAGTTGGATACTATTCAACAACGTCTTCAGCAGGCTTCAGATGCACGAGCTCAGGAAGTGGCCGGTGGCGAAGTGCTTTACTCCGGTGATGCCAACCTGACTGATGAACAGATCGCTAAATTACCTTTTGCGTTATATCGCCAGGGCTACGAGTACTACTGGAAAACCCACGCACATCCAAACTCAACGTTTAAATACACCACGAGCAGTCTGTTAGACTTGATGAACTTTGACGTGACGGACCATATCAACCTGCTCAATAAACCTCTGCTAATGATTGCCGGTTCCAAAGCGGATACGCTCTATATGACTAAAGATGCGTTCGCTAAAGCTACCGGTACGAAGGACAAAGAGCTCTTCCTGATCGATGGTGCTACCCACATTGAGACATATTGGGTGCCAGAATACGTTGACCAGGCGACGCAAAAGTTAGACGTTTTCTTCCATAAGAATATCTAGTTACCCTCCAGGGGATCCCCAGCCGTAAAGGCTGGGGGGATATCCATCAACTGTAGCCACTGTCCACTTGGCGGGGTAGTTAGAAAATTGAAAGAGAGCTCCAGCATCCTGGGGAATCAAGATTCCGACAATAGGGTAGTCATTTGCTGACTCCACGAGGCGAGACGTGGGTGTAAGACGTTGCTTATCCAATCCAATTCGTCATTTAACATAATATACATTATGCGCACCAACATAAACAAAGGGAAAATCCAGTCTTTAGCGGTCATGATTGTCCTGCTCATTAGCAACGACCAAACCCCACATCTCACTTAATTCCGTATTCTCGGCTTAACCGACCGTGCAACCTCAACACATTGGTTTCAATTGCTGTCACCACATTCTCCGGAAAATCTGCCGGTAATGAAGTCTTCACGTTATCCAGTGCTGCGGGAATCATTCTGGCAAAGTCACTCAGGATTTCATGCATCTGCACTTCCGGGAATTTCAGCGCCTTTGCTGTCGCCAAAAAATGTCGCGGATAAATTTTATCGATTGCCGTTTTTCTGCCTTTGGATGCGTTAAGCCCCATTGCCAGTTTGAGATCGCTGATGTGTATTCCCGCGCCACCCAATACCGGAAATGCTGAAATGATGTCGTAAAATGGCGTGAGTCGATAACTGCCACCGGCCTGGATAAAAACCGAAAAATTTTTCGCATGGCCGTCCGTCGCGCCAATCAACCACTGGAATACCTGGAATTTCATAAAATCATAACGATCGCGAAGCGCCTCGCTGGACCCCATTAAAAACGCCATGATCCGCGCAATGCCCGGGCCTCCGTCAGATTCATATTTCACCGATGAAGGTAAACCGAATGTCTGACACATATCCTCCTGTGGCAAGCGAAGTAAAATCGTTCGTTCAGTATTCCAGCGCCTGTCAAAGCGTTCGACCGCTAACGCGCGCACTCTACCCGCTTTTATGATTTCTGCGTCCGGAACATTCAACCCGAGTTCTTTCGCCAGCAGCAGACAGTAATATTCATTATCCACGCTTTGACTGAGATCGAGCGTCGCGTTGGGCTGCCTGATTTCACCAATCGGTAATTTAATGATATGCGTCGTTGGCGTTATTCCTTTCGGAATGCACCAGTCATTGCCCATTCTGAGCAGCGCGGTCTTTTCCTGCGCGCCAGCAACCGAGATGCGAAAGTCATTTTCTTCTCTTATCATGCCTAGCGGAATATCTGCTTTATAAGCCGTTAATACTTCTTCAAGTCTGGCGTCAGTAAGCTTTTCCCATGCCATTATCGGGTGCGTTACGGTTTCATCTTCTGGTAATAACGTCACGGCGCCAACGCTGTCTCGCCCTATTTCTGACAATAAATCAAACGGTTGTCTGGATTTAGCATGATAACGTTTAACGATCCGGTCGCGTACAACCGGGCTATCGGGTAACAGGTTATCGAAGAAGTTAAACACGGCATCAGAGGTGATATTCCCCCTCTGCAATGGCAGCGATAGCGACAACGGCCTGGCATAACGGTTGGCTAACCACTCCGGCGCATACCTAAAAGTGTGCGCGCCATTGGCCAACTTCGTTAACTCGCCTACCCGCTGGTTGTTCATCCAAGTGACAAGTTTAGGCATTACCACTCCAGATCTTGCTGTTCTGTTGATTCTGGCGCAGCGTTTTTCGTGTCGCATAGCGTCATTGAGAGTTCAAGTGACTGTAATATCTTAAAAAATGTCGTCAGCGTGGTGTTATCGGGATTATTCTCGAAATTCGAAATCGTCGCCTGCTTAATGCCGATTTTTTTCGCCAGCTCGCTCTGCGTCCAGCCATTTTGCTGACGAACCAGTTTCATTGCATTCGCTAATTGCGTTGGGCTATAGATCATCGGAAAGCTCATCATGCCATACGTCCACAAGAAGTTTATCCGCTCAAGGGGATATTGTCAGTTTTATCCCTTAGTGAGGATAAAGTCAATCTGTAAACGCATTTTATCCGCTATACAGGATAACCGCTGCGATATCCGCGATCGCGGATAAAATGGAGGATTAAAAAACGGCGCTGATGTGCCATTTGAGGTTGCTGACTAAAGTCGTCAATACTAAACCGCATACCATCTTCGGCATGCGGCTTGATACGGTTTAGCAGATATATTTCACTCCCGGCATGCCCAGCCGTTATCAACTAATCCTAATAAAGAAAAGAAATAGGAATACCGATACTCAAAAATTAACAGCCACGGTTATCAGGATGTGGCTGTCAATAAAACTATAACCCAGGCGCTTTCCATAACGATGTCGTCAGTCCGTGATCAACCAGCCCCAGTTGATCCTGATATACAGCCTGCCACTTATCGCGTGAATCCTGATAAAGTTCATGCTTTTCCGGGTCTGGTGTATGCGTCCGTTCCCAGCGTACAAGACGTTCTCCAGTTTCTGCCATTGATGAATAAATCCCGGCACCGACGCCAGCTGCAATGGCACATCCTAATGCGGTGGCTTCTTTGACCACCGGAATATTAACGGGTAATCCCGCGACATCAGCGAGAATTTGACTCCATAATTTCCCTTTTGAACCTCCGCCTGCAAAGACCAGCGATGTGGGATGAATATTCGAAAAATCAGCAATTTGCTGCAAGTTACACGCTGATACAATCGCCGCATTTTCTTCCAGAGCACGAAACAACGTCGCTTTGTTACATTTATCCGGGTCAATGGATAAGTTAATAAAAGAAGGCGCAGCGTGATACCAGGTTTTAAAGCGCATTCTGTCGGAGAATATCGGCATCACGCCCCACGACCCAGGCGGCACCCGGCTGGCCATCTCTTCAAGCAGCGTGTAAGTGTCGATACCTAAACGTTCGGCAATCAGTTTTTCTTCGGCACAGAAAGCATCGCGGAACCAGCGCATGGTGAGTCCGGTAAAAAAGCTTATAGATTCAGCTTGTACCATGCCAGGAATAACATGGGGATTAACGCGCACGTTCATTTCTGGGTCTGTCATCGGCGCGGCTAAGTTGACAACTTGCTGCCAGAATGTGCCGCCAAGTACGGCAGTTTGTGCCGGGCGCACTACACCTAATCCCAGGCAACCAAGCTGTACGTCCCCTCCTCCCACGACCACCGGAGTGCCAGCCTTCAGGCCGCAAAGTTCCGCAGCTTGTGAACTTACCACGCCCAGCAATGTGCCGGTTTCTTTGACAGGAGAAAGAATATCAGCCCGCAGTCCGGCCATATCCAGCAATGCAGGTTTCCAGTCACGGGTGGTTAGATCAAGAAGTCCCGTGGTGCCAGCGTTAGAGGGATCGACCGCCAGTTCCCCACTTAACATATAGGCCAGCCAGTCGCTGATCATGGTGATGGTCGACGCTTGTCGGTAGATATCAGAACGATGATGCGCCAGCCAAAGTAATCTGGGAATGGCGCTTAAAGCCAACGTTTGTCCGGTCGCGCGATAAACTTCGTTTTCAAAGGTATTGTTATGCAGTTCTTTAAGTTCGCTGACTTCCCGCGCCGCTCTGGCATCCACATTGGCGCAGGCCCAGATCGGTGTTCCTTCATTGTTATATAAAACAATACCTTCGCGCATCGAACATGCCGAAACGGCAGCAATATATTCCGGCGCGATACCAGAATTATGTAACGCCTGGCGCATACATTCGCACGCCAGTTGCCAGTTCTTATTCAGATCAAATTCCATTGAACCGGGAACGTCAGGTACTGCCAGATGCCGCCACTCCGCCTGTCCTACTGCGATTTGATTGCCTTCCAGGTCGAAAATCACAGCCCGAATACTTCCGGTGCCTGCGTCCAGCGCCATCAGGTAATGCTTTGATTCTGAAGGGGTAAAGAGTCGAGCCATTAGATTGTCCTCGGCTTAAGCGTTCTGTCTGTTCCTCTATACGTTCTCCATCGTTCCCGGTAATAAGGTGATGCTAAATTAACCACGTAAAATCGCAGCGGCAGTATCCTGGTCGGTAACCAGCGCGTTGATGTAGCCGCCTTTCATCGCAGCGGCGATCGCTTCGGCTTTATTTTCGCCCCTTGCGACACCTACTCTAGTTGGAATAGTTGTCATCGCGGTTAAAGGTAAGCCAATCAGTTCGTTATGTATTTTGATATCCGTGACAACGTCACCTTTAGCGTCAAAAAAGTAACCTAAAATATCGCCAATGGCCCCTTTTCGACCAATCATTAACTGTTCGCCCTGGCTGATATAACCGGAGCGAATAATCGTCGCATTCTCTTTTTGATTCACTGCGCCAATGCCGACAATGGCCACATCCGCAGCTTGTGCGGCTAACAGGACATCTTTGACGCAGTTTTCATTTTTCAGCGTTCGGGCAATTTCAGCCGAAGATGCCCGTAATGGCGCCGGAATGATGTTGACGCTGCACGCTGCGTTAAGTTGCCCGATGCCTGTCATATAAGAGCCGACACCACCGGAGAGCGTGACCAGGCGGATTTGCTGTGACGAAATAAACCCACTTAAACGTTGCAGCGTGTTCATCGTTGCCTCGCCAAAGCCAATCGCCAGCATTTGTTGTGGTTGAAGTAAACTCATCAACATATGCGCCGCGCCTATCCCCAGTCGCCTGCCGACATCAGCATCCGCAAGTCCAGGGATCACCCGCACATGCTGTAATGAAAACTGGCGACGTAATTGCGTTTCATATTCCAGACAGCCTTCAAAGCGAGAATTAATCTGCACGCGAATAATGCCGGACTGATGCCCTTTCTCCAGTAATCGCGACACTTTCAAACGCGTTAGCCCGAGACGATCGCTAATCTCGCTCTGGGTCAGCCCGTCGTGATAGTAAAACCACGCGATCCGCGCGACCTGTTCTTCTTCGCACATTCCCTGTTCTGAAATTGCCGAATCGTTGATTGTCATAATTCATTCTTCACTTTGAACATATTTAAATCTTTAATGCAATTGTTCAGTTCTTGCGCATTTATATCTGTGATAGCAACCACAGTTTGACTATTCGACATGAACAAACGCAAACATAAAAACCAAAATAGCATAAATTGTGATCTATTCGTCGGAATTATGTGCAATAGCCACCTAAGGTTATGAACAAATTAAAAGTAAAAATACATTTGTTCAAAACTCACCTGCAAAACTGAATGGGGGAAATATGCAAACGAGTGATACCCGCGCGTTACCGCTACTTTGCGCCCGCTCGGTTTATAAACAGTATTCAGGGGTTAATGTCCTGAAAGGCATCGATTTTACGTTGCATCAGGGGGAAGTCCACGCCCTGCTCGGCGGTAACGGCGCGGGTAAATCGACGCTAATGAAAATCATCGCCGGTATTACCCCCGCTGATAGCGGTACGCTGGAGATTGGGGGCAACAACTACACCAGATTAACGCCAGTTCATGCTCATCAGTTGGGTATTTATCTCGTTCCCCAGGAACCGCTGCTTTTCCCAAGTCTGTCGATAAAAGAAAACATCCTGTATGGGCTGGCAAAAAAACAGCTTTCTATGCAGAAAATGAAGAACTTGCTGGCGGCGCTGGGCTGCCAGTTTGATCTGCATAGTCTGGCGGGCTCACTGGATGTTGCCGACCGCCAAATGGTGGAAATCCTGCGCGGTCTGATGCGCGATTCGCAAATTCTTATTCTCGATGAACCTACAGCGTCGCTTACCCCTGCGGAAACCGAACGCTTGTTTGGCCGTTTGCGGGAACTACTCGCCACTGGCGTGGGTATTGTTTTTATCTCACATAAGCTGCCGGAAATTCGCCAGATTGCCGATCGGATTAGCGTGATGCGCGACGGAACTATCGCGTTAAGTGGCAAAACCAGTGAGCTGTCTACCGACGACATCATTCAGGCCATTACGCCAGCAATGCGGGAAAAATCTCTCTCAGCCAGTCAAAAGTTATGGCTGGAGTTGCCCGGTAATCGCCCACAACATGCAGCTGGAACATCGGTACTGGCGCTGGAAAATCTGACTGGCGAAGGTTTTATGAATGTCAGTTTTACGCTGAATGCCGGAGAAATTCTTGGCCTGGCTGGGCTAGTGGGGGCCGGGCGCACTGAACTGGCAGAAACGTTATATGGTCTGCGGCCTTTGCGTGGCGGGTGCATCATGTTGAATGGTAAAGAGATCAATAAATTAACTACCGGAGAACGTTTGCATTGCGGTCTGGTTTATCTACCAGAAGATCGCCAGTCCTCAGGATTGAATCTCGATGCTTCGCTGGCGTGGAACGTCTGCGCCCTCACCCATAATCAACGCGGATTCTGGGCAAAAACCGCGAAAGATAACGCCACACTGGAACGATATCGTCGCGCGCTGAATATTAAATTTAACGAATCGGAACAAGCTGCACGAACTTTATCCGGTGGCAACCAGCAAAAAATCCTGATTGCCAAATGTCTGGAAGCTTCGCCGCAAGTATTGATTGTTGATGAGCCGACGCGCGGCGTGGATGTCTCGGCGCGTAATGATATCTACCAGCTGTTGCGCAGCATCGCCGCACAAAATGTGGCCGTGCTGCTTATTTCCTCCGATCTGGAAGAGATCGAACTGATGGCTGACCGCGTGTATGTGATGCATCAGGGTGAAATTACCCACTCGGCACTGACCGGGCGCGATATTAATGTCGAGACCATTATGCGCGTTGCCTTCGGCGATAGTCAGCGTCAGGAGGCGTCATGCTGAAGTTTATTCAGAACAACCGTGAAATCACGGCACTCCTGGCGGTGGTGCTGCTGTTTGTGTTGCCAGGTTTTCTCGACCGTCAGTATTTAAGTCTGCAAACGCTGACCATGGTTTATAGCAGCGCACAAATCTTGATCCTGCTGGCGATGGGCGCGACGCTGGTGATGCTGACGCGCAATATTGATGTTTCGGTAGGCTCAATTACGGGTATGTGCGCGGTGCTATTGGGGATATTACTGAATGCGGGGTATTCACTGCCTGTTGCTTGTGTCGCGACGTTACTGCTCGGCTTGCTCGCGGGATTTTTCAACGGTGTACTGGTCGCGTGGCTAAAGATCCCTGCCATTGTCGCTACGCTCGGTACATTAGGGTTGTACAGGGGCATCATGTTGCTGTGGACTGGCGGTAAATGGATTGAGGGATTACCCGCCGAACTGAAACAACTCTCCGCCCCGCTACTGTTTGGCGTTTCCGCGATTGGTTGGTTGACGATAATTCTGGTGGCATTTATGGCCTGGCTGCTGGCGAAGACGGCGTTTGGACGCAGTTTTTATGCCACGGGCGATAATTTACAGGGCGCTCGTCAACTGGGCGTTCGTACGGAGGCCATTAGGATTGTGGCATTTTCGTTGAACGGCTGCATGGCTGCGTTGGCGGGAATTGTGTTTGCTTCGCAGATTGGGTTTATCCCCAACCAGACCGGTACCGGGTTGGAGATGAAAGCGATTGCAGCCTGCGTGCTGGGCGGTATTAGTTTGCTCGGCGGTTCCGGCGCGATTATCGGAGCGGTGCTCGGCGCCTGGTTCCTCACGCAGATTGATAGCGTTCTGGTGCTGTTGCGCATTCCAGCATGGTGGAATGATTTTATCGCGGGCCTGGTTCTGCTGGCGGTGCTGGTGTTTGATGGACGCCTGCGTTGCGCGCTGGAACGTAATCTGCGGCGGCAAAAATATGCCCGCTTTATGACGCAACCGCCATCCGTTAAACCCGCTTCGTCAGGTAAAAAACGGGAGGCCGCGTAATGCGTATTCGCTACGGTTGGGAACTGGCCCTTGCCGCACTGCTGGTTATTGAGATCGTCGCATTTGGTGCAATTAACTCGCGGATGTTAGATCTCAATATGTTGCTGTTCAGCACCAGTGACTTTATCTGCATTGGCATTGTCGCCCTACCGCTGACGATGGTGATTGTCAGTGGCGGGATCGATATTTCGTTTGGTTCGACCATCGGCCTTTGCGCCATTGCATTGGGCGTACTATTTCAAAGTGGTGTGCCGATGCCACTGGCGATTCTTCTGACATTACTGCTCGGCGCATTGTGCGGGCTGATCAACGCCGGATTAATTATCTATACCAAAGTTAACCCGCTGGTGATTACGCTTGGCACGCTATATCTGTTTGCCGGAAGCGCTCTGCTGCTTTCCGGGATAGCCGGAGCGACGGGGTACGAAGGTATTGGTGGATTCCCGATGGCGTTTACAGATTTTGCTAACCTGGATGTGCTGGGACTCCCTGTTCCGCTGATTATCTTCCTGATATGTCTCCTCGTTTTCTGGCTCTGGCTGCATAAAACCCATGCCGGACGTAACGTGTTTTTGATTGGGCAAAGCCCGCGCGTGGCGGTTTATAGCGCGATTCCAGTTAACCGTACCTTATGTGCGCTCTATGCCATGACAGGGCTGGCGTCTGCGGTCGCCGCTGTGCTGCTAGTGTCGTATTTTGGTTCAGCACGTTCCGATCTCGGTGCGTCGTTTCTGATGCCCGCCATCACCGCAGTGGTGCTCGGCGGTGCCAATATTTATGGTGGCTCCGGTTCCATTATCGGCACCGCCATTGCGGTTTTATTAGTGGGATATTTGCAACAAGGTTTGCAAATGGCAGGAGTGCCAAATCAGGTGTCCAGCGCCCTTTCCGGTGCGCTGCTTATCGTCGTTGTCGTTGGTCGTTCCGTTAGCCTGCATCGCCAGCAAATTAAAGAGTGGCTGGCGCGTCGGGCCAATAACCCATTGCCATAAAGGATATCTTCATGACACTTCATCGCTTTAAGAAAATCGCCTTACTTAGCGCCCTTGGCATTGCCGCAATCTCTATGAATGTGCAGGCCGCAGAGCGTATTGCATTTATTCCCAAACTGGTTGGCGTGGGATTTTTTACCAGCGGTGGCAACGGCGCACAACAAGCTGGTAAAGAGTTGGGCGTTGATGTGACCTACGACGGGCCGACAGAACCCAGTGTTTCTGGTCAGGTACAGTTGATCAATAACTTCGTCAATCAGGGATATAACGCCATTATCGTTTCTGCGGTTTCGCCAGATGGTTTATGCCCGGCACTGAAACGCGCCATGCAACGTGGGGTGAAAGTACTTACCTGGGATTCTGACACCAAACCGGAGTGCCGTTCTTACTACATTAACCAGGGAACGCCCGCCCAGTTGGGAGGTATGTTGGTGGATATGGCGGCGCGCCAGGTAAATAAAGACAAAGCCAAAGTCGCGTTTTTCTACTCCAGCCCCACGGTTACCGACCAAAACCAATGGGTGAAAGAAGCGAAAGCGAAAATCGCCAAAGAACATCCAGGCTGGGAAATTGTCACTACGCAGTTTGGCTATAACGATGCCACTAAATCGTTACAAACTGCGGAAGGCATATTAAAAGCCTATAGCGATCTCGATGTCATTATCGCCCCCGACGCCAACGCCCTGCCTGCTGCCGCACAAGCCGCAGAAAACCTGAAAAATGACAAAGTTGCGATTGTCGGATTCAGTACGCCAAATGTGATGCGTCCGTATGTTGAGCGCGGCACGGTGAAAGAGTTTGGCCTGTGGGATGTGGTTCAGCAAGGCAAAATTTCGGTCTATGTCGCAGATGCATTATTGAAAAAAGGTGCAATGAAAACGGGCGACAAGCTGGATATCGAGGGCGTAGGTCAGGTGGAAGTCTCGCCAAACAGCGTTCAGGGCTATGACTACGAAGCGGACGGTAATGGCATTGTACTGTTACCGGAGCGCGTGGTTTTCAATAAAGAAAATATCGGCAAATACGATTTCTGATGTGCATTACTTAACCGGAGTAAGTTATGGCAGATTTAGACGATATTAAAGATGGTAAAGATTTTCGCACCGATCAACCGCAACAAAATATCCCTTTTACCCTCAAAGGTTGCGGTGCACTGGACTGGGGAATGCAGTCTCGTTTATCGCGGATATTTAATCCGAAAACGGGTAAAACCGTGATGCTGGCCTTTGATCATGGTTATTTTCAGGGGCCGACTACCGGACTTGAACGCATTGATATAAATATCGCCCCACTGTTTGAACATGCCGATGTATTAATGTGTACACGCGGTATTTTACGCAGCGTGGTGCCACCCGCGACCAATAAGCCAGTGGTCCTGCGGGCGTCAGGTGCGAACTCTATCCTTGCGGAATTAAGTAATGAAGCAGTGGCGTTATCGATGGATGACGCCGTGCGCCTGAACAGTTGTGCGGTGGCGGCGCAGGTTTATATCGGCAGCGAATATGAACATCAGTCGATCAAAAATATTATTCAGTTGGTCGATGCTGGAATGAAAGTGGGAATGCCGACCATGGCAGTCACTGGCGTGGGCAAAGATATGGTGCGCGATCAGCGTTATTTCTCGCTCGCGACCCGAATCGCCGCTGAAATGGGGGCGCAAATTATCAAAACCTATTATGTCGATAAAGGTTTTGAACGGATTGTTGCCGGATGTCCGGTACCTATTGTTATTGCTGGCGGTAAAAAATTACCGGAGCGCGAAGCGCTGGAAATGTGCTGGCAGGCTATCGATCAGGGCGCTTCTGGTGTGGATATGGGGCGAAATATTTTCCAGTCAGACCATCCGGTGGCGATGATGAAAGCCGTACAGGCGGTGGTTCACCATAACGAAACGGCTGATCGGGCATATGAACTCTATCTGAGTGAAAAACAGTAACTGCGGATTTAAGGAGAAGAATCATGCACGTCACACTGGTTGAAATTAACGTTCATGAAGACAAGGTTGACGAGTTTATCGAGGTCTTTCGCCAGAACCACCTGGGCTCGGTACAGGAAGAAGGTAATTTACGCTTCGATGTCTTACAGGACCCGGAAGTAAATTCGCGCTTTTATATTTACGAAGCCTATAAAGATGAAGACGCAGTGGCGTTCCATAAAACTACGCCCCACTACAAAACCTGTGTCGCGAAACTGGAAGCGCTAATGACCGGGCCGCGTAAAAAACGTGTGTTCAATGGGTTGATGCCGTGAGGCGAATTCATCAGTTTTATCTACAATTGGGGTAACACGCTGACGGGAGTAAAAAAATGTCTGACTGGAACCCCTCTTTATATCTGCACTTTGCCGCTGAACGATCGCGTCCGGCGATGGAGCTGCTTGCCAGAGTGCCGCTGGAGAATGTCGAATACGTTGCAGATCTTGGCTGTGGCCCAGGTAACAGCACCGCCCTGCTGCATCAACGTTGGCCTGCGGCCAGGATAACGGGCATCGACTCGTCTCCGGCGATGATTGCCGAAGCGCGCAGTGCTCTTCCAAAATGTCAGTTTGTGGAAGCAGACATCCGCAACTGGCAACCGAAACAGGCACTCGATCTGATTTTTGCTAATGCTTCACTGCAATGGCTGCCCGACCACTACGAATTGTTTCCTCATCTGGTTTCATTACTTAATCTCCATGGTGTGTTGGCAGTACAGATGCCAGATAACTGGCTGGAGCCGACCCATGTGCTGATGCGCGAAGTCGCCTGGGAACAAAATTATCCAGATCGCGGGCGTGAGCCGCTGGCTGGCGTTCATGCATATTATGATATTTTGAGCGAAGCCGGATGCGAGATTGATATCTGGCGAACCACTTACTATCACCAGATGCCGTCGCACCAGGCGATTATTGACTGGGTGACCGCAACCGGATTACGCCCATGGTTGCAGGATCTGACTGAGAGCGAACAGCAGCATTTTCTTACGCGCTACCATCAGATGCTGGAAGAGCAGTATCCACTCCAGGAGAACGGGCAGATACTGCTGGCATTCCCGCGACTTTTTATTGTTGCCCGACGTACGGAGTAATTATCACGTCAGCTGGTAACGGCGATCGGGAAGAATTTTCGCTGGAATTTCTGCTTCATCGTTCATCTGTAACAGGTCAATTTCAATAGCGTTGCAGATAGCATCCAGTGGTAAATCGTTGTTTTCTGTACCGAACGGATCTTCCAGTTCTTCCGCCAGACAATCCAACGAAATAAAGGTGTAGGAAATCAGCACAGAGATAAAAGGCGTCATGTAATGCAGATCCACGACCAGCGCGAACGGCAGCATGATACAAAACAGATAAACGGTACGATGCAAAATCAGGGTGTAGGCAAAGGGAATTGGCGTATAGGCAATGCGCTCGCAACCTGCCAGAACCGCTGAAATATCATTAAGCCGATCGTTGAGGCTAATAAACAGGATATCTGAAAGTTGTCCATTGCGTCGCTGAACCGCCAACCACTCCCCCATTATCAACAAGATACGGTTAGCTGGAGTGTTTGAAGCCAGTACACGCTGAAGATCTTCGGCATTGAGATAATGTGCCAGCACTTCCGCCTGTGGTTGTTTGCGTAACGTCATGCGTAAACAGTGGGCGAAGGCGATTTGCAGTCGGGCAAACTCCCTTACACTTGCCGAATCTGGCAATGTCGTTTTTACCTCACGCAGTAACGACCGTGAAGCAATCATCAACTGCCCCCAAAGTTTGCGCGCTTCAACATAACGGGCATACCCCGCGTTATTACGAAAACCCAAAAAGATGGCGATGGCGACACCGAGAATGCTGAACGGTGCAAGGGTGAATTTGATGCCCAGATGCGTGTACCAGGGCAGCATGAAAATAACAGCGATAGAAAAGAGAAAATTGAGTAGTAAGCGCGAGGATATCTTGGATAATACTGAACCGTGCCAGACAAAAATACGGCGCAGCCAGTGTTGTTGTGGACGAACAATCATGGTTATCTTCAGGCGTGGAAAAGTCGCCCTATTAAACGTGATTACGATCACATTCTCAAGATGCTACTTACAAATTACCTACAAGCTTACAACATTAACAGGTGCTGCATGTGGCACCTGTTAATGATAAAGGCACATAGGATGTTGTAACTAATATAGTGAAATAAGAAACCCGGTCGAAACCGGGTTCAGAGTTTTAGCACAACGGACGTACAGCTTCGCGCATCCCTTTTTCCAGAATGGAATCCAGGTCATTAGCAACCAGTTCGACCAGGCCAGGCACTTGCGTCAGGTCCTGTTCCCAGTGGTCTTTTTCTGCCAGCACAGTAGCGACCAGCTCTTGGGTGTCGATGATACGGTCACGATGCTGACTCCAGAGCTGCTGATAACGTTCCAGCCAGTGGGCATCATCCTGTACCGGATACGCTTCCCCGTTACGTTCTCCACGATAGAATGCAATCAATGCCGCTAGCGCGAAGGTCAGTCGGGCCGGAAGTTTACCGTTCACCTTCTGCCCTGCCAGCAACTGAGGCAGAATTCGGGTACGGAACTTGGTCATACCGTTGAGCGCGATGGAAAGCAACTGATGTTTGATATACGGGTTACGGAAACGCCCGGTTACCGCACTGGCGAAAGATTCCAGTTCATCACGTGGCAAATCCAGTACTGGAATAATTTCTTCGTAGATGGCTTTCTCAACGAATGCGCAAATTTCAGCATCGTTCATCGCTTCGCCTACAGTATCCAGCCCTGCCTGGAACGCAACTGGCACCAACGCGGTGTGTGCACCGTTGAGGATTGCCACTTTGCGCTCTTTATACGGTTTAATATCGTCAACAATCAGCACGTTGAGCGGATATTTGTCCAGACGTAATTCTGAAGCTAAAGATTTCGGCCCCTGAATTACAAACAGGTAAAAGTGTTCAGCGGTATCGAGGAAACCATCGTGATACCCCAGTTCTTCTTCCAGTTTCGCCACTTCATCACGCGGATAACCGGTAACGATACGGTCCACCAGCGTTGAACAGAAGCTATTAGCCTGATCCAGCCATTGAATAAATGCTTCTGGTAGCGCCCACTCCTGCGCGTAGCGCAGAACCAGTTCACGCAGCGCATCGCCGTTATAGTCGATCAGTTCACACGGGATGATAATCCAACCTTTATCCAGCGCACCGTTGAAATGGCTAAAACGTTCGAACAACAGGCGAGTCAGTTTTGCCGGATAGCTTACCGCTGGCGCGTCATCAAATTTGTCGCCTGCATGGTAGCTGATACCTGCTTCGGTGGTGTTAGAGAAAACAAAGCGCATTTCCGGGTTGTGCGCCAGTTTCAGGAATTCATCGTATTCACTGTAGACGCTGATTTCACGATTAACAGAACGAATCAGACGCGCATCGCTGACCGCCTCGCCCTTCTCATTCAAACCACGAATGATGGTGGTGTACAGACCATCCTGAGTGCTCAGTGACGGCGGGAATGAAGTTTCAATCGGACGAACTACGACCACACCAGAATTCAGATCGGTGTGCTCATTCAGGAGATCAATTTGCCAGTCGACAAAGGCACGCAGGAAGTTACCTTCACCAAACTGAATGATACGTTCTGGATACTGTGCACCGGGAAAATCGCGACGATTTAGTGTTTTCACAATGGGTTCCCTTTTGATTAGTCATACAACCTGTTTGAATTGGTACGACAGGTTAGCAAACTTTGATACGCTGAACCCCTGTTTTGATCAACTCGCGGCGAACAATTCACGTTTTTTGGCGAAAAATGTGCTGTTGGTCAAGGTTCCGGAAAGTGAAAGCTTGTAATCATGATTTCCGGTAAAAATGGGAAATGACAAAATTGGTAGAACAAATTAGATGTTCACCGCAAAAAAATCACAACCTGTCAGACAACTTCTTCGCCATAATGCATAGTGCTGGTTCGATTTCGCCCGTCTTTTTTCGAGCGATAAAGGCAAGTATCAGCTTCTACCATCAACTTGTTGAAATCATCGATTAACGTACGAAATGTTGCACTCCCACTTCCGACACCAATGCTAACCGTCAAATAAAGCGTTTTTTGTTGCCAGATAAACGGTTGCATTTCTACGCCTTTACGGATTTTTTCCGCCATCAGCAGACCATCCACAGGATTCACTGAAGGCACTGCAACAGCAAATTCTTCGCCGCCCATCCGCGCCACCAGCCCTTTATCACCAACTATCTTCTGTATATGCCGGGCAAACACGCTTAAAACTTTATCGCCACATTCATGACCATAGTTGTCGTTTATGCTTTTGAAATAGTCGATATCAAGCAGCATCACCGTCAGATGTTGTGTCTGTTGTAGTGACGGATTTTTTAATGCCTCAAAAAGACCTGAGCGCGAGTAAACCTGGGTGAGAAAATCAAAATCGGCACGCAGAGAAACTTGCTTAACCAGCGAGTTAATTGCCGCCACGCTAAAGGAAACCATGATTGGGCAAATTGCCATGGTAGCAATCCCCAGACGAGCGGAGAACATTTGTGGGATAGAGAACGGCGAACCGACGGCGATATCTATCACCGAATTTGCCACCAGCACGATCTCCACCGCGCCCGTCAAAAAAGTCAGCAAACACGTTACCTGCGGGGTATAGCGTACCGCACACCAGATCAATGCAGGCAATGGGAACGCCAGACTCCCCGCACCGCCAATAACTACCGAGGCAATGACCGATACAATGAGCGCAATAAACGGCATCATCTGTTCTGCTTTAAAGCGTGGCAACGCCCTAGGGATCGCCAGCGTCAACATACACGGAACAATTAACACGCCCGTCGAAAACTGTTCGCTAAACCAGTCAGCAAGTAAGGGCCAGAAATCCAGACTATCAATACTTACTGAACCAACCGCCCCGACAATTGCGCATAATAATGCGGCTATAAGGCAATAATTAAACAAGCGTAAGGCACTTACTGGCTCATACTTATTTTTCCCCAGTCGCTTATCCCTCAGCACTAACCGAGCCACGGTCACAATAAACATCATATTGGACAAGTTGATGACCAGTGAAACTAAACCCCATTCGGTAGTCATCGCATCATAAGCCATCATCGCCACGTAACTGATTGCATAGTAATGCAGCCGATTGAGCCAGACATACCGGGCAAAAACCCCTGCCATCACACCATTCAGCGGCCAGAAGAGAGAGAGTTCATGAACCAGACGTAACTCTGCACCAACAAAATAGAACAGCGTGGTTAGCGCAAAAATCGCGATGCTATTACGTAGCAAATGGCCTTCCAAGAACAAATGGAAAGTTGAGATGGGGTGTACACGCATTAATTATCTGTCCATACAATTGCAGGCTGCAATTATTTTAACGCAATAAGTAAATTCTCATAAAGGATAGCATGTTCACTGGCAGCGGTGACAAATAAAGATATTAATCCGATACGGCTTTGTCGAAATCTGACATTCTTATGGCTGATTCATCTGAATAACCAGCCAGTGGTAGATAACCGTCACAATATAACGTTGTTGTTCCTCACTTAACGAAACACCCTGCGGAATGTTGTGCCACTTAGCCAGACAGCCGCGACAACATGTTGCTGTAGCATGCTGGGCAATAAACACCGGATGCCCGCGCATCGGAGTTTGCTTGCCATCGTTCGCCGGTAAGGCCGGGGCAAGACGTTTAGCGACAAAATCCGCCGCATGTTGTTCGATAACCGGCGCGCCCTTCTCCAGACAATACTGACGCTCCTTCACACCTAAACGAAAGCGGGAGCGAAATTTTGAACGGGATAAACGCGCGAAGAGTGGATCAAGAGACTGCATTAGTAAACCGAGCGTCCTAATTGTTTCGTCAATTGTTCAAGTACTGCAATACCGGCAAGAGAGTTACCTGCGTCATCCAGTTCCGGACTCCAGACCGCAATGGCCATTTCATGTGGGACGATCGCCACAATACCGCCACCAACGCCAGATTTCGCCGGAAGTCCCACCCGCCAGGCAAACTCGCCCGCGTTCTGGTACATACCACTGGTTGCCATCAGCGCGTTAATTTGTCGCGCCTGCATTGGCGTTACCACCGGCTCATCGATATGAATAGCCTTCCCCTGATTTGCCAGAAAGACAAACGTTCGGGCCAGCTCAACGCAGCTCATTTTTAGTGCACAGTAGTGAAAGTAGTTTTGCAGTACTGTTGTCACATCATGATGGAAATTGCCAAACGACTTCATCAGCCAGGCTATCGCCGCATTTCTCGCAGAATGCTCGAACTCTGAACGCGCTACCACCGTATCGTAGGCAATATCAGACACGCCGCTTAGTCCACGCACCACTTCCAGCATACGTTGCCGTGGGGCGCTTAATCGCCCTTGCAACATGTCGCAGACCACCAGCGCACCGGCATTAATAAAAGGATTTCGTGGAATACCCTGCTCCATTTCCAGTTGCACCAGGGAATTGAATGGCGATCCCGACGGATCTTTGCCCACACGTTGCCAAATCTCTTCTTCGGAGTAATGACGCATTGCAACAACGAGGCTGAGCACTTTGGAAATAGACTGAATTGAAAAACGCTCTTGCGCGTCTCCGGCCTGAAAAAGCTGCCCGTCAACGGTACAGATAGCAATGCCCAGTCGGGAACCCTCTACCGTTGCCAGTGCCGGAATATAATCCGCGACTTTCCCCCGACCAATTAGCGGTCGTACTTGCCGCAAGATGTTTTCTAAGATTGCATTATCCATGGCGACTGCCACTCTCTGCTCCTTGCTCGCAGGTCTGAAAAGACCTGCGAGTATAACAGAGCTAAATATGTGACGTCAGATCCGGTCTTTCCATACCGTCTGGATATTACAGAACTCATGTAACCCAAAATGGGAAAGCTCACGACCAAAGCCGCTCTTCTTCACACCGCCAAACGCTACCCGTGCATCACTGGCGCTGAAACCATTGATAAACACCCCTCCACATTCCAGACGTGCTGCCATTTGTTTCGCCAGTGCTTCATCAGAGGTAATAATGGTTGCAGAAAGTCCAAACTCGCTGTCATTAGCCAGTTTAAGCGCATGTTCAGCATCTTTCGCAATGGTGATTGCCGCGACGGGTCCAAACAACTCTTCACGAAACGCGGTCATTTCTGGCGTGACGTCTGCGAGAACCGTTGCCGGATAGTAGTTTCCTGCGCCAGCTACCTTTTCCCCTCCGAGTAACAGACGGGCGCCCTGTGCCAGTGATTTTTCAACCTGATGATGTAGCTCATCACGCAAATCGAAACGCGCCATCGGCCCGAGGTCGTTATCCTCATGACTCGGATCGCCCATTTTCAACGCCGCTACCGCCGCCACAAAACGTTCGGTAAATGCAGAGGCAATCCCCTCTTCGATGATAAAGCGTTTTGCTGCTGCACAAACCTGCCCGGTATTCTGATAACGTCCGGCAACTGCGGCTTTCACGGCAAGGTCCAGATCGGCATCGTTAAGCACAATAAATGGGTCGGAACCGCCCAATTCAAGCACACATTTTTTCAGCGCCGCCCCAGCCTGCGCGCCAATGGCTGCTCCCGCACGGACACTTCCGGTGACTGTAACCGCAGCAATGCGCGGGTCTTTAATCATCTGGCTTACACCGTCATTGTCGGCATTCAACCAGCCATATACGCCTTGTGGGATACCTGCATCGTTAAAGACCTGAGCAATTAACTGTGCACAGCCCATCACATTTGGCGCATGCTTAAGCAAATAACCGTTACCTGCCAGGATAATGGGAACAGCCCCTCGCATCACCTGCCATAACGGAAAGTTCCACGGCATAATCGCCAGGATCGTCCCCATAGGACGATATTCAATAACCGCTTGCTGATTTTCTACCTGCGTAGGTTCGCTCTTCAGCATTGCCGGACCATGCTCTGCATACCAGTCGCACAAGTTTGCTGATTTCGCCACTTCGGCACGCGCCTGTTTGATCGGTTTCCCCATTTCTCGAGTGATCATTTGCGCCATCTCTTCGCTACGGGCGCGCAAAGCCTTACCGAGATCACGCAGTTTTTCTGCGCGATAATCTACGTTTGTTACGCGCCAGTCGCGAAAGCCTGCCGCTGCAAGCCGAAGTGCGTGTTCAATATCGTCAGCGCCAGCCCACGGCAGTGCAGAAAGTTGTTCGCCATTGGCTGGATTTATTGAAATAGCATGGGTAAGCGGAGTAATGGTCATCCGGGTATCTCCTTCGTGAGTTATGGTGTGAAGATACGCAGCTTTACTCTTTCGTGAAAATGAATAATATTAAGTCACTTGTTCACGAATCGAGAATGCTATGGATCTGACCCAGCTGGAGATGTTTAACGCCGTTGCCGAGGCTGGCAGCATTACCCAGGCGGCAGCAAAAGTGCATCGTGTGCCATCTAACCTGACTACCCGTATCCGCCAGCTGGAAACAGAACTCGGCGTTGAACTGTTTATTCGCGAGAATCAGCGTTTACGTCTCTCTCCTGCCGGGCATAATTTTTTGCGCTATAGCCAACAAATTCTCGCGTTGGTCGACGAAGCGCGAAATGTTGTTGCTGGCGATGAGCCACAAGGCTTGTTTTCTCTCGGTTCGCTGGAAAGCACCGCAGCGGTACGCATCCCAGCTACACTGGCAGAATTTAACCGTCGTTATCCTAAAATTCAGTTTTCCCTTTCCACTGGCCCTTCCGGAACTATGCTGGACGGTGTACTTGAGGGAAAACTGAATGCGGCATTTATTGATGGTCCGATTAACCATACAGCCATTGACGGGATGCCGGTGTACCGCGAGGAGTTGATGATCGTTACGCCGCAAGGACATACTTCCGTTACCCGCGCCAGTCAGGTTAATGGTTGTAATATCTATGCCTTCCGCGCTAACTGCTCGTATCGCCGCCACTTTGAGAGCTGGTTTCATGCCGACGGCGCAGCGCCGGGGACAATTCATGAGATGGAGTCATATCACGGTATGCTGGCCTGTGTAATCGCCGGAGCGGGAATTGCGCTTATTCCTCGTTCCATGCTGGAAAGTATGCCGGGGCATCATCAGGTTGAAGCCTGGCCATTAGGTGAGCAATGGCGTTGGTTAACGACATGGCTGGTCTGGCGTCGTGGCACGAAGACTCGTCAGCTTGAGGCGTTTATTGAACTGCTTGACACATCGCTGGAACAGCAAGAAGCGGCAAAATGAGATGTGGATCACAAAGTCATTGTATTCACATCATTAACCGTTTTAAGATCATTTCATCACCTTTTCGCAACTCACCCGATAATCTGTTATGACAACAAACACTGTTTCCCGCAAAGTGGCGTGGCTACGGGTAGTTACGCTGGCAGTAGCCGCCTTCATCTTCAATACTACCGAATTTGTCCCTGTTGGCCTGCTTTCTGACATTGCGCAAAGTTTTCACATGCAAACTGCTCAGGTCGGCATCATGTTGACCATTTATGCATGGGTAGTAGCGCTAATGTCATTGCCTTTTATGCTAATGACCAGTCAGGTTGAACGCCGCAAATTGCTGATCTGCCTGTTTGTGGTGTTTATTGCCAGCCATGTGCTGTCATTTTTATCGTGGAGCTTTACCGTTCTGGTGATCAGTCGAATCGGCGTTGCTTTCGCACATGCTATTTTCTGGTCGATAACGGCGTCTCTGGCGATTCGCATGGCACCAGCAGGTAAACGAGCGCAGGCGTTGAGTTTAATCGCTACCGGTACAGCACTGGCAATGGTATTAGGTTTACCCATTGGTCGAATTGTGGGGCAATATTTCGGCTGGCGAACGACGTTTTTTGCCATTGGTATTGGAGCGCTTATCACTCTGCTATGCCTGATTAAGTTACTTCCATTACTCCCCAGCGAGCATTCCGGGTCGTTGAAAAGTCTTCCGCAACTGTTCCGCCGCCCGGCATTGATGAGCATTTATTTGTTGACGGTAGTGGTGGTTACCGCGCATTACACAGCATACAGCTATATCGAGCCTTTTGTGCAAAACGTAGCTGGGTTCAGTGCCAATTTTGCTACAGCATTGCTGTTAATGCTCGGAGGCGCAGGCATTATTGGTAGTGTGATTTTCGGCAAACTCGGCAATCAGTATGCGTCTACGCTGGTGAGTGCGGCAATTGCGTTATTGCTGGTGTGCCTGGCGCTACTGTTACCTGCAGCGAACAGTGAGATGCACCTCGGCGTACTGAGCGTTTTCTGGGGGATTGCGATGATGATCATCGGCCTTGGGATGCAGGTAAAAGTGCTGGCGCTGGCACCGGATGCTACCGACGTTGCGATGGCGCTATTTTCGGGGATATTCAATATTGGTATCGGCGCCGGGGCGCTGGTGGGTAATCAGGTGAGTCTTCACTGGTCGATGTCGATGATTGGCTATGTTGGCGCGGTGCCTGCTCTCGCTGCGTTAATATGGTCAATTGTCATATTCCGCCGCTGGCCAGTGAAACTCGAAGAACAGACACAATAGTTGAAAGGCCCATTCGGGCCTTTTTTAATGGTACGTTTTAATGATTTCCAGGATGCCGTTAATAATAAACTGCACCCCCATACACACCAGTAAGAAGCCCATCAGGCGGGAGATCGCTTCAATTCCCCCCTTGCCCACCAGCCGCATAATTGCGCCAGAGCTACGTAGGCTTCCCCACAAAATGACCGCAACCAGAAAAAAGATCAGCGGCGGCGCAACCATCAGAACCCAGTCTGCGAAGGTTGAACTCTGACGTACTGTGGACGCCGAACTGATGATCATCGCAATGGTCCCCGGTCCAGCGGTACTTGGCATTGCCAGTGGAACAAAGGCGATGTTGGCACTGGGTTCATCTTCCAGCTCTTCGGATTTGCTTTTTGCCTCTGGTGAGTCAATCGCTTTTTGCTGGGGGAAGAGCATACGGAAACCAATAAAAGCGACAATTAAGCCGCCAGCAATACGCAGACCGGGAATCGAAATCCCGAATGTGTCCATCACCAGTTGTCCGGCATAGTACGCCACCATCAAGATGGCAAAAACATATACCGAGGCCATTAATGACTGACGATTACGTTCGGCGGTGTTCATGTTACCCGCAAGCCCGAGAAACAACGCTACGGTGGTTAACGGGTTAGCTAACGGCAATAACACCACCAGCCCCAGGCCTATCGCTTTAAACAAATCTAACATTGGTGGTTGCCATCCTGTGTCGCTAGTTATCTGCGAAAAGTATAAAGGGTAAACAAGGAGAAAGTTTCACTCTTTAACTAATCTTGCAGCACACTGCGCAATACTTGAACCGATTTAGCAAATCGTGGCATCGAGGGATTCATTCGTTTGACTTATACTTGCCTGGGCAATATTATCCCCTGCAACTAATTACTTGCCAGGGCAACCATTGTGAAAAGTACCAGCGACCTGTTCAATGAAATCATCCCATTAGGTCGCTTAATCCATATGGTTAATCAGAAGAAAGACCGTCTGCTTAACGATTATCTGTCACCGCTCGATATCACCGCGGCACAGTTTAAAGTGCTCTGCTCTATTCGCTGCGCAGCATGCATTACTCCAGTTGAGCTGAAAAAAGTTCTTTCGGTTGACCTTGGCGCGCTGACCCGCATGTTGGATCGCCTGGTTTGCAAAGGCTGGATTGAGCGGTTGCCGAACCCGAATGACAAGCGCGGCGTTTTGGTGAAACTCACCAGCAGTGGCGCGGCAATATGTGAACAATGCCATCAATTAGTTGGCCAGGACCTGCATCAAGAATTAACAAAAAACCTGACGGCGGACGAAGTGGCAACGCTTGAGCATTTGCTTAAGAAAGTCCTGCCGTAAACAAAAAAAGAGGTATGACGATGTCCAGACGCAATACTGACGCTATTACCATTCATAGCATTTTGGACTGGATCGAGGACAACCTGGAATCACCACTGTCACTGGAAAAAGTGTCAGAGCGTTCAGGTTATTCCAAATGGCACCTGCAACGGATGTTTAAAAAAGAAACCGGCCATTCATTAGGTCAATACATCCGCAGCCGTAAGATGACAGAAATCGCGCAAAAGCTGAAAGAAAGCAACGAGCCCATCCTCTATCTGGCAGAACGTTATGGTTTCGAGTCACAGCAAACGCTGACTCGCACCTTCAAAAATTACTTTGATGTTCCACCGCATAAATATCGGATGACCAATATGCAGTGCGAGTCGCGGTATTTGCATCCATTGAACCATTACAACAGTTAATAAAAATGTGACAACGTCACTGAGGCAATCATGAAACCACTTTTATCCGCAATGGTAACCGCGCTTATTCTGTTTTCCGCGCAGAGCTTTGCGGAGCAAACCTCGCAACCGGTCGTTACTTCCTGTGGCGATGTGGTGATTGTTCCCCCATCGCAGGAACAACCACCGTTCGATTTAAATCACATGGGTACAGGCAGTGACAAATCGGATGCGCTGGGCGTGCCCTATTATAACCAACACGCCATGTAGTTTATTCAGGCCCCGGCATATCGGGGCTTGTTAGCCTCTCACCTTCACCGCTTTACGCCACCGCAAACCAAACACATTGATATACAGTCCGGTCATAATAAGCACGGCACCTAAGAATTGCAGACCTGTTAGGCGTTCATCCAGCAGTAACGCTGCACTTGCCAGACCGACTACCGGCACCAGTAATGATAAGGGGGCGACACGCCATGTCTCATAGCGTCCAAGCAGCGTACCCCAGATCCCGTAACCAACTATCGTCGCCACAAATGCCAGATACATCAACGCCAGAATGGTGGTCATGTCGATAGTGACCAGACTGTGAATCATTTTTTCGGCGCCATCGAGAATGAGCGAGGCGACAAAAAACGGGATTATCGGGATTAATGCGCTCCAGACGACCAGAGACATCACTGCCGGACGGGATGAATGAGACATGATCTTTTTATTGAAGATATTGCCACTCGCCCAACTAAATGCCGCCGCCAGGGTCAAAATAAAACCGAGCATCGCCACATGCTGACCGTTAAAGCTATCTTCGATTAACACCAGTACACCAAAGATCGCTAACGCAATCCCCGCCAGTTGCTTACCGTGCAGCCGTTCGCCAAAAGTAAAAGCACCGAGCACGATAGTAAAAAACGCCTGAGCCTGTAAGACCAGCGAGGCTAGCCCTGCCGGCATACCGAAGTTAATGGCGCAAAAGAGAAAGGCAAACTGCGCAAAACTGATGGTTAAACCATACCCCAGCAGTAAATTCAGCGGTACTTTTGGTCGCGCCACGAAAAAGATTGCCGGGAAGGCGACCAGCATAAAGCGTAAACCGGCCAGCATCAGCGGTGGCATGTTATGGAGCCCCACTTTGATGACCACAAAATTAAGCCCCCATACAACGACGACTAATAGCGCCAACAACCCATCTTTCCGCGACATTTTCCCGCCTCTGAATTTTCATTTTTTGTCAGCAATCAACTTAGCTGAATTTACTTTTCTTTAACAGTTCATTCGTTAATCACCGTTTACCACGGCATTAATGGCAAATAAGTCGCTATACTTCGGATTTTTGCCATGCTATTTCTTTACATCTCAAAAACAAAACATAACGAAATGCATTGTCGGACAGCCAAATGAACTTATCTCTGAGACGCTCTACTTGCGCCCTTCTCGCCTCGTCGTTGTTATTAACTATCGGACGCGGTGCCACGCTGCCATTTATGACTATTTACTTGAGTCGCCAGTACAGTCTGGGTGTCGATCTCATTGGTTATGCGATGACAATTGCGCTCACTATTGGTGTCGTTTTTAGCCTCGGTTTTGGTATCCTGGCGGATAAGTTCGACAAGAAACGCTATATGTTACTGGCAATTACGGCCTTCGCCAGCGGTTTTATTGCCATTCCCCTGGTGGACAGCGTCACGCTGGTGGTACTGTTTTTCGCGCTCATCAACTGCGCCTATTCCGTTTTTGCCACAGTGTTGAAAGCCTGGTTTGCCGACAATCTTTCATCCACCAGCAAAACGAAGATCTTCTCGATCAACTACACCATGCTCAATATTGGCTGGACCGTCGGCCCGCCACTCGGCACGCTGTTGGTCATGCAGAGCATCAATCTGCCCTTTTGGCTGGCAGCTATCTGCTCTGCGTTTCCCATGTTATTCATTCAAATTTGGGTAAAGCGCAGTGAGAAAATCATCGCCACAGAAACAGGCAGCGTCTGGTCGCCAAAGGTTTTGTTACGGGATAAAGCGCTGCTGTGGTTCACCTGCTCTGCCTTTCTGGCCTCTTTCGTGAGCGGTGCCTTTGCCTCTTGTATCTCGCAATATGTGATGGTCATAGCGGATAGTGGTTTTGCAGAAAAAGTGGTCGCAGTGGTTCTGCCTGTTAATGCCGCTATGGTAGTTACGTTGCAGTATTCCGTTGGGCGGCGTATTAACCCGACCAACATACGCGCGCTGATGACGGTAGGCACACTCTGTTTTGTCGTCGGTCTGGTCGGTTTTATTTTTTCCGGAAACAGCCTGCTATTGTGGGGAATTTCAGCCGCGGTATTTACTGTTGGTGAAATTATTTATGCTCCCGGTGAGTATATGTTGATTGACCATATTGCGCCGCCTGGAATGAAAGCCAGCTATTTTTCCGCCCAGTCATTAGGCTGGTTGGGGGCAGCGGTAAATCCATTAGTGAGTGGTGTTGTGCTGACCACTCTCCCGTCTTCCTCGCTGTTTATCATCCTGGCGGTAGTCATCATTGCCGCGTGGGCGCTGATGTTAAAAGGTATTAACGCCAGACCCCAGGGGCAGCCAGCACTCTGTTGACATTCGTGCCGTGCCACTACTGGCACGGCTTTGCTAATCATTATTCTGAGGCAAAGGCATAGCCTTCATCTTCCCAACCGGTTATCCCGCCGAGCATGATTTTAACCGGCTTTCCGAGTCGAGCCAGTTTGAGTGCCGCACGGTCTGCACCATTACAATGTGGCCCCGCGCAATACACCACAAATAGCGTATCGTCCGGCCATTCGGCCATTCTTTCTGCGGTCATTTGCTTATGGGGTAAATGGAAAGCGCCTGGGATATGCCGACGAGCGAAGTCCTCTTCACGACCAACCACATGAAGTAAAACGAAATCATCGCCAATATAAGCCAGAGAGTCATGAACATCGGCACAATCTGTTTCGACACTCAAGCGCGCGAGAAAATGCGCCTCAGCAACCTCTGGCTTCGCTGTGGTAAATTCAGTGACATAACGCATAGTGCTTTTTCCTTTTGGTTTGTTGTGTTAACAATAATGTAACCAATCTACTTTTCACTGACCGCCTCCCGATATGCCAGAAAAGAGCAAAATGATGACAACGTTACAACGCCCGCTGGTCGTTGCACTGGCTTATGACGGGCTATGTACTTTCGAATTTGGCGTAGCCGTTGAAATATTCGGCCTGCCACGACCGGAACTGGGCGATAACTGGTATCGTTTTGCCGTTGCTGCGGTAGAGCCTGGTGCGCTGCAAGCCACCGGGGGGATCCACGTGGTGGCAGATGGAGGGCTGGAATTATTGCCCAACGCCGATATGGTTATTATTCCTGGCTGGCGTGGAATAGATGCAAAAGTGCCAGAGATGCTATGTCAGTCATTGCGCGAAGCACACCAGCGCGGTACCCGCCTGGTATCGATATGCTCTGGCGTGTTTGTCCTTGCCGCTGCGGGCCTTCTTCACCAGCGAAAAGCGACCACCCACTGGCGCTACACTGAACAACTCCAGCACCGTTACCCTTCAATCAGCGTAAGTGACAATGTGTTATATCAGGATGAAGGACAAGTGATGACCTCCGCCGGAAGCGCCGCGGGGATCGATCTGTGTTTACATATCGTGCGCAAAGATTTTGGCCATGAGATTGCTAATAATGTCGCCCGACGGCTGGTCATACAGCCACATCGCCAGGGGGATCAACCACAAAATCTGACGCGCCCAATGGCCTCACCGCGTGAAAGTCAGACGTTAGGTGCATTATTCGACTTTTTGCAGCAGAATCTGGCACAAACACATACGGTGTCTTCCCTCGCCGAGCGGGTAAATATGAGTCCGCGCACTTTTTTGAGACGTTTTGAGGCCTTAACCGGCATGACGCCCGCCCGCTGGCTGCTCAATGAGCGCTTAATACGAGTTCAGGATTATCTGCAAAATTCGGCTTTTAACATCGATAAAATTGCCGAGCTGACGGGTTTTGGCAATTCAGCGTTATTGCGTCATCACTTTCACCAACGTTTTTTATTATCCCCTTCGCAATATCGTAAAAACATCCATTCCCCATCACAATAACCGCCTGATTCAGCCTTTGTTTAGGTAATCTCTGCTAATATCTTTCTCATTGAGATGAAAATTAAGGTAAGCGAGGAAACACACCACACAATAAACGGAGGAAGATAATGTTGGGTAATATGAATGTTTTTATAGCTGTTCTGGGAATAATTTTATTTTCTGGCTTTCTGGCCGCATATTTCAGCTACAAATGGGATGACTAATGAACGGAGATAATCCCTCACCTAACCGGCCCCTTGTTACAGTTGTGTGCAAGGGGCCTGATTTTCTGACCGCAAAAAAAACCGCCAGTAAACCGGCGGTGAATGCTTGCATGGATCGATTTGTGTTTTGCTTTTACGCTATCAGGCATTTCTCTGCGCTGGTAACGGTTCTTTGACACAGTAGCATTATTTTTCTCAATGAATGTTAAACAGAGCTTAAACTCGGGCTATCACACTCTGCTCGTCAATAAACATGCAGCGATTTCTTCCGGTCTGCTTGCCTTCGTACATTGCTCTGTCAGCCCTTCCAATAACCACATCCAACGGTTCTTCAGGAAACGCGCGGCTCACGCCAGCGGTCACTGTTATTGGGATATGTCCGCCAGGATGCGCTATGGCATGGTTATCGACTAACTGACAAATACGTACCCCAGCACGACACGCCTCAGCATCATTTTGCGCTTTGATGATAATAATAAACTCTTCACCACCATAGCGATAAACCGTATCGTAGTCACGCGTCCAACCGGCTAAGTAAGTCGCCAGGGTTCGTAATACCACATCACCGATTAAATGTCCGTAGGTATCATTAACCAGTTTAAATCGGTCTATATCCAGCAGCATTAAATAAAGATTTAATGGTTCAGCATTACGTAATTGATGCTCAAAGGATTCATCAAGTACCCGACGGCCAGGTAATCCCGTCAATACATCCATATTGCTACGAATAGTCAGCAAATAAATTTTGTAATCTGTTAATGCTGCGGTAAAAGAAAGCAACCCTTCCTGAAATTCGTCAAAATGAACTTCCTGCCAGCGATTTTCGACAATAGCCAGCATTAATTCCCGGCCACAGTTATGCATATGCTGATGGGTAGAATCTATTATCCGAACGTAGGGTAATTCATCACTATCGAGTGGTCCATGATGATCAAGCCACCGACCAAACTGGCACAGTTCATAAGAATGGTTATCCGTAATTTCTGGCTGACTGGT
Organism: Escherichia sp. E1130; assembly: GCF_005781065.1. Lineage (NCBI taxonomy): Bacteria > Pseudomonadati > Pseudomonadota > Gammaproteobacteria > Enterobacterales > Enterobacteriaceae > Escherichia > Escherichia sp. E1130. The sequence goes on from NZ_VATL01000029.1 coordinate 48,926, forward strand.
ATCCCTCGCTACCACGCTATGAAACATACTCACCAGCCACTGGTAATGGGCATCGATAGCCTTATTGAGATCTAACAAGATAGCATCGATTTCCGTTGTCTTCTTGATCATTGCCACTCCTTTTTCACAATTCCTTGTGCGCTCTATTATAACGAGAGAAAAGAAAATTTATGTCAACAATTCCATAGAAAAAACATTAATTAATGGATAAAAATATAACAGCGTGATTTAAAACAAAATAAACAGAAAAAAGTGATTAAATCTGTCAGAACACGTTAAATTCAAGCCAGAAGATATAATACCGATTATGCCAAAGAGAAGAAGGTAATGGCCTGAAAGATTAGGGCTTTTGGCAGTATTATAAATCCAATTATTTCTGCAAATGTACGCAGATCCCGGATAACTAAAAAAGAAATGAACAGCATATTATAATATAGCACCGGACTGGATGTAGCCCGGTGCTATATGGGGGAATTATACGTTCAAGCCGCGATGTTGCAGCATCGGTGTAATCTGTGGTGCCTTACCTCGCCATTGGCGATACAGGTGTTCTAAATCTTCGCTATTACCTTTGGAAAGGATAGCGTCGCGAAAACGTTGCCCATTTTCACGCGTTAAACCACCCTCCTCGACAAACCATTGATAACCATCGTCTGCCAGCATTTGCGTCCACAGATACGCGTAGTAACCCGCCGCATATCCGCCACCAAAAATGTGAGCGAAATAACTGCTGCGATAACGCGGCGGTACAGCGGGAAGATCCATGTTTTCCGCCGCCAGCGCCCGAAGTTCGAAATCGTCCACGTCGTGGCGTGCTTCATTCTCCTCCAGACAATGCCAGCGCATATCAAGAAGTGCTGCGCTAAGTAACTCGCTCATCTCGTAGCCCTTATTAAACAGGCTGGCATTGCGCATTTTCTGTTGTAACTCTTCCGGCATGGTTTCTCCGGTTTGGTAATGCCTCGCATAGCGAGAGAATACCTGCGGATTTGTCGCCCAGTGTTCGTTTATTTGTGAAGGGAACTCGACGAAATCACGTGGCGTGTTGGTGCCAGAAAGCGTCGCATAACGTTGGCTGGCAAACAGGCCGTGCAGCGTATGACCAAATTCATGGAATAAGGTTATAACATCGTCCCACAATAACAATGCAGGTTCGCCTGTCGCTGGTTTCTGGTAATTGCAAACATTGTAAATAACGGGACGTGTGTCATTGAGCGTAGATTGCTCAACAAAATTCCCCATCCACGCGCCGCCGCTTTTGGAATCACGGGCAAAGAAATCACCGTAAAATAGCGCAAGCCCGACTCCATTATGGTCAAATATTTCCCATACGCGCACATCCGGGTGATAGACAGGTATATCAAAGCGCTCGACAAATTTAATGCCGAAAAGCTGGTTGGCAGTCCAGAATACTCCCTCATTCAACACCGTGTTCAATTCGAAATAAGGTTTGAGCTGCGCTTCATCGAGACAGAATTTCTCGCGTCTTACCTGCTCAGCATAAAATGCCCAGTCCCACGGCTGGACGCTAAATCCGCCTTGCTGCTTTTCGATAACCGCCTGAATAGACGACAGTTCATCGTCTGCTCGCTTACGCGCGGCCGGGACAATTTCACGCATGAAGTTAAGTGCTGCTTCGGGTGTTTTTGCCATCTGGTCGGCGATTTTCCACGCAGCATAATGAGGGAAACCAAGCAGTTTCGCCTGCTGCGCGCGGATCTCCACCAGCCGTTGAATAATGGCACGGGTATCGTTAGCGTCATTTTTTTCTGCCCGCGTCCAGCTCGCAGTAAACAGTTTTTCACGCGTCGCGCGATCGCGCAGTTCGGCAAGCGCCGGTTGCTGGGTGGTATTCAGTAGTGGGATAAGCCACTTGTTATCCAGACCTTTCTCGCACGCTGCATCCGCCGCCAGGGCAATATCTTGCTCACTCATCCCCGCCAGTTGCTCAATATCGTCAACCACCAGCCCACCGGATTTGTTCGCCGCCAATAACCGCTGGTTAAACTGACTGATGAGGGTCGCAGCCTCTGTATTCAGCACTTTTAATTTTGCCTTATCGGCCTCTGCAAGTCTGGCCCCGGCAAGAACAAAACGTTGATGAATCACCTCGAGCAGTCGAATGGATTCGCTATCAAGACTCAGAGATTCACGGCGCTGCCAGATGGCATCGACCCGAGCGAACAATTCGCCGTTCAGGTAAATGTCATTAGCCAGTTCCGCAAGTTCTGCCGAGAATTGTTCATCAAGACGCTGTAATTCATCGTTGGTATGCGCCGAGGTCATAGCGAAGAAGACACTGGTCACACGTGTGAGTAATTCCCCGCTCTTTTCAAGAGCCAGAATAGTGTTAGTAAAATCGGGCGTCTGCGGGTTTAACGCTATCGCTTCTATCTCAGCCCGCTTTTGCCGCATCCCCTCGTCGAATGCCGGGCGATAGTGATGATTTGCAATCTGATCAAAATGGGGCGCCATATAAGGCAGCGTGCTCTGCGTAAGAAAAGGATTCGTCGTTGACATTTTCTACTCCTGAAAACGAGGTGTTCCATAGCGTAGGCTTACTGATAACGGAGTGCAATGTTGCAAACCAGTATTACCCGCTCTTAAGCATCACGTGCTATGTTAGTGACACACAAAAGCGTTGAGGAACAGTGAGATGATCGTATTAGTAACTGGAGCAACGGCTGGTTTTGGTGAATGCATTACTCGTCGTTTTATTCAACAAGGGCATAAAGTTATCGCTACTGGTCGCCGTCAGGAGCGGTTGCAGGAGTTAAAAGACGAGCTGGGAGATAATCTGTATATCGCCCAACTGGACGTCCGTAACCGCGCCGCCATTGAAGAAATGCTGGCATTGCTTCCTGCCGAATGGAGTGAGATTGATATTCTGGTGAACAATGCTGGACTGGCGCTGGGTATGGAACCTGCACATAAAGCGAGCGTTGAAGACTGGGAAACCATGATTGATACCAACAATAAGGGCCTCGTGTATATGACGCGGGCAGTCCTGCCGGGCATGGTTGAGCGCAATCGTGGTCACATTATTAACATTGGTTCAACGGCGGGTAGCTGGCCATATGCAGGTGGCAACGTCTACGGTGCGACAAAAGCCTTTGTTCGTCAGTTCAGCCTGAATCTACGCACAGATCTGCACGGTACGGCAGTACGTGTCACAGACATCGAACCGGGACTGGTAGGCGGCACCGAATTTTCCAATGTCCGTTTTAAAGGCGATGACGGCAAAGCAGAAAAAACCTATCAAAATACCGTTGCGCTGACGCCAGAAGATGTCAGCGAAGCCGTCTGGTGGGTAGCCACTCTTCCCGCTCACGTTAACATCAATACCCTGGAAATGATGCCGGTTACCCAAAGCTATGCCGGGTTGAATGTCCATCGGCATTAATTTTTATACCCGGCCTCACCGCCGGGTTATTGCTTGTCACAAAAAAGTGGTAGACTCTTGCGGTTAACCCACTCAAAAGCAATAACGAATGACCGTCGAAACACAACTTAATCCCACACAGCCTGTCAATCAGCAAATTTATCGTATTCTTCGTCGCGACATTGTGCATTGCCTGATTGCACCAGGTACGCCGTTGTCGGAAAAAGAAGTTTCTGTTCGTTTCAATGTGTCACGTCAGCCGGTTCGCGAAGCCTTCATTAAACTGGCTGAAAACGGCCTGATTCAAATTCGCCCGCAGCGTGGCAGCTACGTCAATAAAATCTCCATGACCCAGGTTCGCAATGGCAGTTTTATTCGACAGGCCATTGAGTGCGCGGTGGCACGGCGGGCAGCGAGCATGATCACTGAAAGCCAGTGCTACCAACTTGAGCAAAATCTTCATCAGCAACGCATTGCCATTGAGCGCAAGCAACTGGATGATTTTTTTGAACTTGATGACAACTTCCATCAGCTCCTGACTCAGATTGCTGACTGTCAACTCGCGTGGGATACCATTGAGAATCTGAAAGCGACCGTTGATCGCGTACGCTATATGAGTTTCGACCGCGTCTCCCCACCAGAAATGCTGTTACGCCAACATCTCGATATTTTCTCTGCTCTGCAAAAACGTGATGGCGATGCCGTAGAACGTGCAATGTCGCAACATTTGCATGAAATCAGCGAATCTGTGCGCCAGATCCGCCAGGAAAATAGCGACTGGTTCAGCGAAGAGTAATTCTTTACCTCTCATCCCATTCGGGGTGAGAGTTCATCCCCCTTCTTCTGGTTTATGCAAGCATCAAAAAAGATGTGAACTTGATCATAAACAAAAAAAAATTCACTCGACAGGAGTATTTATATTGCGCCCGTTACGTGGGCTTCGACTGTAAATCAGAAAGGAGAAAACACCTATGACGACCTACGATCGTAACCGTAACGCAATCACTACTGGCAGCCGTGTTATGGTTAGCGGCACCGGTCACACTGGCAAGATCCTGTCGATTGATACTGAAGGTCTGACCGCAGAGCAAATCCGCCGCGGTAAAACCGTAGTAGTTGAAGGTTGTGATGAAAAACTCGCGCCTCTGGACCTGATTCGTCTCGGCATGAACTAAGCGTGTGAATGCCGCCGATGGCGGCATTGCTGTCACTTATCACTTCACCGCATATTTCGCCACGGTCGCTTTCGCGCCATGCGCTAATAAAGACAAATACGCTTCCGTCACCTTTGCTGTGAACAACGCATTGTTCGGCAAATCATCACCAAATATCGCATTAATCGCCATCAAGGACTGCACGCGCACTTGCCCTTCTGCACTACTTTGCACGGCCTCCTGAATGACCGGTAATAACGGGTCACTAATTTCGATGGGATTACCCTGCTCATCAACACCGCCGACATACCGCATCCAACCGGCGACGCCAAGCGCCAACAGATCGAACGCGCTGCCCTGTTTCAGATGCCAGCGAATGGAATCCAGCATTCGCTGCGGGAGTTTCTGACTGCCATCCATCGCAATCTGCCAGGTTCGATGGCGTAACGCTGGGTTACTGTAGCGTTCAATCAGTCGATCCGCATAATTTTGCAGATCCACGCCCTGCACTTTCAGCGTCGGCGCCTGTTCCTGCAACATCAAGGCATGTGCCGCACGGCGATAATTTTCATCTTCCATGCAGTCATTAATATGCTGATATCCGGCCAAATAGCCCAGATACGCCAGGAATGAATGACTGCCGTTGAGCATACGCAGTTTCATCTCTTCATAAGGCAGCACATCGCTGACCAGTTCAGAACCTGCTTTTTGCCATTCCGGACGTCCGGCAACAAAGTTATCTTCAATAACCCACTGACGGAACGGTTCACAGGCTACACCTGCTGGATCGCGCACACCGGTGAGCTGCTCTATTTTATTCAGCGTTTCAGCCGTCACCGCCGGGACAATGCGATCGACCATTGTCGAAGGAAAAGTCACGTTTTCGACAATCCATTGCGCCAGTTCCGCATCAACAGCATGCGCATAAGACGTGACAACGTCACGCATTACATGACCATTTTCCGGCATATTGTCGCACGACATCACCGTAAATGCCGGTAACCCTGCGGCCTTGCGCCGGGCCAGCGCCTCCACAATAACCCCTGGTGCCGTTTTCGGCTGGTGGGGATTGTTTAGATCGTCAACGATCATTGGGTGATCCAGCATTAACTGCCCGGTCGCCGGAGAGTGAAAATAGCCTTTCTCTGTAATAGTCAGAGAAACAATTGCAATTTGCGGTTCGCACATGGCAGCAAGCACAGCGTCTAAACCGTCTATTTGCACGTGCAACGCTTTTTTCACTACCCCCACTACACGAGCGGTCCAGGCATCGGCCGACATTTCCGCAACGGTATAGAGATTATCTTGCTGTTTTAGATCAGCTATTTGCTGTTCACCGCCAATCAAGTTCACTTCATAGTAACCCCAATCGCTGTGATGCTCGGCAGCCAGGATGTCGGCATACACACCCTGATGCGCGCGATGAAATGCGCCAAAACCTAAATGAACAATTTTGGGCGCCAGGTTATTACGATCATAACCAGGGAGTGTCGCTCTGGCGTTAAAAAGTCTGTTTTCCATAAGAAGACCTGTTTCTGTCAATTAAACTACGACGTATCTGTTGCAAATATCGCAGTGGTATATTTTTTCTCTTATCATTAGCGAAAGCCCGGCCACACTATCGGAAAATATAACCGGGTAACGAATAAAAATGGATTATTTCATACCTAGCAATGCCGGTAGCCACAGCGAAAGTCCCGGAATATAAGAAACCATAAATAGCAAAATGATATTTCCTGTAATAAACGGAATTACCGCTTTACTGATCTCTCCTAAAGAAACACGGGCAATTCCCTGCGAAACGAAGAGGCACACGCCAACAGGTGGTGTCGTCAGGCCGATAACAAGATTCATTACCATCATTACTGCAAAATGGATTGGATCCATACCGATAGCGGTCGCAACTGATAGTAATGGAGTAAAGAGAATCAATAGTGCTGCGATGGTTTCCATGAACATTCCAACCAACAACAGCAGCAGGTTAATCATTAGAATTAACAAATATTTGTTGCTTGTAATAGATAACATGCCATCAGCAATTTGCTGCGGGATCCCTTCAGATGTCAGGATCCAGGCAAAAACATTGGCGAAACCAACCAGCATCAAAATGCCAGCCGTACCGCTGATGCTTTCCATCATACATCCCATGAATTTGCTCACAGTCAAGTCACCATAGACAAAAAAGCCCACGATCAACGAAAACACAACAGCAAATACAGATGCTTCAGTCGGAGTAAACAGACCAGTAACCAAACCGCCGATAATCATGACCGGCATTAAAATTGCCCAGATCGCCCCACGCGTAGCATGTAACCGTTGACGAAATGTAGCCCGCTCGCCTTTTGGATAACCCCGTTTATGCGCCAGGTACCATGCGATACTGGCCATGGTTAAGCCCATCATTAAACCAGGAACTGCCCCAGCGATAAAAAGTTTACCCACTGACAAACCGGTTAACGTACCAACAATGATCATTGGTACACTGGGCGGAATAATTGGACCGACTGTCGATGCCACTGCAGTTATTGCCCCAGAAAATGGTGCATCGTAACCACTGCGTTTCATTGCGGGGATCATTACTGATCCAATGCTGGCGGCTTCGGAAACTGCCGTGCCGGAAATACCTGCAAAGATCATTGAACCGCTAACGTTGGCCATTGCTAAACCGCCACGAATGTGACCCAGCCATGCGTTACTGAAAGATACAATTCGGTCAGTAATGCCGCCGCCGTTCATTAATCCTCCCGCCAGCAAAAAACCGGGGATACAAAGCAGTACAAAAGAGTCCATACCACTAAAGAACTGATTCGCCATAATGGCGAGTCCCATATCAGTAACCAGTAGATAGAAGATTGACGATAACGCAAGGGAGAAAATAACCGGAACTCCCAGCATAAGTGAAACAAAGAATATCACAAACAGACCAATAGTTGGATTCATGCGCTGTTCTCACATTAGATAATTCTATTTTCGCCCTTGCGGCGTAAAATCCCGAATCAAATTAAACAAAGTAAAAAGCGATATGTTTCCGGTAATGATAATCACCGAGGATGTCACCCATGCCTGTGAAATAGGCAGTGTAGTAGCCATACGCCACATTGTGCTTTCTACATATTCTACGGAATTGATCATTAGAGTAATTGAGCAGGTAAGAATAACCAAATCAATAAGTAGCACCAGATATTTCTTCAAACCAGATGGCAGCAGACTTACTACCAAATCAACGTTCACCAATTCACGTTTACCCGTTGCCAGTGCACAACCAAATGCGACAACGTAAACCAGTAGAAAGCGAGCGACCTCCTCTGTCCATGCTGGCGAACTTATTGGTAATGGCCGAGATATAACCTGGAGCAATACTACACCAATGAGCGCAATTAATAAAACCGTACCAATAGTTAAATAAATTTTTTCTATATATCCATATAACTTATTAAACATATTTTCCCCTCAGTAGCTCAAAAAGGGGGAATATCTCCCCCCGTTTAATATTATTTTGTTGCTCGAGCTTTTTCGTAAAGAGGTTTGATTTGTGGATTAATTGATTTTTCAACTGATTCATTTGCTATCCGAGCAAACTCGTTCTGATGTACATCAACCAGCGTCATCCCTTTCGCTTGCAGAGCTTCAACTAATTTAGCTTCATCCTGTAAATATAGTTCGTGTTCATAGGCCTGTGCCTCTTTGCCTGCATCAATAATAGCCTGCTGGTATTCTGGCTTCAGCTTATTAAACTTCTTCGTCCCCATAACCAGATAGATCCAGCTACGAACATGTTCTGTCCGGTTAAGATACTTCTGCACTTCAAAGAAACTACCACTCATAATCATAGAAAGTGGATTTTCCTGCCCTTCAATCACTCCCTGCTGCAAGCCAGTAAAGACTTCAGAAAATGCCATTGGTGTCGGTTGCGCGCCCAAATCTTTCCAAACGTTGATGAACATTGGTACGTTCGGTAAACGTAGAGTTAACCCTTTAAGTTCTTCCGGATTGGTAATCGGACGGTTAGACGTCAGGTTACGGGGGCCGCGTTCAAACCAGGCGATGGTTTTCAGTTTCACACGCTCTTCAATATCTTTGGATATTTGTGCGCCAACTTCACCATTAACAATTTTTGCCATTTGTTCTGAAGAAGTAATCATATAAGGCACTGCCAGCAATGCCGCAGAAGGTGCCCAGTTTTGTAATGACTCACCTGTAATGGTCATATCAACGCTTCCTAGCTGAATTGCGTTAATAATATCCATTTCTTTACCTAATGATTCATTAGGATAGATTTTAACTTCTACCGCATTATTTGTTTTTTGCTTTACCAACTCAGCAAACTTCAGTGAGGCTTTATGCCAACTATGTTCTTCATTTACAGGATGCCCTAATTTTAGGGTAACATTTGCGGCGATAGCTGAAAAACTTAATAATCCACCAAACAGAGTACAAAGTGCCAGAGATAGCTTTTTCTTTTCCATGATTAATGTTCCTTTGTAGGTACAGTTACTTTTATATAAGACATTCAGGACTCGGGGAATTTCAATAATACTTTGCACAGCCCTTCTTGTTGAGACTCGATGAGTTTAAATGCTTTATGTACATGTTGAATATCAAAAACATGACTTATAATATTCTCCGGGTGAATTAATCCCATCACCATCCACTCAATAACTGTAGGGAACATACGACAATTTAAACGCGATGAATAGAGGGTTAACTCACGACGAGTTAATTCTTGTTGCGCTATTGCGGACGGTGTCGCAGAAAAACCTAAAAGTCCAATTCGCCCGGCGGGAGAGATTAACGTCACGGCTTCTTCCAGGATAGATGGATGGCAAACCGCATCATAAATTAACGTAGGTGTTAGTTTATTATTGTGCAGAAATTCCCGTAATGAACCATTCCGGTTATTAAAAGTATGAGTCGCACCACAACGTCCTGCCATAAGCAGGCGATCTTCGCGTTGATCCACCACAATTACTGGAATCTGCCAGACGTTACACAAAACATCAATAATTGTTAAACCTGCCGGACCTGCTCCATATACCAGTGCAACATCCGTTGGGAAAACCCCCGTACGATTGGTTACATTGGCGGCTACCGCATACGGTTCAATTGCCGCTGCAAGGTTTGCTGGTATAGATTCCGGCACTCGCCAGATGTTAGTTGCTGGAACACAGGTATAATCGGTAAAGCCACCATCGCGATGAACGCCTAATACGTTTAAGCTTTCGCACACATTCGGGCGCCCAATTGAACATGGATAACAATGACCGCAGCTAATGACAGGATCAACCACGACGCGTTCACCAATGCGTTGCGGAGAGATATTGTCCCCTACACTGGTTATCGTTCCGACAAATTCATGTCCTACGATACGAGGGTAAACCGCAAAAGGATTTGCGCCATGATAAATATGCAGGTCTGAACCACATATCCCTGCATACTCAACTTTGACACAAACTTCATCAGCTTTTGGCGCAGAAGAAACGCTATCAATCAGATGCATTTGTCCAGGTTTTTCAACCACAACACTAACCATATATTCCGTCCTTACCAGTTCCAGAGTGTGCCATCTTCCAGGCGTGCGACTGGCAGATATGCAGGTTCATAGGGATATTTCGCTGCCAGCTTTTCATCAAACTCGATGCCAAGACCCGGTTTATCGCCCGGATGCATATAGCCGTTATCAAACGTCCAGTTATGCGGGAAGACTTCGAGCATTTGTTCGGAATAGCCCATATATTCCTGAACGCCGAAATTTGGTACCCACAGATCAAAGTGCAGCGCCGCTGCCATGCAGACTGGTGACAAATCAGAAGGGCCGTGTGAGCCAGTGCGTACCTGATACAGGGATGCAAAATCAGCGATCCGACGCATACCGGTGATGCCGCCCGCATGAGTCAGCGTGGCGCGGATATAGTCAATGAGTTGTTCTTCTATCAGTTGTTTGCAGTCCCAAATGCTATTGAAGACTTCACCCACCGCAATTGGCGTGACGGTGTGTTGGCGAATGAGGCGGAAACACTCCTGGTTTTCCGCAGGCGTCGGGTCTTCCATCCAGAACATGCGATAATCTTCAATGCTTTTACCAAAGCGCGCCGCTTCAATAGGCGTTAAGCGATGGTGCATGTCATGCAGCAGATGTTCATCAAAACCAAACTTGTTACGTACCGCGTCGAACAGTTTTGGCATGAAGTCGAGATATTTTTCCGTCGACCACAACTGCTCTTCTGGCCACTGCCCTTTGGTCGCAGGTTCATAAGCCAGCCCTTTGCCTTTGGACATGCCATAGGTGGTCTTCATGCCTGGAATGCCGCACTGTACGCGGATGGCTTTGAATCCTAGTTCCTGATGACGAGCATAATCATCCAGTGCCTCATCAATGGAGTGACCGGTTGTGTGACAATAAACCATAACCCCTTCGCGAGACGCGCCACCCAGTAGCTGATAAAGCGGCATGTTGGCGGCTTTAGCTTTAATGTCCCACAGCGCCATATCAACAGCTGAAATGGCCGACATGGTGACTGGACCGCGACGCCAGTACGCCCCTTTATAGAAAAACTGCCAGATATCTTCGATACGGTGTGCATCGCGACCAATGAGTTGTGGGCAAAGATGATCTTGCAGATAAGATGCTACCGAAAGCTCGCGTCCGTTAAGCGTGGCATCGCCAAGACCGGTAATACCATCCTCGGTGGTGATTTTTAAGGTGACAAAATTACGTCCTGGACAGGTGACAAAAACTTCAGCCCCTACGATCTTCATGTTTTATTCCTTGCATCGATCTTCGTGATGCATGAAATCTACGCAGTTGAACCACTACCATACAAGTATGAAGACACAAAAAAGCCAGAATGATCACAAAAAAAGGCGCGTATTTGCGCCGTGAATAGATCTAAAGACAGCCAGATTTTGCTGTTATTTTGGACGCCATGTATGGCATATCTTATTAATAATAAAAGAGATTTATCATTCCAGGCAAAATCAAACTCGTCCCCAGCCAGCAACAATAATCAACATCCCGCATAGCGCGACCAATGCTCCAGTCCAGTCGTAGAGACTGAGTTTTACGCCATCCACAACCCGCAGCCACAGCAGCGCCGTGCAAACATAAACGCCACCATAAGCTGCATACACTCGCCCACTGGCCGCCGGATGCAATGTTAACAGCCAAACGAAAAGCGCCAGAGAAATCCCCGCCGGAACCAGCAGCCATACGCTGGCGTTCCGTTTAAGCCATAGCCAGGGCAGGAAGCATCCGACAATTTCACACAAGGCGGTAGCAAAAAACAGTAACGTTGTTTTAATCATTTTTGTCACTCATTGACATCATGTATATTTATGGCTCGACATAATATCATCACCCTCTACATCCTTCTGGTACGTTTTGCGTTCGCAGTGGATCGTGTAAAATCCCCTTTAAACATTCATGTAAGGAATGAATCATGAATATTACTTCCAGCAAACGGCTCGGACTGCTCGCTTTTCTGCTACCTTGCGCACTGGCATTTAGCGCAACGACTCATGCAGAAACCAATAAACTGGTGATTGAGTCTGGCGACAGCGCACAGAGTCGCCAACAGGCGACAATGGAAAAAGAACAATGGAATGAAACTCGCAATTTGCGTCAAAAAGTCAATAAACGCGCCGAAAAAGAATGGGATAAAGTTGACTCCGCATTCGATAGCCGCGATAAATGCGAACAAAGTGCCAACATTAATGCCTACTGGGAACCGAATACTTTACGTTGCCTGGACCGTCGTACTGGCCGCGTAATTACCCCCTAACCTGTTATTGATATAAGGAATGTAAGGACACGTTATGACAAGCGCCCACAGTGTTAAGCTACGTCCGCTGGAGCGTGAAGATTTACGCTATGTGCATCAACTCGACAATAACGCCAGCGTGATGCGTTACTGGTTTGAGGAACCCTACGAAGCCTTTGTTGAACTCTCTGATCTGTACGATAAACATATTCACGATCAGAGTGAGCGCCGTTTCGTGGTGGAGTGCGATGGTGAAAAAGCGGGTCTGGTGGAACTGGTTGAAATTAACCATGTCCACCGCCGCGCAGAATTTCAGATAATCATCTCCCCGGAATACCAAGGCAAAGGTCTGGCAACACGCGCAGCAAAATTAGCAATGGATTATGGCTTCACTGTTCTTAATCTCTATAAGCTGTATCTGATTGTCGATAAAGAGAATGAAAAAGCGATTCACATTTACCGTAAGCTCGGTTTTACGGTCGAAGGTGAACTGATGCATGAATTCTTTATTAATGGTCAATATCGTAATGCCATTCGCATGTGTATATTCCAGCATCAGTATCTGGCGGAACATAAAACGCCGGGTCAGGCGATGCTGAAGCCGACCGCGCAATAGCGTTAATAATAATCAATGGTATTTTTGATAGTGTAAACCCGTTCGACGGCGGGTTTTTCCGCTTCATCAACAATGATCAATTGGCAGTCCACCGGATTGGCGTGACTGTCATATTCACAGCTTTGCTTCACATTACCAACTTGTTGATTATTCAGTAAAGTAACCGCCGTGTAGTCGAGTTTTTTGATCGGATCAGTTGATGGTGTTGCAGTGACTGATAACGTTTTATCGTTGCTTACCGTGGTTTTACCCAACGGATAGCCCTGTTCATCATACCTATAATCCACTTTCATCTGTTTACTGCTGGCTTTAACGACAAAGCCATTATCATCGGTTTCCCAACTCACTCCGGCGGAAGGTAATTCTGCTAACTGGCATTTACCCTGTAAACGTACTTTTTTCTCCAGTGTCTGCGCATCACGGTAATAATTCGCATCCAGCACTAAGGCAACCACGGTATTATTTTCCAGATCCAATAATTCAAGCGAATCAAAGCAACCTTCTTCCGATAAGCTGCCTGAAACACGTTTCGTCACTTCCCCTTGTTCATTCATCAATGTCTGGGTGAAATCTTTAACCGGACCACGCAGCGGATCGAAATCAAATTCATTAGAGAAGCTGGCCATCTCTGGCGTAAAAGAAAACGTCACTTCTGCGCGATCGCATCCTGTAAGCATTATCGCGAGCAAACATGGCAGTAATTTGAAATTCACTTTAGTCACCAGACAGTAGAGATTATTATCAATCATAGTAGTAAATACAGTGCTTTACACGTGAAATGCTATGCTTAGTGAGTAATATTCATTTAAGGAGCCAATGATGAAAATCTCAACTTATTGCGCCGCGCTACTGCTCACAATTGCCTCACCCGCCGTGCTGGCCGCGCCAGATTCTTGTGAACGGATAAAGAGCGATATTTCACAGCGTATTATCAATAACGGTGTGCCAGAAAGTAGCTTTACTTTAAGTATTGTGCCAAATGATCAGATCGATCAACCTGACACCAGGGTGGTTGGCCATTGTGCCAATGATACTCATAAAATTCTCTATGACCGCACCACCAGCGGTAACAATTCTGCCCCTGCACAACCGACTCAGGATGGCGCGCCTGCCGAACCGCAGTAAAAAGTATGATGGACGCTGGCGCGTCTTATCAGGTCTACATACTGCAACGTGCTTGTGTCTCATACCGGGCGGTGAGATGATCGGGCGAGCGCGATTTTATGGCCTGCATATGACGGTAGGAATGGCCGTCGCAGGTTAACAACTTGGTGCGGGGCAAGCCGCACGTTTCAGGATGATAAGAATGACGCATTTTTCACAACAAGATAATTTTTCTGTCGCGGCGCGTGTGCTGGGGGCGCTGTTTTATTACGCCCCAGAAAGCGAGGAAGCCGCGCCTCTGGTTTCTGCAATGACCAACGATGGCTGGGAAACTCAGTGGCCTCTGCCGCAAACTTCTTTAGTGCCGCTAGTAACGGCTTTTCAGCAACAGAGTGAAGAGTCGCGTACACAGGCCTGGCAGCGTTTATTCGTTGGCCCGTGGGCGTTGCCGTCCCCGCCGTGGGGATCGGTCTGGTTGGATCGTGAATCGGTACTGTTTGGCGATTCAACGTTGGCACTTCGTCAATGGATGCGCGAAAAAGGCATTCAGTTTGAGATGAAGCAAAACGAGCCCGAAGATCACTTTGGCTCCTTGCTACTGATGGCGGCCTGGCTGGCGGAGAGCGGTCGTCAGACTGAGTGCGAAGAGTTGCTGGCGTGGCATCTTTTACCGTGGTCGACGCGCTTTCTCGAGGTGTTTATCGAAAAAGCAGAACACCCTTTTTATCGCACGCTTGGTGAACTGGCTCACTTAACGCTGGCTGAGTGGCAGTCACAATTGCTGATTCCCGTCGCAGTTAAGCCACTTTTTCGTTAAGGTTCCCGTAGCATTACCGGATGGCGGCAATATCGCGCCATCCCATATTAAATAAGTTACAGTGTCACACCATTTCCCTACTTAAAGCACGCACAGCTTTTGCGCCTGACGTCTTTTCCCTCAAAATAGATGCCCGTGTTTAAATTGCTATTTCTACTCATGCATCATCTACACCTTTACCCGGATCTGCGCACCATGTTCCGTCGTCTGCTTATCGCAATGATAATCGGTATTCTCGCGGCGTTTGCCGTTGCCGGATTCCGTCATGCCATGCTGTTGCTGGAGTGGTTGTTCCTGAGCAATGATTCCGGGAGTCTGGTCAATGCTGCGACAAACCTTTCTCCGTGGCGACGCTTGTTAACTCCTGCGCTCGGTGGTCTGGCGGCAGGTTTATTGCTCATGGGTTGGCAGAGAGTTACGCAGCAACGACCCCATGCGCCGACCGATTATATGGAAGCGTTGCAGAGCGAGGGGCAGTTCGATTACGCAGCAAGCCTGGTAAAATCACTTGCCTCTCTGCTGGTGGTGACAAGCGGTAGCGCAATTGGCCGTGAAGGGGCGATGATTCTGCTGGCGGCTCTTGCTGCATGCTGGTTTGCCCAACGTTTTACGCCGCGTGAAGAGTGGAAATTATGGATTGCCTGCGGTGCTGCGGCAGGCATGGCTGCAGCCTATCGCGCACCGCTTGCCGGGAGTTTATTTATTGCCGAAGTGCTGTTTGGCACCATGATGCTTGCCTCTCTTGGCCCAGTGGTGATTTCAGCCGTGGTGGCATTGCTTGTCAGCAATCTTATTAATCACAGCGATGCATTGCTCTACAGCGTTCAGCTCGAGGTGACGCTGCATGTGCGGGACTATGCGCTAATTATCAGTACCGGCGTACTGGCTGGTCTTTGCGGACCATTACTGTTGAAAATGATGAGCGCCAGTCATCAAGGTTTTGTTCACCTAAAACTGACGCCGCCCTGGCAGTTGGCGTTAGGGGGGGTGATCGTCGGCCTGCTTTCCCTGCTCACGCCTGCCGTATGGGGCAATGGTTATAGTACGGTGCAATCCTTTTTAACCACCCCACCACTGTTTACGGTCATTGCTGCGATCTTCATCTGCAAACTTTTTGCCGTGCTGGCCAGTAGCGGTTCCGGCGCGCCTGGCGGCGTGTTTACGCCAACGCTATTTATCGGGCTTGCAATTGGCATGCTGTATGGACGTAGCCTGGGGTTATGGATTCCAGGCGGCGAAGAAATGACGCTTTTACTCGGACTAACAGGGATGGCAACTCTGCTGGCTGCGACCACGCATGCGCCAATTATGTCGACATTGATGATATGTGAAATGACCGGGGAGTATCAGCTACTCCCCGGTTTATTGATTGCTTGCGTGATCGCGTCGGTAATGTCGCGGACCTTACACCCTGACTCTATCTACCGACAGCACACTACGCAGCATGGCTAAGCGGATGTATTGGCCCAGTTCTCGCTGTTCAGCTCGGGGCAGATAAGGTAGTTCACCAATGAGCGGTGCCGGGAGTTTTTTACCCAGCACATCAATGATTTCAGCATAATGCGCTAACCCAGGGTTAATACGATTAGCCACCCAGCCAATGAGAGGCAGACCGTCGTTCGCAATCGCTTGTGCGGTCAGAAGCGCATGGTTAATACAGCCTTCCTGAATACCCACCACCATCAACACTGGTAGCTGCTCCTGGACCACCCATTCAGAGAGCGGACGCAGATCATTCATCAGGCTACGCCATCCGCCAGTCCCCTCAACGACAACATGATCAACTTTGTCAGTCAGGTTAGCCAGACCATTTGAAATGAGCGTGTAATTGATTGGACAACTGTGCGCCACGCTACTTTCTTCTTCGCTTAACGCAATGGGATTGACTGCTTCATAAGGCAGTTCAATTGATGAAACACTCTGCAACACCAGGGCATCTTTGTTACGCAGCCCATCAGGTGTCTCTTTGCTCCCCTTCGCTACGGGTTTGTATCCCGCAACTGTTTTTCCCTGGGAGGCTAACGCTTGTAGCAATGCGCGGGAAACCACCGTTTTCCCTACAGAAGTGTCTGTACCTGTTATAAAGAAACGCTTCAGCATCACTAACTCCACCGTTATGCTTCACTAATATAAGCCAGGAAAATAATTCAACGTGGAAAGTCTAAGTTATGCTTTCTACACTCAATTTGAGATAGCGCAAATTTTGGTAGAACAGTTAAAAAATGTTAACCCTGCAACAGACGAATCAGCAAAGATCCATTATATAGCGCATCTTTTACCAGCGCGGCCCCTGCCATTGTCCCCTGATTGGTGAACTGAGTGCTCTCAACGCTAATATGCTGGCTGTATGCGGGAAGCGCCTGCTGACGGATGCTGTCAGAAATCACAGGGAACAGAATATTTGCCGCTTTGCTTAACGGCGAGCCAATCAGTATTTTTTGTGGGTTAAATAAATTCACCATGATGGCCAGAATGCGCCCAACATGCGCGCCTACGCCAGTGATAATATCCTTTGCCAGCAAGTCACCCTGCAACGCCGCATGGCATAATGAATCCACGCTCAAAGGCTGCCCGTGCAACATCGAACTCATTGACTGATTAAGACGTAATTGCGCCAGTTCGAGGATGCTGTCCACACTGGCGATGGTTTCCAGACAACCGTGGTTACCGCAATAACAGCGTTTACCATACGGATCCACTTGGGTATGACCAATTTCTACCAGGCTACTGCTTCCGGCATGTAACAAGTGACCGTCGGTAATCACGCCCGCGCCAACATTGTGATCAATTACCACCTGAATCACATCGCGCGCCCCGCGAGAGGCTCCAAATAATGCCTCGGCCATCGTCCATGCACTAATATCATGCTGAATGTAAACCGGTACACCTGTGTGCTGCTCCAGCGCTTCGCCGAGCGGCATCTCTTTCACATCCTCGTAAAACGGCATCCGGTGCACAATACCATTTTCCGTATCAATAATTCCCGGCAAAGTAATGGCGATGGATGTCAGGCGTTCGAGTTTTTTCTGATGACGGATAAAAAACTGATCAATATGCGCAATGATACGTTCCAGCAAAGGCAATTCATCCTGAAGCGCCAGTTCCTGTGTCTCTTCCACCACCAGCTTGCTGCTTAAATCACGCAGGGCAAGAAAAATTAAACCACGACTGATGCGCAGAGAAAGATAATGCCAGGCTTCTGTTTCCACCACCAACCCCACCGCAGGGCGGCCACGGTTTCCCCCTTCTTTAATTTCTAACTCTTGCACCAGATGCGCTTCTAGCATTTCGCGGACAATTTTGGTGATACTGGCGGGAGCCAGTTGCGCCATGCGGGAAAGGTCGATACGCGAAATAGGACCAAGCTGATCAATCAGGCGATAAACAGCACCCGCGTTGGTCTGCTTTATTTGATCAATATGTCCAGGCTGGTTTTCTGCAACCACCTTATACTCCCTATATTTTCGCGCTCCGAAATAATCTGTAGGCTATGGTGAAACACTTCAATGCGTGCCGTCAAATTTTTACTTAGCCATGTGATTAACAGCACACTTTTCGGGTTTTTTAGCTGAATTTTACCTCACCTGAGAGCATTCAGCAGCTGAATACGAAAGTTTCGCGCTGCCGGACTTTGTTCATGATGCGTCGCCCAGACCAACCACATTTCAGAAACCGCATCTTCTTCAGCAATAGGTATCCAACGCATTTCATTAAGCTGAACACGCTTAAATGAGGCAGGCAAAATCGAAACACCCAAACCGGCAGACACAAGGCCAATGATGGTCATCGCCTCGCCCACTTCCTGGGTAATAACCGGTGTAAGATTGTAGCGTCGCATCAGGCCCAGAATGTCATCATAAAGCCCGGTCCCGACGTGAGGATCAAAGAAAACAAACGGCTCTTTTGCCAGTTCCGCCAACGTAACTACAGATTTACCGGCTAACGGATGATCGTGCGGAATCATCGCCATAAGCGGTTCATGCACAATTACCGCATGGTTCAACGTCTCCGGCAGCAAAGTATTGCGTAACAGTCCCATATCGAGCGTCCCTTCGATAAGGGGCGCAATTTGCTCGCGGGTATTCATCTCGCGCGTCTGCAAATGGACATCAGGAAATTCGCGGCGAAATAACGATAAGGTATCTGACACTGCGCGAATGAATGGCGCCGATGAGGTAAAACCAATGCGTAACTCTCCCGCCTCCCCCTGATGCAGTCGTTCTGCTCGCGCGGCGGCATCGTCTACCAGAGAAAGAATTTGACGACTATCGGCAAGAAATTGTTTGCCTGCAGCGGTGAGCGCGACGCTTCGATTGGTCCTGGCCAGCAGGCACGCGCCAATTTGTTGCTCCAACGCCTGAATCTGTTGGCTTAGTGGCGGTTGAGAAATATTCAGGCGCGCAGCAGCTCGACCAAAATGCAATTCTTCTGCAACAGCGATGAAGTAACGTAGGTGACGCAATTCGATATTCATATTTCATACATATTATTTGAGACTATTAATATATTAGACATAACAATTCGATTTTCCTACTCTATTCCTGAGCTAACACAACGCGCATATTTAGTAAGGATTTCAAGTGAGTCGTACCACAACTGTTGATGGCGCTCCGGCAAGCGCCACTGACAAGCAAAACGTTTCCCAGCCAAACCTGTTCATCAAACGCGGTACGCCGCAATTTATGCGCGTGACCCTGGCGCTTTTTTCTGCCGGACTGGCAACCTTCGCACTTCTCTATTGTGTGCAACCTATCCTTCCGGTTCTTTCACAGGAGTTTGGCTTAACACCCGCAAACAGTAGTATTTCACTGTCAATTTCAACGGCAATGTTGGCTATCGGATTGCTGTTTACTGGCCCGCTTTCCGATGCCATTGGTCGCAAACCAGTGATGGTTACGGCGCTGTTATTGGCCTCCATCTGCACGTTACTTTCGACGATGATGACCAGCTGGCATGGCATTTTGGTGATGCGCGCCTTGATTGGCCTTTCATTAAGCGGCGTTGCTGCGGTGGGCATGACCTACCTTAGCGAAGAGATCCACCCGAGTTTTGTCGCCTTTTCGATGGGGTTGTACATCAGCGGTAACTCGATTGGCGGCATGAGCGGACGCTTAATTAGCGGTGTCTTCACCGATTTCTTCAACTGGCGAATTGCACTGGCAGCGATTGGCTGTTTCGCACTGGCCTCGGCGTTAATGTTCTGGAAAATTCTTCCAGAATCTCGCCATTTCCGCCCTTCCTCACTGCGCCCTAAAACATTGTTTATCAACTTCCGTCTGCACTGGCGCGACCAGGGATTGCCTTTATTATTCGCAGAAGGTTTTTTGCTGATGGGCTCATTCGTCACCCTGTTTAATTATATTGGCTATCGCTTGATGCTTTCCCCGTGGCATGTCAGCCAGGCGGTGGTGGGTTTATTATCGCTGGCCTATTTGACCGGTACCTGGAGTTCACCAAAAGCTGGAACCATGACCACCCGCTTCGGACGCGGTCCGGTGATGCTGTCTTCGACAGGTGTCATGCTTGTTGGCCTGTTAATGACATTGTTCAGTTCGATATGGCTGATTTTTGCCGGGATGTTGCTCTTCTCCGCCGGATTCTTTGCTGCTCACTCGGTCGCCAGTAGCTGGATTGGCCCCCGTGCTAAACGCGCCAAAGGCCAGGCATCCTCGCTGTATCTGTTCAGTTACTACCTGGGGTCAAGTATTGCCGGAACATTAGGTGGGGTCTTCTGGCATAACTACGGCTGGAACGGCGTTGGCGCCTTTATTGCGTCGATGCTGGTGGTCGCGATTATAGTGGGTACACGTTTGCACCATCGATTGCACGCCTGAAAAAATAAGCCCGGGCTGAGTAAAATACCCACCCGGGCTTATTGTCTGCTCAACTCAACTCAACGTTAATAACCATCCTAAAATAGACGAAGCGCCAGCCAATTCCCGCAGCGCATCTAATGTCATCAGGATAATAAATACCCAAATTAGCGGATTCATTTACTGTGTGTCATTTAT
Organism: Escherichia sp. E1130; assembly: GCF_005781065.1. Classification (NCBI taxonomy): domain Bacteria; kingdom Pseudomonadati; phylum Pseudomonadota; class Gammaproteobacteria; order Enterobacterales; family Enterobacteriaceae; genus Escherichia; species Escherichia sp. E1130. The sequence goes on from NZ_VATL01000029.1 coordinate 69,767, forward strand.
TGATGATGCAAAGTAATTCTACCGTTTTGGGAACAGAGAAATAGTAAACTCGATCAAGACTACTGATATTAGTAGGGAATTTACCTTAAGTCACATCGCGTTATTATTTACCAATTTACTTTGTACATATCGTTACATGCCGAAACCAACCACTCACGGAAGCCTCTCATTACCCGAGATATAGTCATTACATCGGCCCCGTAGTGGGGTTGCATAAAAAAACCAAATTGAGGGTATGACAATGAAAAAAGTATTAGCTCTGGTTGTTGCCGCTGCGATGAGTCTCTCTTCTGCCGCTTTTGCCGCAGAGACTGCGACCACACCTGCCCCTGCAACTACTGCCACCAAAGCTGCACCTGCAAAAACCATTCATCATAAAAAACAGCATAAAGCAGCACCTGCCCAAAAAGCGCAGGCGGCTAAAAAGCATCATAAAAAAGCGAAAACCGAACAGAAAGCTCCGGAACAAAAAGCACAAGCCGCGAAAAAGCACACCAAGAAACACAGCCATCAGCAACCTGCAAAACCAGCTGCCCAACCAGCAGCTTAAGTTTTCAGCAGCAATAATGGCGCGCCCCCTCGCGCCTGAAAATTACGGCGCTAGACGGATAACGTTTAGCGCCGCCTTAAGCGGAGGGTACTATGGTGGGCCGTTATCGCTTTGAGTTCATTCTTATCATCCTTATTTTATGTGCATTGATTGCCACTCGCTTTTATCTTTTCTGATCGTAGTTATCTGATTTCACTCCCACTTTAATCCCGTCCCGGCTATAGTATTTATGAGGGTTTGCTTTTAATAATCATAATTACCCACCAGAGTGTGATATGCGTACAACCATTGCTGTAGTACTGGGTGCAATTAGTTTGACATCTGCATTGGTATTTGCAGATAAACCTGACAGTCCTGAATCGGCTAATGATGAAGTCAGCACCCTTTTTTTTGGTCATGATGATCGAGTGCCAGTAATTAACACGACCCAATCTCCGTGGGATGCGGTTGGGCAACTGGAGACTGCCAGTGGAAATCTCTGCACGGCCACCCTGATTGCGCCCAATCTCGCATTAACGGCGGGGCACTGTTTATTAACGCCGCCAAAAGGCAAACCAGACAAAGCAATTGCGCTGCGTTTTGTGTCGAATAAGGGGCTATGGCGCTATGAGATCCACAACATTGAAGGCCGCGTTGACCCGACATTAGGTAAACGGTTAAAGGCAAATGGAGATGGCTGGATTGTCCCGCCTGCTGCCGCGCCGTGGGATTTTGGTTTGATTGTGCTGCGCAATCCGCCTTCTGGCATTACACCCTTACCACTTTTCGAGGGAGACAAAGCAGCACTCACCGCCGCATTAAAAACGGCAGGTCGTAAAGTGACCCAGGCAGGCTATCCCGAGGATCACCTGGATACGTTGTACAGTCATAAAAATTGCGAAGTGACTGGCTGGGCGCAAACGTCGGTGATGTCGCATCAGTGCGATACCCTACCGGGTGACAGCGGTTCGCCGCTAATGCTGCATACTGATGACGGCTGGCAGTTGATTGGCGTGCAAAGTTCGGCGCCTGCGGCTAAGGATCGCTGGCGGGCTGATAACCGGGCTATCTCTGTTACCGGCTTTCGCGACAAACTGGAAGAGTTATCCCGGCAATAGCGTTTAAATGCTGCCCGAAAATACGGGCAGCATAAACATCAGGCGAGTTTCACCATGATCATTCCGGCTAACAACAGGACCAGACCAACCCAGCCTTTGCGGTTTAACCGCTGACCAAACAGGACCCAACCGGCTGCTAATGTGGCGACAATACCAAACCCACCCCACAGCGCATACGCCACTGACAAGTCAATCCCTTTCACTGCCTGGGATAGTGCACTAAAAGCAGCAAGTACCGCCGCCAGCGACAACAAGCCATAGACTTTACGGCGAAAGCCATCAGAAAATTTCAAAAAGACGTTAGCAATAATTTCCAGCACTATCGCCAATGCCAACCAGGCGGCGTGAATCCATTCAAACTGAGCCATGATTCTGCTCCAGCGTAGATTTACGCACTTTACGTGTACCCGATTTGATCAAGACAATCCCGGCAACCAGAGTTGTTAACCCGACAATTTTCATCAGCGATAAACTTTCATCAAATAACAGAACGCTAAACAGCGTAATAAATAAAATACCGATACCTTCCCACAGCGCATAGGCAACGCCTAACGCAATTTTTTTAACGGCGAAAGAGAGAAGTATATATGACAGAGAAATCATCACCAGCATTAAAATAAACCCGCTGTTTCCATCACTGACGCTAGCCCATTTCATAGATAACGTGCCGGTAATTTCTGTGGCAATAGCCAGACCTAATAAAATCCAATAAAAATACATTACCCTTCTCCTGCAAGAGAATTATTTTAATATTCGCTTAATTCAGCGAAAGTAAAGAGGTCAAGCCCAGCGCATAGCGCAAGCTTCGGCAGAAGAAAGGACTAAAGCGCGTTGCGCCAGTGCTGCTCACCTGCGAGCAAGATAGTGGATGAGGTACGAAGATGGGTAAATGTAGAAAATAACGTCCTGAACAAATTGTCCATAAAATTACAATTATCCGCAGTGTTGCTTCTCGTCATCGCGGATGATAATTGTCCTCGGTAGTTGAACACGTCTGATTTGTATCATAGCTTAAGAATTAACTCAAAACATTTTCATTTCTTTACCTGAGTGGTTTGATTTTCGTTATAATGCCGCCGCTAAAAATAAAATATTATTAGCGAAGGAAGAATATACGGGGATAAGCATGGCAAAGCCGATCATCACACTCAATGGTCTAAAAATCGTCATAATGTTGGGAATGCTGGTCATTATTCTGTGCGGTATCCGGTTTGCCGCCGATATCATCGTCCCCTTTATCCTCTCGCTATTTATCGCGGTAATACTTAATCCTCTGGTACAACGCATGGTTCGCTGGCGAGTGCCGCGCGTACTTGCGGTGTCAATTTTGATGACCATTATCGTGATGGCGATGGTGTTAATGCTGGCCTATCTCGGTTCAACACTCAATGAACTGACCCGCACTTTGCCACAGTATCGCAGCTCAATCATAAAACCGCTGCAGGCTCTGGAACCTTTATTACAGCGCGTGGGTATTGATGTCTCAGTTGACCAACTGGCTCATTACATTGATCCGAACTCGGCAATGACGTTGCTCACCAACTTACTGACTCAGTTATCTAATGCCATGTCGTCAATATTTTTATTGTTGCTGACGGTGTTGTTTATGCTGCTCGAAGTTCCACAACTACCCGGTAAACTCCAGCAAATGATGGCGCGTCCGGTTGAAGGGATGGCGGCAATACAGCGCGCGATTGACAGTGTGTCGCATTACCTGGTACTAAAAACGGCTATCAGCATCGTCACCGGACTGGTCGCCTGGGCGATGCTCGCTGCACTGGATGTTCGCTTTGCTTTTGTCTGGGGATTGCTGGCCTTTGCGCTTAATTACATACCCAATATTGGTTCAGTTCTGGCAGCAATTCCCCCTATTGCTCAGGTACTGGTGTTTAATGGTTTCTACGAGGCGTTACTTGTACTGGCGGGATATCTGCTGATTAATTTGGTCTTCGGCAATATTCTGGAACCACGCATTATGGGGCGCGGGTTAGGACTTTCCACACTGGTGGTTTTTTTGTCATTAATTTTTTGGGGATGGTTGTTAGGACCTGTAGGTATGCTGCTTTCTGTGCCGTTGACGATTATTGTCAAAATTGCACTTGAGCAAACGGCGGGAGGCCAAAGCATCGCCGTTCTGTTAAGCGATCTCAATAAAGAGTGACGGCCTCCGTAGAGGCCGTTGAGGTTACAGAGCTTTGAGGATTGCATCCACGCTGGCTTTGGCGTCACCAAACAGCATGTGGGTGTTCTCCTTGAAGAACAGCGGGTTTTGCACGCCAGCATAGCCGGTGTTCATCGAGCGTTTAAAGACAATCACGTTCTGCGCTTTCCACACTTCCAGAACAGGCATGCCAGCAATCGGGCTCTTCGGATCGTCCTGTGCCGCCGGGTTAACCGTATCGTTGGCACCAATCACCAGTACGGTATCGGTATCAGCGAAGTCATCGTTGATTTCGTCCATTTCCAGCACGATGTCATACGGTACTTTCGCTTCCGCCAGCAACACGTTCATATGCCCTGGCAAACGCCCCGCAACCGGGTGAATCCCGAAGCGCACATTGATACCGCGCGCACGCAGTTTCTCGGTGATTTCTGCGACCGGATACTGTGCCTGCGCTACCGCCATGCCATACCCTGGAGTAATGATTACTGAATGCGAGTTTTTCAGCAGCTCCGCCGTCTCTTCTGCGGTGATTTCGCGGTGCTCGCCCACTTCCTGATCATCGCCGGTAGAGGAACCATCAGTGCCGAAACCGCCCGCAATGACGCTGATAAAGGAACGGTTCATCGCCTTACACATAATGTAAGAAAGAATCGCGCCCGACGAACCGACCAGCGCACCGGTCACAATCAGCAGGTCGTTACTGAGCATAAAGCCCGCCGCTGCCGCCGCCCAACCGGAGTAGGAGTTCAGCATCGACACCACCACTGGCATATCAGCGCCACCGATGGAAGCCACTAAATGCCAACCGAAGACCAGCGCTATAGCGGTCATTATCAGCAATGCCAGCACCTGCAAGCCAACACTATCGGTACGAACAAACACCATCAACAGCAGGAAGGAAACGACCAATGCAGCCAGGTTCATTTTATGGCGGTTTGGCAGCATCAACGGTTTAGACGAAATCTTTCCGCACAGCTTACCGAACGCCACAACCGAACCGGTAAAGGTTACCGCACCAATAAAGATGCCAAGGAACACTTCCGTCAGGTGAATGTTGGCCAGAATCGGTGCCATTCCCGCGTCATGATGCAGATAGCTGTTAAAGCCAACCAGCACCGCCGCCAGCCCCACGAAGCTATGCAGGATCGCCACCAGTTCCGGCATTTCAGTCATTTCGACTTTCTTCGCCAGACGGATACCAATCGCGCCACCAATGACCATCGCAACCAGGATCCAGCCAACATTGCCAGTATCCGGCCCGAAGATGGTTGCAATTAACGCAATCGCCATCCCGGCGATACCGAAGTTGTTACCACGGCGAGACGTTTCATGTTTAGAAAGCCCGGCCAGACTGAAGATAAACAGGATCGCGGCAACAATGTATGCAGCTGTAACTAATCCTCCAGACATATGTTACCCCTTAGTTTTTGCGAAACATTTTCAGCATGCGCTGAGTCACGGTAAAGCCACCGAAAATATTAATGCTGGCGATAAGCACCGCGATAAAACTAAGGAAGCTAACCCAGCCGCCCTGGCCAATCTGCAATAGAGCTCCGACAACAATAATCCCTGAAATCGCGTTAGTAACCGACATCAGCGGCGTATGCAACGCGTGGGAGACATTCCACACCACGTAATAACCTACGACGCAGGCCAGCGCGAAAACGGTAAAGTGCCCGAGGAATTCTTTCGGTGCTACGCTTGCCAACCAGCCGAAAAGGATGATTGCCAGCGCCATCAGCGCATATTTACGCCACGGTGAGCAGGCACATTTTTCTTCGGTTTTAACATCAGGTGCCGCTTTCTGTGCTGCCTGCGGTTGGACTGAAACCTGAATCGGCGGCGCCGGCCAGGTAATTTCGCCAGAACGGATCACGGTCACGCCTCGAATCACCACATCATCAAAATCAACCGTGATATTGCCGTCTTTCTCTTTGCACAACAGTTTCAGCAGATTGACAAGGTTGGTGCCGTAAAGCTGTGAGGATTGCGTCGGCAGGCGACCAGGAAGATCGGTGTAGCCAATCACTTTGACACCATTCTCCGTGGTGAAGATTTCACCCGGCACGGTGTATTCACAGTTACCACCGTTTTGGGCTGCCAGGTCGACAATCACACTACCCGACTTCATAGAATCAACCATTTCACGGGTAATCAGTTTCGGTGCTGGTTTGCCTGGAATAAGCGCGGTGGTCACAATGATATCGACCTCTTTTGCCTGGGCGGCAAAGAGTTCCATTTCTGCTTTGATGAACGCTTCCGACATCACTTTGGCGTAACCATCGCCGCTACCGGCTTCCTCTTTAAAATCCAGCTCGAGGAATTCCGCGCCCATACTTTGAACTTGTTCTTTCACTTCCGGGCGGGTATCGAATGCACGCACAATTGCGCCGAGGCTGTTTGCTGCGCCAATGGCGGCCAGACCTGCAACACCCGCACCAATCACCATCACTTTTGCTGGCGGCACTTTACCTGCTGCAGTGATTTGCCCGGTAAAGAAACGCCCAAACTCATGAGCCGCTTCAACAATGGCGCGATAACCAGCGATGTTCGCCATCGAACTTAACGCATCAAGCGATTGAGCACGTGAGATACGTGGTACAGAGTCCATCGCCATCACGGTTACGTTACGCTCCGCGAGTTTTTGCATTAACTCCGGATTCTGCGCGGGCCAGATGAAGCTCACCAGCGTGGTCCCCGGATTTAGTAACGCAATTTCATCATCTAACGGCGCATTGACCTTCAGAATGATCTCTGACTGCCAGACGTTATTCCCTTCTACAATTTCGGCGCCCGCTTGCACAAACGCTTTATCGTCAAAACTAGCCAGTTGACCTGCGCCGCTCTCTACCGCGACGGTAAAACCTAGTTTCAGCAACTGCTCCACTGTTTTCGGCGTTGCTGCAACACGGGTTTCATTGGTTAACCGTTCTCTTGGTATGCCAATTCGCATGATATTCCCTTCCATCGGTTTTATTGATGATGGTTTGCCTGTGTTTTTGATACACAAGCCGCTCATGTACGAGCTAAATGTTACTCCGTTAAAATAAATTAGTAACAAACGCCTATAACGTACTGAAAATAATGCCTGTGATCTAGCGTCAAAAATCAGTATTTCGGCGTGAACTCGCAAAATATTAACGATTCAGCCTTGATAGCGGGATAAACACCGTAGAACACAGGATAGTGGGCGATAATTGTCTTTGATAATCAGGTAAAACATGAGATTTCACCGACGCCAGCCACCAGTTAACATTAAATTAACTTATACAATTCAGCCAGTTCAGTCATTCTTCTGTTATTGTGGCTATTTTTTAAGCGCGATGCTCATTCGATCAGATTTAAAATCAAATCAAGAAGTCTGATATCAAAAAATCACGCAGACAGTTACACACTTTAAATGCAATAATCAGCCACGTTTCTCGTTAATAACAATACCAGTACCTGGTTTGCGCAAGGCGAAGGATTATTTTTATGAAGCTTAAGAACACCCTCCTGGCGTCGGCACTGCTTTCTGCTACGGCATTTTCCGTTAACGCAGCAACAGAACTGACACCGGAGCAAGCGGCAGCGGTTAAACCTTTTGACCGTGTAGTGGTTACCGGTCGTTTTAATGCCATTGGCGAAGCGGTTAAAGCCGTTTCCCGTCGCGCTGATAAAGAAGGCGCCGCCTCTTTTTATGTTGTCGACACTTCAGATTTCGGTAACAGCGGTAACTGGCGTGTGGTTGCCGATCTTTATAAAGCCGATGCTGGAAAAGCAGAAGCTGATAAGAATCGCGTTTTTAATGGCGTTATTGAACTGCCTAAAGACCAGGCTGTTTTGATCGAACCGTATGACACCGTGACCGTGCAAGGTTTCTTCCGTAGCCAGCCGGAAGTGAACGATGCCATCACCAAAGCAGCAAAAGCGAAAGGTGCCTACTCTTACTACATCGTTCGCCAGATAGATGCCAACCAGGGCGGCAACCAGCGTATTACTGCGTTCATCTACAAACAAGATGCTAAAAAACGCATCGTCCAGAGCCCGGATGTGATCCCTGCGGATTCTGATGCTGGTCGCGCGGCACTGGCCGCAGGTGGCGAAGCCGCGAAGAAAGTTGAAATCCCGGGCGTTGCCACCACTGCATCACCAAGTGCTGAAGTTGGTCGTTTCTTTGAAACTCAGTCCTCAAAAGGCGGACGTTACACTGTCACGCTTCCTGACGGCACCAAAGTAGAAGAACTGAACAAAGCGACCGCAGCAATGATGGTTCCGTTCGATAGCATTAAGTTCTCGGGTAACTACGGCAACATGACCGAAGTCTCCTACCAGGTTGCTAAACGTGCCGCGAAGAAAGGTGCTAAGTATTACCACATCACCCGCCAGTGGCAGGAACGTGGTAACAACCTGACCATCAGTGCAGACCTGTATAAATAAATAACTATTCAGTATCACATTAAGGCGGCTTTATGCCGCCTTTCAGATTTTTAGCTACAAATTTTCCCGCAACCATTGCATGCCGCCACTTCTCTTCGTAAAATCCCGCGCTTTAGTGGCATTCACCATTTTTATGCGTTTTGCCCTAATATTTATTCTTCTGAACACGTTTTAAACACTGGATATCGATGGAAAAGAAACTGGGACTGAGCGCACTCACCGCGCTGGTATTAAGCTCAATGCTGGGCGCGGGTGTTTTCAGTCTGCCGCAAAATATGGCGGCGGTTGCCAGCCCGGCAGCACTGCTCATCGGCTGGGGTATTACTGGCGCTGGCATCTTATTGCTGGCCTTTGCCATGCTGATCCTGACACGCATTCGTCCCGACCTTGACGGCGGTATTTTTACCTATGCACGGGAAGGGTTTGGTGAGTTAATCGGCTTCTGCTCCGCGTGGGGATACTGGCTATGTGCGGTTATCGCCAACGTCTCTTATCTGGTTATCGTCTTTTCCGCATTAAGTTTCTTCACCGATACGCCGGAACTACGCCTGTTTGGCGATGGTAACACCTGGCAATCGATCGTCGGTGCATCGGCATTATTGTGGATTGTTCACTTTTTGATTCTGCGCGGCGTACAAACCGCCGCCAGCATTAACCTGGTGGCGACATTGGCAAAATTATTGCCGCTTGGTTTGTTTATTGTGCTGGCGATGATGATGTTCAAACTGGACACCTTCAAGCTCGACTTTACAGGCCTTGCGCTTGGCGTGCCGGTATGGGAACAGGTGAAAAACACCATGCTGATCACACTGTGGGTATTCATTGGTGTGGAAGGTGCGGTGGTTGTTTCTTCACGGGCGCGGAATAAACATGATGTTGGCAAAGCAACGCTTCTGGCGGTGCTTTCTGCACTGGGCGTTTATTTATTGGTCACCCTGCTTTCGCTGGGGGTGGTTGCTCGTCCTGAACTGGCTGAGATTCGTAACCCGTCTATGGCCGGTCTGATGGTGAAAATGATGGGGCCGTGGGGCGAGATTATCATCGCTGCCGGATTGATCGTTTCTGTTTGTGGCGCGTATCTAAGCTGGACCATTATGGCGGCAGAAGTCCCCTTCCTGGCAGCGACGCATAAGGCATTCCCGCGTATTTTTGCGCGCCAGAATGCACAAGCAGCGCCGTCTGCCTCGCTGTGGCTGACCAACATCTGCGTGCAAATTTGTCTGGTTCTGATCTGGCTGACCGGCTCTGATTACAACACGTTGCTGACCATCGCCTCAGAGATGATTCTGGTGCCCTATTTCCTGGTTGGCGCATTCTTGTTGAAAATCGCTACTCGTCCACTGCATAAAGCGGTAGGTGTCGGCGCCTGCATTTATGGCTTATGGTTATTATACGCTTCAGGCCCAATGCACCTGTTGTTGTCCGTCGTTTTGTATGCGCCAGGGCTACTGGTCTTCCTGTACGCGCGTAAAACGCATACACATGATAATGTATTGAATCGTCAGGAAATGGTGCTGATTGGCATGCTGTTAATTGCCGCAGTTCCGGCTACCTGGATGCTGGTGGGATAACTTTCGTCCCATCGTTTGCTTGCAAAGGAGATTAACGATGGGGAAAACCCAGCCCTTGCCAATATTAATCACTGGCGGAGGCCGTCGTATCGGCCTCGCTCTCGCCTGGCATTTCATTAATCAAAAGCAACCGGTGATTGTCAGCTATCGGACGCACTATCCTGCCATTGATGGACTGGTTAATGCAGGTGCGCAGTGTATTCAGGCTGATTTTTCAACGAACGACGGCGTGATGGCGTTTGCCGATGAAGTGTTAAAAACCACCCACGGCCTGCGTGCCATTTTGCATAACGCCAGTGCGTGGATGGCAGAAAAACCAGGTATGCCACTGACTGATGTTCTGGCCTGCATGATGCAGATCCATGTTAATACTCCTTACCTGCTCAACCATGCGCTGGAAAGATTACTGCGCGGTCACGGACACGCCGCCAGCGATATCATTCACTTCACCGATTATGTGGTGGAGCGCGGAAGCGACAAACATATTGCCTATGCTGCAAGCAAAGCGGCACTGGATAATATGACCCGTTCATTTGCCCGCAAGCTGGCACCGGAAGTGAAAGTGAATTCTATTGCACCATCGCTGATCCTGTTTAACGAGCATGATGATGCCGAATATCGCCAACAGGCGCTGAATAAATCACTGATGAAAACCGCACCTGGTGAGAAAGAAGTTATCGATCTTGTCGATTACTTACTCACCAGTTGCTTTGTAACCGGACGCAGTTTCCCGCTTGATGGCGGTCGTCATTTGCGTTAATGCAGTTTCATCCAGCAAATAATTAGCCCCCATGCGCTTAACCCCCAGCACACAACAGAACCCACAAAAGCAGCGGGCAAGCGCATGATTCCGGTGAAATACCACAACGACGCCAGATAAACAAAATAGGGAATAATCGACCACATACTGAAAACGATTGTGGCGCGTAAAGCTTCAATGCCGCGTTCACTGACAACAATATAATGCGCGATGAGCGCAAAGGTCGGAAAAAGCGGGATCAGCCCGGCGATATAGTAATTTTTCGTTCTTGCTAATACACCAATCAACACCACCACCAGCGCACCAAGCGCGGCTTTGATTACCAGCCCCATTGTTTTACCTTAACACTTCCATAACAAACCATCTGTAGAATACCCGATGCAACCTTGTTTAGAAACGATTGATAGTAAGTAAAATCAGCGCGGTGTATTGTGACGTTTTTATATCTGCCGTGAATAATATGAACACTATCGTATTTGTGGAAGATGACACTGAAGTTGGTTCACTGATTGCCGCGTACCTGGCAAAGCATGATATGCAGGTTACCGTGGAACCGCGCGGCGACCATGCCGAAGAGACAATTCTGCGGGAAAATCCGGATCTGGTGCTGCTTGATATCATGCTGCCTGGCAAAGACGGAATGTCCATCTGCCGCGATTTACGCGCAAAATGGTCCGGGCCGATTGTTCTGCTGACCTCTCTCGATAGCGATATGAACCACATTCTGGCGCTGGAAATGGGCGCCTGCGACTATATTCTCAAAACAACGCCCCCCGCTGTTCTGTTGGCGCGTTTACGTTTACATTTGCGTCAGAACGAACAAGCGACGCTGACCAAAGGTATTCAGGAAACATCTCTGACACCTTACAAACCATTGCATTTCGGTACGTTAACTATCGACCCCATCAACCGCGTAGTGACACTTGCTAGCCATGAGATTTCACTCTCGACGGCTGATTTTGAATTGTTATGGGAACTAGCCACCCATGCCGGACAAATTATGGACCGCGATGCGCTGCTGAAGAATTTACGCGGCGTCAGTTATGACGGGCTGGATCGTAGCGTGGATGTAGCTATTTCGCGGTTACGAAAAAAACTGCTCGATAACGCTGCCGAACCCTACCGCATTAAAACCGTGCGTAACAAAGGCTATCTTTTTGCGCCTCATGCGTGGGAATAAACGATGAAAAAACTGTTTATCCAGTTTTATCTTTTGCTGTTTGTCTGCTTTCTGGTGATGTCTCTACTGGTTGGCCTGGTGTACAAATTTACCGCCGAACGTGCAGGCAAACAGTCGCTGGATGATTTGATGAACAGTTCGCTGTATCTGATGCGTAGCGAATTACGCGAGATCCCTCCACACGACTGGGGAAAAACGTTGAAGGAGATGGATTTAAATCTCTCTTTCGATCTGCGCGTCGAGCCGCTGAGTAAATATCATCTCGATAATAACGCCATGCACCGATTGCGTGGCGGAGAGATTGTTGCTCTGGATGATCAGTACACCTTTTTACAGCGTATCCCGCGCAGCCACTACGTTCTCGCCGTGGGTCCCGTTCCTTATCTTTATTTCCTCCATCAAATGCGTTTGCTGGATATCGTGCTGATCGCCTTTATTGCCATCTCCCTCGCCTTTCCGGTGTTTATCTGGATGCGTCCGCACTGGAAAGACATGTTAAAACTGGAAGCGGCGGCGCAACGATTCGGCGATGGGCATCTCAATGAGCGTATTCACTTTGATGATGGTTCAAGCTTTGAACGACTTGGCGTGGCGTTTAACCAGATGGCGGACAATATCAACGCGTTGATTGCCAGTAAAAAGCAGCTTATTGATGGCATTGCCCATGAACTGCGAACACCATTAGTGCGCCTGCGTTATCGGCTGGAGATGAGCGACAACCTGAACGCCACCGAGTCCCAGGCCTTAAATCGCGATATCAGTCAACTGGAAGCCTTAATTGAAGAACTGCTGACTTATGCCCGGCTCGATCGCCCGCAAAATGAACTGCATTTTAGCGAACCAGACCTGCCGTTGTGGCTGTCAACACATCTGCAAGATATTCAGGCCGTGACCCCCGACAAAACGGTACGGATAAAAACGATCACGCCAGGTAATTACGCGGCACTGGATATGCGCTTAATGGAGCGCGTGCTGGATAACTTACTCAACAACGCCCTGCGCTACTGCCATTCAACCGTTGAAACCAGCCTGCTACTGGCAGGAAACAGAGCAACATTGATTGTTGAAGATGATGGTCCGGGAATTGCGGCAGAAAATCGCGAGCATATCTTTGAACCCTTTGTTCGCCTCGATCCTAGTCGGGACCGTGCAACTGGCGGCTGTGGGCTGGGGCTGGCGATTGTCCACTCCATCGCTCTGGCAATGGGCGGCACGGTCAATTGTGACACCAGCGAACTGGGGGGCGCCCGCTTCTCGTTCAGCTGGCCACTGTGGCACAACATCCCGCAATTTACTTCTGCCTGACACCAAACGCACGGTGGTTAAGTTGTCGTCAATGTGCTATAAATAAAGTATGTTGTAACTAAAGTGGTAATTTTATGGCCCGTTACGATCTTGTTGACCGACTCAATACGACTTTTCGCCAGATGGAACAAGAACTGGCAGCGTTTGCCGCTGAACTTGAACAACACAAGTTGCTGGTTGCCCGCGTGTTCTCGTTACCGGAGGTCAAAAAGGAGGATGAGCATAATCCGCTTAATCGCATTGAGGTTAAGCAACATCTCGGGAAAGAAGCGCAGGCGCTGGCACTGCGTCATTTCCGCCATTTGTTTATTCAACAACAGTCCGAAAATCGCAGCAGCAAGGCGGCTGTTCGTCTGCCTGGCGTGTTGTGCTATCAGGTCGATAATCTTTCACAAACGGCGCTGGCAAGTCATATACAGCGCATCAATCAACTTAAAACCACTTTCGAGCATATCGTCACGGTTGAGTCAGAACTGCCTACGGCAGCGCGTTTTGAATGGGTACATCGTCATTTGCCGGGGCTGATTACCCTTAACGCTTATCGCACGCTCACCGTTCTGCACGACCCCGCCACTTTACGTTTTGGCTGGGCGAATAAACATATCATTAAAAATTTGCATCGTGATGAGGTGCTGGCGCAGTTGGAAAAGAGCCTGAAATCGCCACGTAGCGTTGCACCGTGGACGCGCGAGGAGTGGCAGGGAAAACTGGAACGCGAGTATCAGGATATTGCCGCCCTGCCACAGGATGCGAAGTTAAAAATCAAACGTCCGGTGAAAGTTCAGCCAATTGCCCGTGTCTGGTACAAGGGGGATCAAAAACAAGTTCAGCACGCCTGCCCGACACCGCTTATCGCGCTGATTAATAGGGATAATGGCGCAGGCATGCCAGACGTTGGTGAGCTGTTAAATTACGATGCCGACAATGTTCAGCATCGTTTTAAACCGCAGGCACAGCCGCTTCGTTTGATCATTCCCCGGCTGCACCTGTATGTTGCAGATTAACGCCCTGCTTTCATACTGCCGACCATCTGTTCTGGTCGTACCCAGCTATCAAACTCGGCTTCGCTAAGATAACCCAGCGCAAGGGCGGCAGCTTTTAAGGTCAGCCCTTCTTTGTGCGCTTTTTTGGCGATCTCCGCAGCTTTGTCATAGCCAATATGGGTGTTTAGCGCGGTCACCAGCATCAGCGATTCATTGAGTAATTGGTTGATACGCTCACGATTCGGCTCTATTCCCACCGCGCAGTGTTTGTTAAAACTTTCCATGCCATCTGCCAGCAAGCGTACCGATTGCAGGAAATTGTGGATCACCATCGGACGGAAGACGTTCAGTTCGAAGTTACCAGAAGCGCCGCCGATGTTGATTGCCACGTCATTCCCCATCACCTGGCAGCAAAGCATGGTTAACGCTTCACACTGCGTTGGGTTCACTTTTCCCGGCATGATTGAACTGCCAGGCTCGTTTTCCGGGATTGAGATTTCGCCAATGCCGCAACGTGGACCAGAAGCCAGCCAGCGGACGTCATTGGCAATTTTCATCAGTGACGCCGCCAATCCTTTTAACGCACCGTGCGCCTGAACCAGCGCATCACAGGTCGCCAGTGCTTCAAATTTGTTCGGTGCAGTAACAAACGGCGCACAGGTAATGACCGAAAGCTCGTCCGCCACGCGACGGGCATATTCCGGATGGGTGTTTAGTCCAGTACCCACAGCTGTACCGCCCAGAGCCAGTTCCCCCACGTGAGGCAGGCTGTATTCGATATGTTTGAGATTATGCTCAAGCATTGCTACCCAGCCGGAAATCTCCTGCCCCAAGGTCAGCGGCGTAGCGTCCTGCAAGTGGGTACGACCAATTTTGACGATATCAGCATACGCGCGGGATTTCTCATTCAGAGTTTGTGTCAGGGTTTTAAGTTGTGGAATGAGTTGCTTACGCAGCGCCAGCATCGCCGCAACGTGCATTGCTGTTGGAAAGACATCATTGGAACTCTGGCTTTTGTTCACATCGTCGTTAGGGTGAACTTTACGTTCCATCCCGCGCACACCGCCGAGCAGTTCGCTCGCTCGATTGGCCAGCACTTCGTTCATGTTCATATTGCTTTGCGTGCCGGAACCGGTCTGCCAGATTGCCAGTGGGAATTCATCATCATGCAGCCCCGCCAGCACTTCATCCGCCGCCTGACGAATGGCGCTCGCTTTCTCTTCAGACAGCAAGCCTAAATCTTCATTAACTTTTGCCGCTGCGCGCTTGGTTAGCGCCAGCGCATGAATCAGTGAGGTTGGCATTTTCTCCGTCGAAATGCGGAAATGCTCCAGCGAGCGTTGAGTTTGTGCGCCCCACAGCTTATCTGCCGGGACATCGATCGCACCCATCGAATCTTTTTCGCTGCGTACTGTTTTCATGGCCTGCTCCTCACCTGATTAATTTTTTTCTTCTTTGCTTACGTTAAGCAACTTTTAGCTCACTTATTATTTACTATTTGATAACAAATGTTTGGTATTTCGTGCCATGTAAAAAAGCCGCCCCGAAGGGCGGCTGCTTATTTCACGCAGCGGCTACACTGCGTGAGTTGTATCTGCTGGAAGAAGTCATTTCCTTTATCATCCACCAAGATAAACGCTGGGAAATCTTCCACTTCGATTTTCCAGATGGCTTCCATTCCCAGTTCCGGATATTCAACACATTCCAGACTCTTAATACTCCCCTGCGCCAGCACTGCCGCAGGGCCGCCGATACTGCCGAGATAGAAACCGCCATGTTTTTTACAGGCATCCGTCACCTGCTGGCTGCGGTTACCTTTCGCCAGCATGATCATGCTGCCGCCCTGCGCTTGCAGTTGATCGACGTAAGAATCCATACGTCCGGCAGTCGTTGGGCCAAGAGAACCGGAGGCATAACCTTCCGGCGTTTTGGCCGGACCCGCGTAGTAAATTGGATGATCTTTAATATACTGCGGCAGCCCTTCGCCGTTATCCATCCGCTCTTTCAGTTTGGCATGAGCGATATCACGACCGACGATAATCGTGCCGTTAAGCGATAAGCGTGTAGAAACGGGATACTGCGACAACTGTGCGAGGATCTCTTTCATTGGACGGTTAAGGTCAACGCGTACCGCTTCGCCTTCTCCCGCTTTACGCAGTTCTTCAGGGATGTATTTGCCAGGATTATGTTCCAGTTTTTCGATCCAGATCCCCTGACGGTTAATCTTCGCTTTGATATTACGGTCAGCAGAACAGGAGACGCCCATACCAATCGGGCAGGATGCGCCGTGGCGTGGCAGGCGAATAACGCGAATGTCATGGGCGAAATATTTCCCGCCAAACTGCGCGCCCAGACCGAGATTTTGCGCTGCAATCAGCAATTCGTTTTCCAGTTCCACATCGCGGAACGCCTGACCGTGCTCGTTCCCTTCCGTTGGCAGTTCGTCATAGTATTTAGCGGAAGCCAGTTTCACCGTTTTAAGGTTAGTTTCCGCAGAAGTTCCGCCAATAACGAACGCAATATGATACGGAGGACACGCCGCCGTACCCAGTGTGCGCATTTTCTCAACCAGATAATTTTTCAGTTTCCCCGGCGTCAGTAACGCTTTGGTTTCCTGATAGAGATACGTCTTGTTTGCCGAACCGCCACCTTTGGCGATACAGAGGAATTTGTACTCGTCGCCATCAACGGCATAAAGATCGATCTGCGCTGGCAAGTTAGTGCCGGTATTCACCTCTTTATACATATCCAGCGGCGCGTTTTGCGAGTAGCGCAGGTTATCTTCGATGTAAGTGTTATAGACACCGCGCGCCAGCGCCGCTTCGTCGCCACCACCGGTCCATACACGCTGCCCTTTTTTACCAACGATAATCGCGGTGCCGGTGTCCTGGCAGGTTGGCAGAACGCCTTTTGCGGCGATATCGGAGTTTCGCAGGAATTGCAGTGCCACATACTTGTCGTTTTCGCTGGCTTCCGGGTCACGCAAAATATCGGCTACCTGCTGTTGATGGGCCGGACGCAGCATGAATGACGCATCATGAAACGCCTGACGCGCCAGAAGAGTTAACGCTTCTGGTGCAACTTTCAAAATCTCCTGTCCTTCAAATTCAGATACGCTGACATGTTCGCTGGTCAGCAGGTAATACTCGGTATCATCTTTTTTGAGTGGGAAAGGAGCCTGATAATGAAAGGGTTTGTTTGACATTGTTCTCTCACTTACTGCCTGGTTTGGTTATGCTTTGGGCGGGTGTTCCATTGCCCTGTTAAAAGCGAGTTACATTATCCTACACACTTTTTTAACAAAAACTGAGACTAGTACGACTTTTTGCGGCTCCAGGTTACTTCCCGTAGGATTCTTGCTTTAATAGCGGGATTAATTTCCACATCTAAACAGGGATTGATCATGCAAAAACTCATTAACTCAGTGCAAAACTATGCCTGGGGCAGCAAAACGGCGTTGACTGAACTTTATGGCATGGAAAATCCGTCCAGCCAGCCGATGGCCGAGTTGTGGATGGGCGCGCATCCAAAGAGCAGTTCACGTGTGCACGATGCCGCAGGAGATATCGTTTCACTGCGTGATGTGATTGAGAGTGATAAAGCGACTCTGCTGGGAGATGCCGTTGCCAAACGCTTTGGCGAGTTGCCTTTCCTGTTCAAAGTATTATGCGCAGCCCAGCCGCTCTCCATTCAGGTTCATCCAAACAAACGCAATTCTGAAATCGGTTTTGCCAAAGAAAATGCAGCCGGTATTCCAATGAATGCCGCCGAGCGTAATTATAAAGATCCTAATCACAAGCCTGAGCTGGTTTTCGCCCTGACCCCTTTCCTCGCGATGAACGCATTTCGTGAGTTTTCCGACATTGTCTCCCTGCTTCAGCCAGTCGCGGGCGCACATCCGGCCATTGCTCACTTTTTGCAGCAGCCCAATGCCGAACGTTTAAGCGAACTGTTTGCCAGCCTGTTAAATATGCAGGGTGAAGAGAAATCCCGCGCGCTGGCGATTTTGAAATCGGCGCTCGACAGTCAGCAGGGCGAACCGTGGCAAACGATTCGTTTAATTTCTGAATTTTACCCGGATGACAGCGGTCTGTTCTCCCCGCTGTTGCTGAATGTGGTCAAATTGAATCCTGGCGAAGCGATGTTTCTGTTCGCTGAAACACCGCACGCTTACCTGCAAGGCGTGGCGCTGGAAGTGATGGCGAACTCCGATAACGTGCTGCGTGCGGGTCTGACGCCTAAATACATTGATATTCCAGAGCTGGTTGCCAACGTGAAGTTCGAAGCCAAACCGGCTAACCAATTGTTGACCCAGCCTGTGAAACAAGGCTCAGAGCTGGACTTCCCGATTCCGGTTGATGATTTTGCCTTCTCGCTGCATGACCTTAGCGATGAAGAAACCACCATCAGCCAGCAAAGTGCCGTCATTTTGTTCTGCGTCGAGGGCGATGCAACGCTGTGTAAAGGTTCTCAGCAGTTACAGCTTAAACCGGGTGAATCAGCGTTTATTGCCGCCAACGAGTCACCGGTGACTGTCAAAGGCCACGGCCGTTTAGCCCGTGTTTACAACAAGCTGTAAGAGCTTACTGAAAAAATTAACATCTCTTGCTAAGCTTATTAAAGGCTTATAACACCTTCAGGCGGCCAGTCCGCCTGATTTTATTTTATGGATAATCATTATGAATAAATCGCTGGTAGCGGTAGGCGTCATTGTTGCGCTCGGCGTAGTCTGGACAGGCGGCGCATGGTACACAGGCAAGAAGATTGAAACCCATCTCGAAGACATGGTCGCGCAGGCGAACGCGCAACTCAAACTAACAGCTCCTGAATCCAACCTGGAAGTGAGTTATCAAAACTATCATCGCGGCGTATTCAGCAGCCAGTTGCAACTGGTGGTGAAACCCATTGCCGGGAAAGAAAATCCGTGGATTAAAAGCGGTCAGAGCGTCATCTTCAACGAATCGGTTGATCATGGTCCCTTCCCCCTTGCCCAGCTTAAAAAACTGAACCTGATTCCGTCGATGGCATCAATTCAAACCACGCTGGTTAATAATGAAGTAAGCAAACCACTGTTTGATATGGCAAAAGGTGAAACGCCTTTTGAGATTAACTCCCGCATTGGTTACAGCGGTGATTCCAGTTCCGATATTTCGCTCAAGCCACTGAATTACGAGCAAAAGGATGAAAAAGTCGCCTTTAGCGGCGGCGAGTTCCAGTTAAATGCAGACAGAGACGGCAAAGCCATCTCCCTGTCAGGGGAAGCACAAAGCGGTCGGGTGGATGCGGTTAACGAATACAACCAGAAAGTGCAGTTGACCTTTAATAATCTGAAAACTGACGGTTCCAGCTCACTGGCAAGTTTTGGTGAACGCGTGGGCAATCAAAAAGTCTCGCTGGAAAAAATGACCATTTCAGTGGAAGGCAAAGAGCTGGCATTGCTGGAAGGCATGGAGATCAGCGGTAAATCGGATCTGGTCAATGACGGGAAAACGATCAATAGCCAACTGGATTACTCGCTAAATAGCCTGAAGGTTCAGAATCAGGATCTGGGCAGTGGCAAGCTGACTTTAAAAGTCGGCCAAATTGATGGCGAAGCCTGGCATCAGTTTAGCCAGCAATATAACGCGCAAACTCAGGCGCTGCTGTCACAGCCAGAAATTGCCAACAATCCCGAACTTTATCAGGAGAAAGTGACGGAAGCCTTCTTTAGCGCCCTGCCGCTGATGTTGAAAGGCGATCCGGTGATTACTATCGCACCACTGAGCTGGAAAAACAGTCAGGGTGAAAGTGCGCTGAATCTGTCGCTGTTCCTGAAAGATCCGGCAACGACTAAAGAAGCGCCGCAAACGCTGGCGCAGGAAGTGGACCGCTCGGTTAAATCTCTGGATGCGAAACTGACCATTCCGGTGGATATGGCAACTGAGCTGATGACTCAGGTAGCGAAGCTGGAAGGATATCAGGAAGATCAAGCGAAAAAACTGGCGAAACAGCAAGTTGAAGGTGCGTCAGCAATGGGGCAGATGTTCCGTCTGACCACCTTGCAGGACAATACCATCACCACCAGCCTGCAATATGCTAACGGTCAGATCACGTTAAACGGACAGAAAATGTCGTTAGAAGATTTTGTTGGCATGTTTGCGATGCCAGCTCTTAACGTTCCGGCTGTACCGGCAATTCCGCAGCAGTAATTCACGGCCAAAACGCCGGAGAATTTTCACTCCGGCGTTTTTTCTCACTTCAGCATAAAGTCATACTGAATGCTCATTTTCACATCCCAGTAATTCAGGCGATCGCCAAACGCGCTGCCGTTGCGCTTTTCCCGTCCTTTATCGGCTGCAAGAAAGAAATTCATCCCTTGTAGCGGCCCTTCGCTAACCCGATAGTTCACGCCACCTAAGAGGCCCGCGCCTTCAATCCGCACGTCTCGTTTACTGGATTCATAGCCGCGGGTCACAATCGGTGCAAATGTCAGCGTAAATTGCGGGGTTAAACGATAGTTGACGCCCAATTGCCAGGACTGCATTCCTTCGCGGTTACGATCAAGACTTAATGAAAAGGGATAACCAATGTCGGTGTCCACCACGGCTCCATTCATCGCATGACGCAAATAACCGCCACTGCCAAATACGCTTCCCCAAGGCGCACTCCAGGTCAATTGTCCACTAACCAACGCCGTTTCATTGGGCTGGCTGGTATTACGACTTAACCCTTCAAGTTGCGCGTAAAAGCCGAGCAACTCCCCTTTCAACGTATAATTCGGGTCGAGCGGTATGCTTTTCTCGAGAATACTTTGTATCTGGTTGGAAACATCTTTCTGTACCGATGCTCCCAGAGAATAGCGACTGGTATCATCATGCCAACTGGCGGCTAAAAAAGAACGTGCGCGATGTTTATCGTATTTTCCCGTCTGGCTGTTATAAACCCCTTCATCACGAATACCGGTTGTTGAATCGGTCCATAAAAATACTCGTGAACGCCACATTCCCCACAGATCAATATTTGGCGTTAACGCCCAATAACCTAATGCCCCTTCGGAAACAGTCGGCAATGTCCGTTGCGAACTGCCAGCAATTAACGGAATACGATAAGGTAAGCTGCCATAACTATAATCTGTTCCAAAGCGACCTAATTTAAGCAGGCTATTTTCACTGGGTTTTATTTTAACTGCCCCCAGGGCAAAGCCAAAACTTTCATCACCATCAAGATACCACCGGGTACTCATATCAGCACGAGCACCTAATTTATAAACATAATACGCCCCACCTTCGACACCAATAATATTAGAATAATAGCCACTATTAAAATCGAGTAATCCTCCCTGTACCCATGCGTAAATGTCTCTTCCCGTGCCAGCACTGGGCTTGTCGGCCCTGCGCAATTCATTTTTCAGTCTGATGCGTAGTCCCGCTTCATCGTCAGCCAGTTGTGCAGCGTAAGCGGTGGTAAGGCCAGAGGCTGCCGTAAGGGAAATAACGGCTATGGCCACTATTTTTCTCATAGTTGCACCTTTGATGTTCTGATTATTTTTATGGGATATTAATTAGTGATATCGCTGATTAATTGCTGCTGCATTTGTTTGCGATTATCAATTTCAACTACGATTTCTTTGAATTTTTTATCCGTGAGCGGATAAAACCAGATTATTATAAATGCCAGTAGCATAAACCCGCAGGGTACTAAGGCAATTGATGTGCGGATCCCCATAATAACTTCCGGTGTTTGCACCTGATTGGCAATATATCCGCTTAATCCCAAAATAAACGCAGGAATTGATCCTCCTATTGCTTGTCCACATTTGCGCGTAAATGAGAATAGCGAATAGGTAAGTCCTTCAATCCGCACACCGGTCAGGTATTCACCGTATTCTACGGTATCAGCTTCCAGCGCCCACATCACGGTCATGGTAATCCCCTGACCAATTGAAGCGATGGCTAATGCGACCAGTGCCACCGGCAGCGACCAGACGGAAACCCAGAAGAACAGCAGATAACCACAGGTTCCCAGCAGAGCACCAATCAGGAAGGTATTCTTTTTACCGATTCTGGCGACCATCCCCGGCACCAGCGGTGCCGATGCCACGGTACCGACCAGGTTTTGCACCAGCACCAGTACGGTGAACAAGCCGGTATCATTCAACACATAGCGCACATAGAACAACAACGAGGCGCTAACAGCGAAGGTCGAAATCAGCACACACAGCGCTCCGATGCACAACATAAACAGCGGACGATTCCGTTTCAGCGTTTGCAGACTGATCTTCAATGACGGTTGTGCCACGATGCGTACCACATTCTCGCGCGTCGATTTAAAGCAGATGAAGTAAAGCACCATTCCGGCCATCGCCAGCACAATCGTCCAGAAATGGTATACCGACACCATCTCCTCCGGGCTGGAGTTCTTAATGCTCGGTCCTATCAGAAATGCCAGGCAGACAAAGGTCAATGAAGCGGCAATCCCGCGAGCCGCGCCCAGACGGGCGCGGGATTGTGGTTGTTGGGTCATCGCGGTAGCAAGTGAACCATAAGGAATATTCACCAGGCTGTAGCAAAGCCCGAGGCCCATGTAGGTCAAATATGCATACACCACTTTGCTGCTATGGCTCCAGTCGGTCGGCACCCAGAATACCAGTACGCTGAAGATCATTAACGGCGCTGTGCCGAAGAGTAAAAATGGGCGGAATTTTCCCCAGCGGGTATTCACACTGTCCACTACTCGCCCGGCCAGGACGTCGGCAAAGGCATCGAATACCCGCACCAGTAACAGCATGGTGCCCGCCGCAGCGGCACCGACGCCTGCGACGTCGGTGTAGTAACTCAACAGGAAGAGCGCCCCCATTGCGAAGGCGAAGTTATTGGCGACGTCACCGAGGCTGTAGCCGACGATGGTGCGCCAGGAGAGTTGTTGATTCATTGTTTGCCTCCCTGCTGCGGTTTTTCACCGAAATTCATGCCAGTCCAGCGTTTTTGCAGCAGGAAAGCCGCCGATTTCGGTTTGCGGTCGCGGGTGAAGATCCCTTTCTTGTTGCCGCCAACGCGCATAATGCCCTGCGAGGTCGCAAAATCAGCGAAGTTCCATACCTGTTCACCGACGACGGCGCTGACGCGATCAAAGACGCGGTGATACATATCCAGCCATGCACACTGATACTCTTCACTCCACATGTCGGTGTACATCGAGTGCAGACCCGCTAACGTATCTACGCCGTATTCGGTGATGATAATCGGCTGATGCAGTTTCTCTTGCCAGGCAAGCAGTTCTTTTTCCAGTACCTTCTCTGCCGTTTCCAAATCGCCGCTTTGGACATACCAACCGTAATAACGATTCAGGCACAGCACATCAAAGAGATCGCTGATGGTATCGGTGTGAGCGTCGCAGAACATTACATTGACGCAGGTGATCGGTCGCGTCGGGTCGAGTTTACGCGTTGCTTCCGCCAGTGGTGCGAAATATTCCCGTGCACCTTGCGGACGGGTATCCGGTTCGTTGGCAATACTCCACATCACCACGCTGGGGTGGTTTTTGTCACGCGCAATCAGCTCTTTAATCGCCTGTAAGTGCGCCTGCTGAGTTTCCCCGTTGACGGCCTCTTCGCTGTAGAGTTCTTTTGGCTTGTTACCCGCTTCAAATCCAATGCCTAAAGAGAGGTTAAAGCCGACGGCAGCAGTTTCATCAATCACCACAATGCCATTTTCATCAGCCCAGTCGAGCATCTCTTCAGCGTAAGGGTAATGCGAGGTACGGTAAGAGTTGGCACCAATCCAGTCCATCAATGCGTGATCGTGCACCATCAGCACGTTATCGAATCCTTTACCGCGTAAATCCGCATCTTCATGACGACCAAAACCAGTGAAGTAGAACGGTTTGTGGTTGATCAGGAACTGTTCGCCCTTCACTGCCACTGACCGGATGCCGACGCGCAGCGGGTAGATATCACACTCTGTCTGGCTTTTGGCTGTGACGCACAGTTCATAGAGATAACCTTCACCCGGTTGCCAGAGGTGCGGATTCACCACTTGCAAAGTCCCGCTGGTGCCTTGTCCAGTTGCAACAACCTGTTGATCTGCATCACGCAGTTCAACGCTGACATCACCATTTGCCACCACCTGCCAGTCAATAGACGCGTGGTTACAGTCTTGCGCGACATGCGTCACCACGGTGATATCGCCCACCCAGGTGTTCGGTGTGGTGTAGAGCATTACGCTGCGATGGATCCCGGCGTAGTTAAAGAAATCATGGAAGTAAGACTGCTTTTTCTTGCCGTTTTCGTCGGTAATCACCATTCCCGGCGGGATAGTCTGCCAGTTCAGTTCGTTGTTCACACAAACGGTAATACGTACACTTTTCCCGGCAATAACATACGGCGTGACATCGGCTTCAAACGGCGTATAGCCGCCCTGATGCTCCATCACTTCCTGATTATTTACCCACACTTTGCCGTAATGAGTGACCGCATCGAAACGCAGGACGATACGCTGCCCCGTCCAACCTTTCGGTATAAAGACTTCGCGCTGATACCAGACGTTGCCCACATAATTACGAATATCTGCATCGGCGAACTGATCGTTAAAACTGCCAGGCACAGCAATTGCCCGGCTTTCTTGTAATGCGCTTTCCCACCAACGCTGAGAGATTCCACAGTTTTCCCGATCCAGGCTGAATGCCCACAGGCCGTCGAGTTTTTTGATTTCACGAGTTGGGGTTTCTACAGGACGTAACATAAGGGACTCCTCATTAAGATAAAAATACTGGTCAACCTTTAATCTGATTAGTTAACCAATTCTGTGTTGAACACAGTTATCTGTGAGAAACCCATGGAAGAGAAATGGAAATAAAAAGAACTGACACCGCGATCAAAAAACCAAAAACTGCAATACCCACAGCGTGATATGGATCGCATTAATCTTTAAAACAGCGTTGACAGAAGACACAAAATAAGCAATCGAACGCTCGTTCGATTGCTTATAAAACGATAAATTCCCATGACATATGGTTTCGACGAATGTTTTAGTGGGATTTTTCGACCAGGTGAGAACGTTTTTTGTTCAGCTGTGTTGAGGCATTGAACGCGGGCACTCTCTTCACCGGCCCGCAGAAAGTGAGGATCAGGATGCGGTCAAGATACCGCCAATCATCGCACGTAGCCCCTGGGCAAATAACGCTTCTCGCGCCAGGTCTTCCGCTTCGATATCGGCCAGCACGCCATAGGTCAGATCCAGCAGTAAACGAGAGGTCATTGCCGTGTTAATGTCAGGGCTTATCTCGCCTTTTTGCTGGGCATCCCTCATGCGCTGGGCAATACATTCCGTGATGGTCAGATGTTTATTCTTAAGCATGGTGGCAACCTGTGGATTGCGCATCCCTTCTGCCATAATTTCGACCACTAGCGCTCGTTGTCCAAAGGCTTCATGAGTGAGAGAGACTATCGACTCGACCATATAGTCAACGAAATGGATCCCTTCAATCGGTTCCCGGAAGCGGGCCAACGCCCTCTCCTGGTCCTGGAGAATAATCGCCTGAATCAAGGCTTCTTTCGAAATGAAGTGGTGATAAAGCGTCCCGGGACTGATAGCGCAGGATTTACAGATGGCTTTCATTGAGGCACTGTGAAATCCATTTTCTGAAAAAATCTCTCTGGCAGCATTGAGGATCCGGGTCCGTGTCGGTTGTGCTTCAGTTTGCATGTTATCCATCGTTAAACCAATATAGTTAGCATGAATAACTAGTTTACCGCGTTGTCCGGTGAGCGCCTATCATTGCAGTTGAATTGTGCGAAGGTACACCCGTTTCGTTTACTATTTGCACGATAATTGGTCAACCAACAGGCGGAATTTGGCTACCAGTTGTCTGGTGGAGGCTTATCCCTACTCGACAAGCGGTGTCGGTAAACAACACTCACTCGGTTGTTTACCGACCTGTTAGCATATTAATTAAGTTCCTGTACCCCACCGCCGGAGACGGTGAGTATTTGCCCGCTTATCCAGCTGGCAGCTGGTGAACAGAGGAATAGCGCCGCGTTGGCAATATCTTGCGGTTGGCCCAGACGCCTGATTGGCGTGTGCTGCAACATTTTCTGTTCAATTTCTGGTGTAATAACGGATTTCAGGGCATCAGTTAATATTGCCCCAGGCGCTATGCCATTCACCCGAATATTTTTTTCACCCAGGTCAAACGCCATATTCCTGACCAGATGGCTGGCCGCCGCTTTAGATGACGCATAGGAGGTCATGTTTTTATTTTTATTTTCTGCCGCCATAGATGTGATGGTCAAAATAACGCCTCCGCCATTTTTTTCCATTTCAGGCGCAATGAGTTGTGACAGACGGAAAAAAGAAAACACATTCAGTTCATAAGCGCGGCGGAAATCCGCCATTGGCATATCAAACGGTTTAGGACCACCACCACCAGCATTGTTAACCAGAATATCAACTTTGCCCAGCTTACTGATGGCAAAGCCTGCCAGAGCAGATAACTCCTGTTCGGAAGTAATATCACAGCGCCAGGCAAATGCCTGCCCACCCAACTGTTGAATTTCATCTACAACATGATTAGCTGCATCGGTGTTAATATCACTGACCACTACAGATGCGCCAGCTGTCGCGAACGTAATGGCGATTTCTTTACCAATACCTGCACCCGCACCTGTAATGATGGCGCATTTTCCGTCGAGTCTCAGGTTGTCAGAATTAAACACATAAACCTCCTGTGAACTTCAGTAAAAATAAAAGGCACCGCCTGTGTGCCACATTTTTTATCATTAACCTTGAGGAAAGGACACTACCAGGTATAGCAGATAAAGAGAGGATTATTTCGCCGCAATGAGCCGGGCGGGAATAATAAGATTACGTGAATGCGTCTCTTCATGGGTGATTTTTTGCATCATGCGATCCGCAAGTGTCGTACCAAGTTCCCGCGCAGGCGTGCTGGCCCAGGTAACGGGTATATCATCAAGTGCAGTTGACGTCGCATCGGTAAATGCCGCCAGTGAAACCTGTTGTTCAAAGTAACGATCGACGCCACTTTCGCCACTTTGTCGTCCAGCTTTCAGCAAGCCAAACCATGCCCCCATTGCAATGGTTTCGTTGTAACAAACCACGGCGCTGATGGTCGGGTTATGACGCAAAAGCGCCGTAATGGCTTCCGCAGCTTGCTTCTGACTCGAGGCACACTCCAGTACCCAATCACTGTGAAACGGCAGGCTGAATTTTAATAGTGTCGCGCAATAGCCACCCACTCGTTCCGCCCGGGTTAAAGAGGAACTTTGCCCTCCCAGCCAGGCAATACGCTGGTGTCCATTGCGAATGAGATGCTCCGTCAATAACTGCGCTGCCTGCATGTTATCCGGGCGAACAGTATCAACATCATCAAGATAACTGGCTCGGGAAGCGAAAATCACCGGGATACCTTTTTCTTCTGCCATGCGCCGCAGGTCATCACTGCTACCCGCCGCACCGGCAATGACGACGCCATCGACGCCCTGGTTCAGTAGCAGTGAAAAGCGCTGGGTCAGTTGCTCGCCGTCTTTACCGCCGTGGAGCAAAAAAACCATTCGCCCCTGCGCTTCCAGTGCCTCCGTCAGCCCGGCTGTTAATTCAGCGTAAAACGGCGCAGACAAGTCACGCACAATTAAGCCAACCACACCACTCTGCCCGCCGCGTAGTGCCGACGCCTGGCGATTGCGCACAAACCCCAGTTCTTCAATGGCGGCGTTAACCCGTTCCCCTGTAGCGGTAGATATTCGCCCTTTGCCACTTAGCACCAGCGAAACAGTACTGACCGACACGCCCGCAGCCAGCGCAACATCATGAATGGTGATTTTTTTGGCGGTAGCCATGCAGATGACCTACTCCCTGATTTTGTGACAGATAAAACGTTTTACCTTTTATTTATCTTATACCCGCTATTATCGTTGCGTAATGTGATTTATGCCTCACTAAAATTTGATAAAACGTTTTATCTTCTCGCGCAATTTACTGAATCCAGATTGTTCTCTACGAGGAGTCGTTTTATGACGGCGAAAGCAGCACCAAAAGTCACACTGTGGGAATTCTTCCAGCAGCTAGGCAAAACCTTTATGTTGCCTGTCGCATTACTGTCGTTCTGCGGCATTATGTTGGGGATTGGCAGTTCCCTTAGTAGCCACGATGTCATCACACTGATCCCGGCATTGGGTAACCCTGTGTTGCAGGCCATCTTTACCTGGATGAGTAAGGTTGGTTCGTTCGCGTTTAGTTTCCTGCCAGTGATGTTCTGTATCGCCATCCCGCTGGGTCTGGCACGCGAAAACAAAGGCGTCGCGGCGTTCGCTGGTTTTGTTGGTTACGCGGTAATGAACCTGGCGGTGAACTTCTGGTTGACCAATAAAGGCATTCTGCCGACCACCGATGCTGCCGTGCTGAAAGCCAATAACATTCAAAGCATTCTTGGGATCCAGTCGATCGACACTGGGATCCTCGGTGCGGTGATCGCCGGTATTATCGTCTGGATGCTGCATGAACGTTTCCATAATATCCGCCTGCCAGATGCGTTGGCGTTTTTCGGCGGTACGCGCTTCGTGCCAATCATCTCCTCGCTGGTGATGGGCCTTGTCGGTCTGGTGATTCCATTGGTCTGGCCGATCTTCGCCATGGGCATTAGTGGATTAGGCCATATGATTAACAGCGCGGGTGATTTCGGACCTATGCTGTTTGGTACGGGTGAGCGTCTGCTGTTACCATTTGGTCTGCATCACATTCTGGTGGCATTAATTCGCTTTACCGACGCAGGCGGCACGCAGGAAGTCTGCGGTCAAACCGTCAGCGGCGCACTAACCATCTTCCAGGCGCAATTGAGTTGCCCGACCACTCACGGTTTCTCTGAAAGCGCCACGCGTTTCCTCTCGCAGGGCAAAATGCCTGCATTCCTCGGCGGTCTGCCAGGTGCAGCGTTAGCTATGTATCACTGTGCGCGCCCGGAAAATCGCCATAAAATTAAAGGTCTGCTGATTTCTGGCCTGATCGCCTGTGTCGTTGGCGGCACTACCGAACCGCTGGAATTCCTGTTCCTGTTCGTAGCGCCAGTTCTGTACGTCATCCACGCGCTGTTAACCGGCCTCGGCTTCACCGTCATGTCCGTGCTCGGTGTCACCATCGGTAATACCGACGGCAATATCATCGACTTTGTGGTGTTCGGTATTCTGCATGGCCTGTCAACCAAGTGGTACATGGTGCCAGTGGTGGCGGCAATCTGGTTTGTTGTTTACTACGTCATCTTCCGTTTCGCTATCACCCGCTTCAATTTGAAAACCCCTGGCCGCGATAGCGAAATTGCCAGCTCAATCGAAAAAGCCGTTGCCGGTACGCCAGGTAAATCAGGTTACAACGTTCCGGCAATCCTCGAAGCCTTAGGCGGTGCCGATAATATTGTCAGCCTCGATAACTGCATTACTCGTCTGCGTTTGTCAGTGAAAGATATGTCCCTTGTTAATGTGCAGGCACTGAAGGACAATCGGGCAATTGGCGTAGTACAACTTAATCAACATAACCTGCAGGTTGTTATCGGGCCGCAAGTTCAGTCAGTCAAAGATGAAATGGCCGGTCTGATGCGTACTGTTCAGGCATAAGGATAAGATATGTTCGATTTTTCGAAGGTCGTGGATCGTTATGGCACATGGTGCACACAGTGGGATTATGTCGCTGACCGTTTCGGCACTGCTGACCTGTTACCGTTCACGATTTCAGACATGGATTTTGCCACCGCTCCCTGCATTATCGAGGCGCTGAACCAGCGCCTGATGCACGGCGTATTTGGCTACAGTCGCTGGAAAAACGATGAATTTCTCGCGGCTATCGCCCACTGGTTTTCCACACAGCATTACACCGCCATTGATACGCAGTCGGTGGTATATGGCCCTTCCGTTATCTATATGGTGTCGGAGCTGATTCGTCAGTGGTCCGCTGTCGGTGAAGGTGTGGTGATCCATACCCCGGCCTACGACGCATTTTACAAAGCCATTGAAGGTAATCAGCGCACCGTGATGCCCGTTGCTTTAGAGAAGCGGGTTGATGGTTGGTTTTGCGATATGGGTAAACTGGAAGCCGTGTTGGCGAAACCGGAGTGTAAAATTATGCTCCTGTGTAGCCCTCAGAATCCTACCGGTAAAGTCTGGACTTGCGATGAACTGGAAACAATGGCTGACCTGTGCGAACGCTATGGTGTGCGCGTTATCTCCGATGAAATCCATATGGATATGGTATGGGGCGAGCAACCGCATATTCCCTGGAGCAATGTAGCTCGCGGCGACTGGGCGCTACTGACTTCTGGTTCGAAAAGTTTCAATATTCCGGCTCTGACCGGGGCTTACGGGATTATTGAAAATAACGACAGCCGTGAAGCGTATTTATCGGCCCTGAAAAGCCGTGATGGGCTTTCCTCCCCTGCGGTACTGGCGTTAACCGCCCATATCGCCGCCTATCAGCAAGGCGCGCCATGGCTTGATGCCTTACGCGTTTATCTGAAAGATAACCTGACGTATATCGCAGAGACGATGAACGCCGCGTTCCCTGAACTCAACTGGCAGATTCCCCAATCCACTTATCTCGCATGGCTTGATTTACGTCCGTTGAACATTGATGACAACGCGTTGCAAAAAGCCCTGATTGAACAAGAAAAAGTGGCAATCATGCCAGGGTATACCTACGGTGAAGAAGGCCGTGGCTTTGTTCGGCTCAATGCCGGATGCCCACGTTCTAAACTGGAAAAAGGTGTCGCTGGATTAATTAACGCCATCCGAGCTGTACGCTAATTGCGATTGCGCAACGCAAATAATCGTTGCGCAATCGTAGATTTTTACCCTGCTTTGTTTTTATAATGGTGCGCACTTTTATATCCAGAAAAAGAGTGCGACCATGATTGATACCACCCTGCCATTAACTGATATCCATCGCCACCTTGATGGCAACATTCGTCCCCAGACCATCCTTGAACTTGGCCGCCAGTATAATATCTCGCTACCTGCACAATCCCTGGAAACGCTAATTCCACACGTTCAGGTCATTGCCAACGAACCCGATCTGGTGAGTTTTCTGACTAAGCTTGATTGGGGCGTTAAAGTTCTCGCCTCGCTCGACGCATGCCGTCGCGTGGCGTTTGAAAATATTGAAGATGCTGCCCGAAACGGCCTGCACTATGTCGAACTGCGTTTTTCGCCAGGTTATATGGCAATGACGCATCAGTTGCCTGTTGCGGGCGTTGTCGAAGCCGTTATTGACGGCGTACGTGACGGTTGCCGCACCTTTGGTGTGCAGGCGAAACTTATCGGCATTATGAGCCGGACCTTTGGCGAAGCTGCCTGCCAGCAAGAGCTGGAGGCATTTTTAGCCCACCGTGATCAGATTACCGCACTGGATTTAGCCGGTGATGAACTTGGTTTTCCGGGGAGTTTGTTCCTCTCTCACTTCAACCACGCGCGTGATGCAGGCTGGCATATTACCGTCCATGCAGGCGAAGCTGCCGGGGCAGAAAGTATCTGGCAAGCCATTCGTGAGCTGGGAGCTGAACGCATTGGGCATGGCGTAAAAGCCATTGAAGATCGGGCGCTGATGGATTTCCTCGCCGAGCAACAAATTGGCATAGAATCCTGCCTGACCTCCAATATTCAGACCAGTACCGTGGCATCTCTGGCGGCACATCCGCTGAAAACGTTCCTTGAGCATGGTATCTGCGCCAGTATTAACACCGACGACCCGGGTGTTCAGGGCGTCGATATCATTCACGAATATACCGTTGCCGCGCCCGCTGCAGGTTTATCTCGCGAGCAAATCCGCCAGGCGCAGATTAATGGTCTGGAAATGGCTTTCCTCAGCGCAGAGGAAAAACGCGCACTGCGAGAAACAGTCGCAGCGAAGTAACAAAAATGGATGGTGCTAATTGCACCATCCCCTTTTCAAGCAAGGCACAAAGTCGAGCGATGTTTGGCGGACTCGATGCCCAGCTCAATCAACTCCATTACCTGAATGGCCTGACTTGCTGGCACCGGGTTTTCACCGTCGCCATTCAACGCATCACGAATGGCAGCATAGTAAGCCGGATAATTCCCCGGCACGGTCAACAGCGTTTCTTCAACACGTTCCTCGCCTTCAACACGGGTTAGTACACCGTCACGCATATCGTAGCCCCAGTCTTCCTGCGGCAGACGCTCACCATTTTTCAACCGCTCTTCCTGCGGATCGAGGCCGTATTTAACATAGCTGCCACGGGAGCCATGCACGATATAACGTGCTGACTCAGCTGCCGCCAACATGGTGCCGTGTAAAATGACCCGCCGCTGTGGGTAGGACAAAATGGCGTGGAAATAATCAGTCGACTGCGCCCCTGGGCGCAACTGTGCTAAATCCACCGTCATACTGACGGGTAAGCCAAAAAGCGTAATAGCTTGATCGAGCAAATGCGGTGCCAAATCGTACCAGATACCGCTGCCAGGGCCGCCCTGTTCACGCCAGCGATCGCGCACCTGCGGCCGAAAGCGGTCAAAATGAGACTCAAAGTA
This sequence comes from Escherichia sp. E1130, assembly GCF_005781065.1. NCBI lineage: Bacteria > Pseudomonadati > Pseudomonadota > Gammaproteobacteria > Enterobacterales > Enterobacteriaceae > Escherichia > Escherichia sp. E1130. The sequence continues at coordinate 102,319 of NZ_VATL01000029.1, forward strand.
CGCAACTTCACCCAGCGAGCCTTCCGCGAGCAAACCTTTTAGTGTCAAAAAATCGCTATCCCAGCGACGATTATGAAACACCGACAATACGCGACCCAGACTTTTTGCTAACGCATCCAGTTCTCGAGCTTGTGACAGTGTCACGGTAAAAGGCTTGTCGACGACCACATGTTTACCCGCTTCAAGCGCCGCTTTGGCTAACGGGAAATGGGTATCATTTGGTGTGGGAATGACAATCAAGTCTATGTTGGGATCATTAAAAAGATGCTTTGGTTCAGAGACAACCGTCACTGTTGGCCAGTCGGCTTTTACTTTTGTTTCGTCACTGCTGGAAATTACTGCCAGTTCTAGTCCGGGCGTGCCCGCAATCAGGGGCGCATGGAAGGTTTTGCTCGCATAACCATACCCAATCAACCCAACACGGATGTTGTCGCTCATGTCATTGCCTCTCAGAGAAGTACGATCGCTATTTGACACTATCCTTTACCCTCTCTCAACAGTTTAATAACCAGCCCGCAATAAGGGATGTTATTTAACTTAAGTCAAAGAAATGGCGAATTTTCTAATGATAAAAGCTAAATATCGCAAAAACCTCAGCAAAAATCTTGCTGGGGCAATTATTGCTAAGTAACATTTACCCCCTGAAGTTAATGGATCACTCAACATAGATGTGGGCAGTAATGAATCGTCTTATTGAATTAACAGGTTGGATCGTTCTTGTCGTTTCTGTCATTCTCCTTGGCGTGGCGAGTCACATTGACAACTACCAGCCGCCAGAACAGAGTACACCAGTACAACATAAGTAATACCTGCACTTGCAGAACAGCATGCAGCCCGTCCGGATGCATGTTTTAACTTGTCGGGTATTAAACCAGGAATTTATTATCTTGTGGTGTGTTGTCGGCGATTGGCAGGGATAGTAAAGCGCGTTACTCTTTTCATGACAGTATTTCATCCCTGAATATTTACCATCAGCACATTCTTATTATTGTTATTAAATAAGCGTTCACTTTTGGTGAAGTTTTATCATTACATATAATACCTACCACTTTGGTATTAATTATTTTATAGGCCTTTTATGACTGTTCAGGACTACTTATTAAAATTTCGCAAAATCAGTTCACTCGAAAGCCTGGAAAAACTCTACGATCATCTTAATTACACACTGACGGACGATCAGGACCTTATCAACATGTATCGCGCCGCCGATCACCGCCGCGCAGAGCTGGTGTCTGGCGGGCGTTTGTTTGACCTGGGCCAGGTGCCGAAGTCCGTCTGGCATTATGTCCAATAAAGAAAGTAGCGATTGATAATAAAAACCTTATAATAACGCCCCTAAAATTAGATTTGCCTGTTTGCTGTCGCTATTCTGGAGAACCTATGACCACCACAACGCCACAACGTATTGGAGGCTGGTTGCTTGGCCCTTTGGCCTGGCTGTTAGTCGCTCTATTGAGTACGACGCTGACGCTGTTACTGTATACCGCAGCGTTATCTTCTCCTCAAACATATAAAACGATCGGCGAACAAGCACTGACAACGCAAATCTTATGGGGCGTTTCTTTTATTACCGCCATCGCCATGTGGTATTACACTTTGTGGTTGACCATCGCTTTCTTTAAACGTCGGCGTTGTGTTCCTAAGCACTATATTATCTGGCTACTGATCTCCGTATTACTGGCTGTTAAAGCCTTCGCTTTTTCGCCAGTTGCAGATGGCGTAGCCGTGCGCCAGTTGTTGTTCACTTTGCTGGCAACCGCATTGATAGTCCCCTATTTCAAACGCTCGTTGCGGGTCAAAGCGACGTTTGTGAATCCGTAATAACCTTACAGTTAACCTGTTGTCGCCTGCTCTGGATTAACGGATAATAGGCGGCTTTTTTATTTCAGGCCGAAAAATGACTGACTACCTGTTACTGTTTGTCGGAACTGTACTGGTCAATAACTTTGTACTGGTTAAGTTTCTGGGCCTCTGTCCGTTTATGGGCGTTTCCAAAAAGCTGGAAACTGCAATGGGGATGGGGCTGGCAACAACATTTGTGATGACGCTGGCGTCAATCTGCGCCTGGCTTATCGACACGTGGATCTTGATTCCACTCAACCTGATTTACCTGCGCACGTTAGCGTTTATTTTAGTGATCGCTGTAGTGGTGCAGTTCACCGAGATGGTGGTGCGTAAAACCAGCCCGGTGCTTTATCGTCTGCTGGGGATTTTTCTGCCGCTTATTACCACCAACTGTGCGGTGCTTGGTGTCGCGTTGCTGAATATTAATCTCGGGCATAATTTCTTGCAGTCGGCGCTGTACGGTTTTTCAGCAGCTGTCGGCTTCTCGTTGGTGATGGTGCTTTTCGCAGCCATCCGCGAGCGCCTGGCTGTGGCTGATGTCCCGGCACCTTTTCGTGGTAATGCCATTGCGCTGATTACCGCAGGTCTTATGTCTCTGGCCTTTATGGGCTTTAGTGGTTTGGTGAAGTTGTAATGAATGCTATCTGGATTGCCGTTGCCGCCATCAGCCTGCTGGGCCTGGCGTTTGGCGCCATTCTGGGTTATGCCTCCCGCCGTTTTGCGGTGGAAGACGATCCGGTCGTTGAGAAAATTGACGAAATTTTACCGCAGAGCCAGTGTGGTCAATGCGGTTATCCTGGCTGTCGCCCGTATGCGGAGGCTATCAGTTGCAACGGTGAAAAAATCAACCGCTGCGCCCCTGGTGGCGAAGCTGTAATGCTGAAAATTGCCGAGTTGCTCAACGTCGAACCACAGCCGCTGGATGGCGAAGCGCAAGAGTTGACGCCTGCGCGTATGGTAGCGGTTATCGATGAAAATAACTGTATCGGCTGCACTAAGTGTATTCAGGCGTGTCCGGTGGACGCCATTGTCGGCGCTACCCGAGCAATGCATACCGTCATGAGCGATCTGTGCACAGGTTGTAATCTGTGTGTAGACCCATGCCCAACGCATTGCATCTCCTTACAACCGGTTGCAGAAACGCCAGACAGCTGGAAATGGGATCTGAACACCATTCCCGTGCGCATCATTCCCGTGGAACACCATGCTTAAGTTATTCTCTGCTTTCAAAAAAAATAAAATCTGGGACTTCGATGGCGGTATTCATCCACCGGAGATGAAAACTCAGTCCAACGGTACTCCCCTACGCCAGGTTCCACTGGCGCAGCGATTTGTTATTCCACTGAAACAGCATATTGGTGCTGAAGGCGAGCTGTGCGTTAACGTTGGTGATAAGGTACTGCGCGGACAGCCACTCACCCGTGGACGCGGCAAAATGCTACCGGTTCACGCACCAACGTCTGGCACCGTTACGGCTGTTGCGCCCCACTCTACTGCCCATCCATCGGCATTGGCTGAATTAAGCGTGATTATTGACGCCGATGGGGAAGATTGCTGGATCCCACGTGACGGTTGGACCGATTACCGCTCACGCACTCGGGAAGAATTAATCGAACGCATTCATCAATTTGGCGTCGCCGGACTGGGTGGTGCTGGCTTCCCTACTGGCGTTAAATTGCAGGGCGGCGGCGATAAAATCGAAACGTTGATCATTAATGCCGCAGAATGCGAGCCATACATTACCGCCGATGACCGTTTGATGCAGGATTGCGCCGCCCAGGTCGTAGAAGGTATTCGCATTCTTGGGCATATTCTACAGCCACGCGAAATTCTGATCGGAATTGAAGATAACAAACCGCAGGCAATTTCCATGCTGCGTGCAGTGTTGGCGGATTCTCACGATATTTCTCTGCGAGTTATTCCGACCAAATATCCCTCTGGCGGCGCCAAACAGTTAACCTACATCCTGACCGGAAAGCAGGTTCCACACGGCGGTCGTTCATCAGATATCGGCGTGTTAATGCAAAACGTCGGCACGGCTTACGCAGTGAAACGAGCCGTTATTGATGGCGAGCCGATTACCGAGCGTGTCGTGACGCTGACTGGCGAAGCAATTGCACGCCCCGGCAACGTCTGGGCACGACTGGGTACGCCGGTTCGTCATTTATTGAACGATGCAGGATTCTGCCCTTCTGCCGATCAAATGGTGATTATGGGCGGCCCGCTAATGGGCTTTACCTTGCCGTGGCTGGATGTTCCGGTCGTAAAAATCACCAACTGTTTACTGGCACCGTCTGCCAATGAACTTGGCGAACCACAGGAAGAACAAAGCTGCATCCGTTGTAGCGCCTGTGCTGATGCCTGCCCTGCAGATCTCCTGCCGCAACAGTTGTACTGGTTCAGCAAAGGCCAGCAGCACGATAAAGCCACTACACATAACATTGCCGATTGTATTGAATGCGGGGCCTGTGCGTGGGTTTGCCCAAGCAATATCCCTCTTGTGCAATATTTCCGTCAGGAAAAAGCCGAGATTGCCGCCATTCGTCAGGAAGAAAAACGCGCAGCCGAAGCAAAAGCGCGCTTTGAAGCTCGTCAGGCACGTCTGGAACGTGAAAAAGCCGCACGTCTTGAACGCCACAAGAACGCGGCGGTTCAACCTGCGGCCAAAGACAAAGATGCGATTGCTGCCGCACTGGCACGCGTAAAAGAAAAACAGGCCCAGGCCACACAGCCTATTGTGATAAAAGCAGGCGAACGCCCGGATAACAGCGCGATTATTGCGGCACGGGAAGCGCGTAAAGCGCAAGCCAGAGCGAAACAGGCTGAATTGCAACAGACTAACGAAGCCGCAACCGTTGCCGATCCGCGGAAAGCGGCAGTTGAAGCCGCAATTGCTCGCGCCAAAGCACGCAAGCAGGAGCAACAGCCTGCTAACGAAGAGCCGCAGGAACAGGTTGACCCGCGTAAAGCTGCTGTTGAAGCCGCTATTGCCCG
>NZ_VATL01000030.1:0-33528 GCF_005781065.1 Escherichia sp. E1130
CCTGGCGGTGCGATCCGCCCGGAATAGAATTTAAACTGAATATGCGTTGTAACTCCGCATACCACAGATATCGGCGTGGAAATAAAGTGGCTAAAGCGAATGAGATAAAAAAAGTAAAAATAGGGCGGAAATGTAAGAGGACAAATTAAAGAAAGCGAATAATTTCATTCTTCGGATTGTTGAAAAAAAGTTAAATATTTATCCAGTCTGTTTTTATGCCGATATAGGGAAGAGATTCTTAAAAATCACAACCCCTCAGGAGAAACAACATGGGTATATCATCACTGGGAATCGGTTCAGGGATCGATACCGCATCAATGCTGGAGCAACTTAAAGCCAGCGAACAGCAGCGCCTGACGCCCTATACCAGTCTTCAGAATAGCTATAAATTGAAGATTTCAGCCTGGGGATCTATCTCCAACCTATTGTCTACGCTGCAAAAATCGGTGAAATCATTAGGTGGTGATGCATTCAATACCCTGAAAGTGAGTAGCAACAAAGCCTTTACTGCGACGGCGAGCACGGGTGCGCTGGCGGATACTCATGAAATTACTGTGGAACAACTGGCATCTGCCCATAAACTGAAAACGGCACTCCAGACCAGTGCTGACACCACCCTGGGGAGTACAACTGGCAGCGGCACCAGAAAGATCACCATCACGCAAAAAGACGGAAAAACCACCGAAGTTGAACTTAAAGACGATGAAACGTCGTTAAACAGCATCGCCAAGGCTATCAACAAGCAAAATGGTGATGTTAGTGCCAGCGTTCAGCCTACAGGCAACGGTTATCAACTGGTTCTGAGTTCTAAAACAACCGGCAGCGACGGTGAAATGAGCGTTAAGGTCGACGGCGATCAGAATCTTGCGGACATCTTGGACACGTCAGCGGGCGGTCAGCATCCAAATGGTGTTGCGGGCGATCCTGGTGCTGCTGACAAGATGATTTCGGTTTCGGATGCTAAAGATGCCAAATTGTCTGTTGATGGTACTGATTTTATTCGTTCCAGTAACAACATTACTGACATCATTGACGGTGTGACGCTGAACCTGAATGCCGTTTCTGAAGCAGATAAAAATGATCCGACCAAATTACAATCTGAGCAGTTGACATTAACGGCTGATACGTCTGCTATTAAAACTCACCTTCAGGATTTTGTTAAGCAATACAATGCACTGCTGTCAGCAACAACTACATTCAGTAAGTACGTCAAGAATGATACCTCCGGTCTGAGTGATGATGATGTCGCAACGCCCAGTTCCAAGAGCGGGGCGCTGATGGGCGATTCCACGCTGCGCGGAATGGTCAGTCAAATTCGCTCTACGGTAAACGGCGTTTATGGTGATTCTGGCGCTGATTATGGTTCATTAGCCGATCTGGGCATCAAAATTGATGCCGCAACCGGTCAGATGACACTGGATGAGGACAAGCTGGACAACGCGATTGCCGATGATCCGGATCAGATCGCCAATATGTTTATGGGTCATGGCAGTAATGAAGGCATGGCGACTACGTTGGGGAATATCATCAGTAGCTATATTGGTACTGGTAGCGATGATAAAACCGGGCTTATCAAGACCACCACTGACGGCCTTGATTCACAAAGCAAGGTGGTTCAGCAGCAAATTGATAAGACCCAGAAACTGATCGATGCTCAGGTTGAGCGTTATCGCATCCAGTTCCAGAATCTGGATACCGCGATGTCAAAAATGAACAGCATGAACTCGCAATTAACCTCTCTTTTATCAACGATTTAATAAGAGTAAAGGCTGACGGAGCGTGACTCCGCCAGCCCCGCAGGAGTCTGATATGTACACTTCACAGGGCGCAGAAGCCTACAAACAAGTTTCGCTACAGAGCAAACTGGCAGGAGCAACCCCACATCAGCTTATTTCTATGCTGTTTGATGGAATTCATAGCGCAATCCAGAAAGCAATTATCTATTTTGAACAGGGTAATATTCCTCGCCGCGGGGAGATGATCTCTAAAGCAATCAATATTATTGATAATGGTTTGCGGGCATCGCTTGATCATGAGAAAGGTCTGCATATTGCAGGCGAACTCGAACAACTTTATGAGTATATGTCACGGACATTGTTTCAGGCTAACCGAACGAACGACCCTGAATTACTGAAGCATGTCGATCAACTATTAATGCGGCTTGCAGAAACCTGGGAAGAAATTGACCCACAGCAAACCCGGGGGAGACGTGGTTAATTTGATTTCACATTATGATAATTTGTTCGACATGAACCAGTCGATGTTAACGATGGTGCGTGAAGAAAAATGGGATGCCTTTTTAGCGCTGCTGGATATATTTCTGGCGAAAGCGGAAGACTTAATGACGGGCACCAGTGGATTAACGCTGTCAGAAATTGAGCGTGAACGCATCAAAAGTCTGGTTCGTGAGCTTATGAACGGTACAGAGGAGTTGATCCGTAAAGTCAATATCAGGCTCGAAACGCTCAAGCAAAATATGTCATCTTTGCATCAAGGTTCAAAAGTTAGTCAGATGTATACGTCTTTTGACGCGGTAAAACGCTAATTAGCATTGGTTATACTGCATTCCCTGGGCAGCAAATGAGCTGTACCAGCGTTGGTTAATGTCCATCGGAGTCATGGGCATTAACAATATCATCTATTCTCAATAGTTTATCTATCATATTTTCTATTTCCAGTTTCCGATGCTACGCGACACATATTCCCTTAACGTTGTTCTTCATTGAGATTTTCCTCAACTCTGTGATGCCTTTGGCAGAACATCCTCCTCCTTGCAGTAAAATGCCTGTCGATGTGTTCAAAAAATGCAATGGAGCTTATGTGTTTACGATACGCTGGAATATAAAAACCATTGACCGTATTTCAATGATAGAAGACGTTTTAAAAGAATTTTCATTTTATAAATTTAATATTATTTCAATGAAAGTGACAGCCGGACGCATTCTTATTAAATCAATGTGTCGTCATACAGGGGATATCAATAGTGTGGTGACACGGTTAAGTCATCATCCAGACATTATTAATATTGAGCATTTTAGTACCGATAGTGGAATCACCTCTCATAGATCAGTAAAACCGAGCGAATATTTTACTGATGTGATTGGTGAAAGCCCGCAAATGCAATCGCTTATAGAAAAAGCGATAAAGTTTTCGGAAAGTCGTTTTACCGTATTGATTCGCGGTGAAACGGGAACAGGGAAAGAGTTGCTGGCGCGTGCTATTCATAATTGTGGGCCACGACGTTTACACGCTTTTATTCCGGTAAACTGTTCGACAATCCCTGAAGAACTGATGGAAAGCGAGTTCTTTGGTTACGAGAAAGGCGCGTTCACCGGGGCCGATGGCAAAGGGAAGAAAGGATTGTTTGAAATGGCGGATAAAGGAACGCTGTTTCTTGATGAGTTTGGCGAAATGCCACTAAGTATGCAGGCAAAACTACTGCGCGTTTTGCAGGATAGTGGTATCCGGCGTATAGGCAGTTCTCAGGTTGTTTCTTTTGATACTCGGGTTATCGTAGCCACTAATGCGAACCTGGAAGAGATGATGTTGAATCGTCAGATACGTGCCGATCTCTACTACCGAATCAATATTCTTTCGTTAACAATCCCGCCGCTTCGCCAGCATCCACAAGATATTACGTTATTGATTGATCATTTTCTGCAAAAGCATGGTTGTGAGTTTAAGCGGGCATTGGTTTTTGATAAACATAGTCTGGAATTTTTGCAGCATTACACATGGCCGGGCAACATCAGGGAACTGGAGAATATTATTATCCGCTTGATGCATATGTCGGACAGTGGAATAGTAACAATGGACGAACTGAAATGGATGAATTCTCCATGCCGGGAGAACCAGCAAAGCCACTGTGGGAATATGGAGCCTTTAAAAGAACAAGTTCGCTTGACTGAACGAAAAATTATCGAAAAAATGTTAGATGATAATAATTCTGCACGCAGCATTGCTAAAGTACTGGGTGTTTCGCACACGACCGTTTTGAATAAAATACGCAGTTACCAACAAGATGTGGTTTATTAACGCCCCCATCTAACATATGGGGGCGGCCAAAATACTACTCGATGAGTTTCAGCAGCGGTGAGAGGCAGAGTAGAATACCGTAGATAAAAATAAGCCAGCTTCTGACTCCGCGTAGGTTTTCTAGCGCTTGGACACTGTAAATTAAGAAAACAGGGATCAGACAAGAGACGATACCGTATAGAGGACTACCAAGCTGGAAAAACACCAGAACGGATACACGAAACGAAACCCAGACAACCAGTGTCGCAACAATAAAAATCCCTATTCCTGTTGTGAGCATCTGCGGGCTGACTTTCTCAACATTAATTACCCGACTTAAAATATTGAGTACAATTCCTTTCAATGCTTCATGAAAACCAAGATAAATACCAAAAAAAGCCGTCAGAACTGCAAAAATATTTAATATTGTCGAAGCAAGATGAATAATTTCTCCTGGTATCACTTGCGTTGCCAGCGCCAGGGCGGAAATATTCTGCTCAAATGCGGAAATCGCTTCTTCATGGCTGATGGAAAAAGTGAATGAGAATGAAAAAAATAATATGATGGTTATCAGCGCAATGTAACTGATTCGATGGGTGCGGATAGCCATTCTGGTGGCCATAACCCGGTCTCTTTCTCTTTTTCGATAGGCAATATTCATCGGATTCAACACCTGAATAAAGACGGCTGAGAAAAAACAAAACGGGATGGTCAGCAGAACGTCACGAAAAAAATCACTCATTGGGGGAAATGCACTGATATTATTAAAATTCCAGTGTGGGATCATGATAAAACCCAGGATAACAATAATCCCTACTTTGATGATTACCATTGGCCCGGAAATTTTAAATAATATTTTTTCTCCACGAGAGGCAATGGCAACCAAAACAGAAAAGACAATGATTTTATAGATAATGGATTGTGACAAGTCGCTATCGGTTAAACCAAAGTGTCTGATATACGAAGCGCTGTCAAAAATGACGGAAAGAGAGTAGATGAATATTCCATGGACAATCATCAAAAAGTATATAACGCCTAAAAAAATGCCCCAGTTTTTCCCCAGGTAGTGGCTTATAATATCAGTATAATCGTTGCAGGTTTCACTTTTGGAAAGTGTTTTAAGATACATGTCCTGCACAATATACGTTGCAGGGTAGGCAATAATAAATGCTGTAATGAAAACCCATATCCCTTTTAAGCCGATCTGCACTGGCATTAAAACTGTACCTGCGCCAATGGCCATGCCAATGCATAATAAAACCCAGCCAAAGTCATAGCGTGTAAAGGGTAGTTTATTGGTGAGTGTGTGAGAAATATTTACATAATTATCCGCTTGTTGCGTGCTGATTTGCATAATGTGCCTCCATCCCAATCCCTCTGCCAATAAAGCAGAGGGCAGGTGTTGATATTTTATATGCTTTTGAAAAATTAATTTCCGGCGATGGCTGTGGCGATTGCCTGCTGAAGGTCCTCAATAATATCGTCAGGATCTTCCAGACCTACAGAAAGCCGAATCATTCCATCAGTAATTCCTGCTTTTAATCGTTCTTCTGGCGGCACAGGAGAGTGGGTCATCGATGCCGGATGTTGGATCAGTGTTTCGGTATCCCCAAGGCTTACCGCCAGCAAACATAAATTGACCGCGTTAATCATCCGTCTGCCAGATTCAAAGCCTCCGGCTATTTCGAAACTGATGACACCGCCGGGTAAAGTCATTTGTCGCTTATATAAATCGTACTGAGGATGAGCCAGTAATCCAGGATAATAGACATGGGTAATTGCCGGATGGCTTTCAAGGAACTGCGCAATTTTCATGGCGTTACTGGAGTGACGTTCCATCCTGACGCCGAGCGTTTTAACGCCACGTAAGGTTAGCCAGGCGTTAAACGGACTCATACATCCGCCCGTAATATCCTTAAGTCCAACGTAACGCGCCTGGTCGATAAAATCTTTTTTACCAACAATAACACCGCCAATTACATCGCCGTGACCGTTAATGTATTTAGTGACGCTATGTACAACAATATCCGCCCCCAGACGTAATGGTTGTTGACCGTAAGGCGACATAAAGGTGTTATCGACAATCAACAGCGCGCCGTGCTGATGCGCGATACCCGCTACCATTTCAATATCGACCAGTGTCAGTGTCGGATTGGCTGGAGTTTCGATATAGACAACTTTCGTTTCTGGTCGTATTGCTGCTTTTAGTTCAGCAATATTTGTGGCGTCTACAAAGCTTGTGGTAATGCCAAATTTCGGCATGCTGTGGGAAAGAAAAGCGTGAGTGCAACCATAAATTGCATTGGCAGAGACAATATGATCGCCTTGCTGACACAGAGTCAGCAGGGCTGTCGTAATCGCTGAAATTCCAGAAGCGGTCGCCAGCGCGGCTTCACCGTCTTCAAGGACGGCCATTTTTTGCTCAAGGGCATCTGTGGTGGGGTTACCCAGGCGAGTATAAATATAACCTGGTTCTTCAAGTGCAAAACGTGCAGCGCCTTGTTCGGCATTATCAAAGACAAATGTTGATGTCTGGAAAATTGGCGTGCTGAGTGATCCTGTAGAAGGGTCCGGGTGTTGTCCTGCGTGAACAATTTTGGTATCGAATCGATAATTGCGGTTATTAGACATACTCTTTCCTTAATTTTATAAACGACTCGCTAATGAGTTAGCAATTGCTATGCCAGATAAATCATCGTTCTTATTCAATGTGTTGGCGTTTGTTGAGTTGTCATTGTTGTTCTGAATATTTCCAGTCTGGCAATAAAGTTGCCACTATTAACGGAAATGATAGTTACAACATCCTTTTTTTATCCTGCATGGAGCTGGACTCAAAATCCGAATATCTTATTTGTCAGGGAAGGGACAGATGGGATTGTCCAACATGAAAACTGTGACAGTTTCTCATATCTGGGTTACACATGGTCGTCGTTAATAACCACAGTTTGGAGTAGTGTGCGTTGAAGTCTGGAGTGACTCCAAATCCATATAGTCCACCGATGATCGATTTGACTATAGGATTGGAGTCATTTTAAAGTTATGGTGCTCCCTACGTTTGTAGGAGATTCCATTAGATCATGATGTGTTCTCTGAATGTCAAAAATGACTAAATTGAAAGAAAATAATTATGACCTGATAATATTATGACGCCGTCTACAGCCATTTTTTCTGTGTCTATTTCAAATATGACCTCGTCGGTTGCTTCGACCTGTTGGAAGTTTACAAAATACTGGGTGTAAATATTTTTTGATCTGACTTTATATTTCCCACTTTTCATTGTGCATACGGGCGCATTCAGCGTGATCCAGTTGGATGTAGTTTCATCATAAACAGAAAACTCATTATCATCTGTACGTGCGGTAATATAATTTGCATTACCAGATGTCGGTTCCTTAAAATCACTTTCTGGATTGTAGTCAAAGCGAACCGGAAGATATTGATCTTCTGAAGGAGGGATCATATAAACAAATGCCCCCATAATGTATTTTTGTTTAACTCCACCGGGAAATGCTACTTCTGACTCTGATGAACAGGTGGGAATATATAATGTATCATCAACACAAATACCACCAGGGGCATTTGTTAAATAAATATATCTTTCATCATAAACAGAGTAAGTAAGTTTCATAGAGTCACATTCAGCAAATGCTGGCAACCCGTCAAACAAACGGCTAAAACTTTCATGGATGCCAACATGTGAACCCGGGCGTAATTTCATGCTGCCCATAGGTTCAGGAGGCGTCAGGCCACAGCAAAAAACTTCATCCGGCCTTCTTCCCTCTTCATCGCCATGGAATAACACATCTGAATCTGAGCGCCAGATAATATCATAATCCATATCAGGGTTATCCTGTTTGATTTTTGTGATATTAGGCCAGAGTGAAGTTGTCGTCTGCATCCAGTTTACAAACCATTTTTGCTTAAGTAATTCATTTTTCTCATTATCTGTCAGATTATTAAACCAGGGTGGGTACTTGGTTTTATTTCCCTGAGGGAGATAGTCTTTTGTCCACATCACAGCCGATGATTCAGGAAGATGAGGTGATGATGTAAAATATTCAGTTCCATCTGGACCAACGGTAGCTATTTTAAATAAAACATTACATGATAAATTTGTATAAGGAACACTCGATATAAAAATGTCATTAATATTGTTAGCCACTTCATCCAAACAAATATAGTTAACACTATCAGTGGTTATATATACACGATAACATGATACTGACTCTGGTCCGGTACCGCTATTCGGATCATTGTTAGCAACCCTATAGCGTAAGTGAAAACCATCTTTCAGTATTACTGAACGTAAATAAGACACGCCATTCTCTATCATAATCGCCTCAATTAATAACATTTAACGCACAACAATCTAGGTAGTTAACTTGTTTTAGATATTGATAAAAATCAATATTCAGCATGCTGCTAATTAGTTTATAATCATAATTTTCAGGTAAGGTATCCCCTTAATGAAATTAGCGCATAGATAATTATTAACGTGCTCTGATGATGAATGTTGTCCCTGGCGTGTCGCCTTGCTGTCATAGTCGAATCGTTCAAACTGCTGGACTACTATGCAAGTATTATCGCAGGCATTACATTTGGGTACAGATTATGGCGTTCACAACCACCGCTAAAAAATACAGATAATCCAGGTATGATTATCATGGCCAGTAATCGCCACCCGGCCCCACAACCAGCATTTTCTGCATGTATTCATGGTGCTTGCAATGCCTGTTTTGTGGGAAACGAGTTGGTTAAAAAAGGATGTTAGCTTCAAACCTGTTCGGGAACGACGTTTCGCGCCTCTTTCTGTAACGTCTTATGCAATTCCTGCCAAACGCCGATATATGACTCAGTCATCTTACCTAACGTAAACTCCGGTCGATTAACACTATTACGGAATATCTGCGCCTTCTGGTCTTTACGTAATTGCTCGACATCCGAAAGATAAGTAATAATTCGCTTTTGGATCGCGGCGATAGTTGGTTCGCAAGCATATTCCGGCTGCATATAACTATCCATACCTAATCCTGGCGTGGCGATTAATGCGCAGTTCGACAACAATGCTTCCAGACCAACAATACCGTAGCTTTCCTGCATACTTGGGAAAACGACGATATCAGTTTCCGCCAGCGCCCGTTTCTTTTCTTCCCCCTGCACAAAGGTTAACCCTTTAAAACCTTCTTTCTCCATATAATCAGGGATTTTTTCAGGGCCATAAACCCGGGCTTCTACACGCTGTCGATAGGCTGGAGGAAGTGTATTGATTGCCTCACGAAAAATCAGAAAATTCTTCACAATATCGGTAAAGCGACCAAAAAAGCTAATTACTACTTTTCCTTCCGGGTGGGCAATTTTATCCGCCGGATAATCTGCGAAATTCACACCGATAGGAAAAATATGGGGAGGAACGATATCTGCCGAAACATGCTGAATAACAGAACGATGCGCCCAGCCGCTATGAAGAACGACCGCGCCACTTTGCCGGACGGCGATCCTCTGTTCCCAATAATGCTGCATTCCTTTTTGTGTCCGGGTCAGATAGTGTTGCATACCGATATAGCTGGAATGCAGCGTGAACTGAACGCGGTTTAGCTCAAAAAAGAATGGCAATAGCGGCGAGTTTTCATGTACCGAAATAATGTCAGGTTTGAACTCATTGAGGATCGGCTGAATTTTTTGCGCTGTACTCCAGGCCACGTTAAGACTGAGCGACTCCAGCGATGAATCAAGGGGTAAGGCCGGTTCTACCGCAATTTCATAATCAGCCAACTGAGAATGTGCTGTCTTTTGATTATTCAGATACAACACTTTAAAAGGATAATTCCGACGTTTTAATTCCGCCCAAAAATGTTCATTAAAAAAACCAAGACCGCTAAAAAGCACATCTGGTGCTTCAGTGGTAACAATTAAAACGCGTGGTTGCATACCAAATCCTATTATCAAATGCAACGGATAGCCTGCCAGTCAATAAAAACCGGAAGGCTTCCATTTAACAATGGCTCTCCACTAGAAACGATATTTAATTCCTAATATAACCAGAGTATCGCTATAGCCACTGTCACCCATTTGCTGCGTGACGTTACCCCAAAGATCCAGCCGACGAGATAACTGGCCTTCAAGTCCCACTTTTACTTCGCCAATATTTTTGGTTCCATCAATACTATTCTTATAGCCATTCATGGTTGCACCAAAATTATGAGTATTGTGGATCCAGTTGGCTTCGATAAATGGCTGGAATTTACGGTCTTTACCGTTATCAATAGCACTATGACCGTTGGCATAAGTACGAATACCAAGACGACTTTGAATATTGCCATCACCATCAAAGGAAACTCGTGAACCACCACTACTTGAATG
This sequence comes from Escherichia sp. E1130, assembly GCF_005781065.1. NCBI lineage: Bacteria > Pseudomonadati > Pseudomonadota > Gammaproteobacteria > Enterobacterales > Enterobacteriaceae > Escherichia > Escherichia sp. E1130. The sequence continues at coordinate 10,375 of NZ_VATL01000030.1, forward strand.
TTCAGTGTAGTCATTGGCGCGAACGTTCATCCAGGTCAGTTGTCCCTTAGGTTGCAAATAATATTTCACACCGTCAGAGATTCGTTCCCCCAGTTTGAATGTATAGCCAGCTTCAATTGATGCCGTAACACCCCGGGATTTATAGCTTTCCGTCGCCAACTGGTCACCTTTTACTTCATTATCAAACCAGTTATATAAAGCCCAGGCATCAACATAACTGCCTGTTTTATCATGCTCATTGGCATACCATGTGCCATATAATCCCGCACTGTACCCCTCCACAGAACCTGTGGATTTATATCCTGAATATTTTGATTCCGTATTGCTGTTTTGCCTGGCGAATCCGGCCATTACGCCCAAATGCCAACGGTCGAAACCATTGCTACTCCATTGTGCAATATCGCCACCTAGTTGAGAAACGTAACGATTCCCCTGATTTTTTAACTGGCCACTGCTATCACGAGAACGGTTATGACCGCCAACCTGGCGCAGCCACAAACTGGTCACCTTTTGCTCACCGGTCAGGGCATCAGTATATTGGGTTTCCCCCATACGATCGTGAAGGCGCATCAGGAACAGGCTATTGGCGGCCATATGGTTAAACATATAGCTCCCCGGTTCGGGGCGATTGATATTTTCAGGTTCAGGTTCAGGCTTCGGTTCTGGAGTTGGCGTAGGCTCGGGGTCAGGATCAGGTTCCGGGTTCGGTATAACCGGATCTTCAGGTATGACAATCGGAAGCTGTGAACGCAGATACCAGTCACCATCCTGGTTATTCACGCTATTTTTATGCAAATAGTATTCATATGCACCGCCAACGACACGACCTTGCTGAATAAACTCACCGGCGGAATCACCGTTAACGTCAATAACTTTGATCCCTTCACTGGTTTTAGCCCCTGTTCCGCCAGAATTATTAATCAGCAGATAACTTTGTCCGGAGGTTGAACCATTAATGATGACTCTGTCTGTAGGAGAACTATCATCCCCCAGGTAAGTATCCAGCTCAACAGTGCCATTATTACCCACATAATCACCGTCGATAGTAAAACGATCACCTACGACGTTATTAGCGAGAATTAAACGGCCCTGGTTTTTAAAAGTGGGCAAATTTTGCAGTAGTGCGCTGTTTGCGCTGCCATCGGCATTAGCGGTCAGTATAATTTGACCGAGGTTATTTAACTCTGCTGTTCCACCACCAAAATCACTGGTTGCTACAGCAGCAACCGTATCCCTGATACCATCACGATCGGAATCTGACCACTGACGAATATTCCAGACGCCCGTTGTATCATTCACGATCTTATCCTGACCGCTGGTCAATTGAATAACACCAGTCATCGTTCCGGCATTAGTGATGGTGGTAGCCGCCCCGGTGTATTGGTATGTATTAATACCCGACGGATTGTTCGTATAGTTGAGGTCGTAATAATCATAGCCAGTTGCGCTAATCGCGACATCAGACAATGCGCCCAGCATTGCACCCTCATCAATCGTGATACTGGAGGTAGTGCCACCGATGGTTTTTATACCCGCGCCTTCAGAGCCGCCATCCACCACGCTACCTTCCTGTAAGTGAACATCAAACACACTCTGAGGATCGAGAATAATGTAGCCGCCGCTACTATAGGAATATTCAGGGCCGGTATCCTGCAAACGAATCGCATCTCCAACTTGAGAGCGAATAACGCCTGAGGTTGTCACCCGAGATTCCAGCGCCTGAGAATATATTGCGGCGGTATCTTTACTGGCACTCTGGTTAACAATTTGACTATCGGAATATTGCGTCACGGCCCCCAACGCTAATAGACCGCCGGATGCCCCCGCCAGATAAACGCTGGCATGTTGGGTTCCACGAACGTTGGTTATATCAAAGATTATACCGCCGGAAGGCCCGGAGATGGGGGCCTGAGGTTCCTGTACATCAACATCAGCGGTGTTTCCGGTATAAATATTGCCAGAGGTGCTCACTTCAATTTCGGTGTTGCTACGACCTAATGCCTCTATACCCGTAGCGTCCGAATGAATTGTTGTGCCAGCATCTAAATGGATAACTGATTTATCCGTAGTCATATAATCAGTTTCGTATTGATAGGCTGGGGTACCAGTAGGATTATTTATGTCAGTATGAATATGGATATTTATTTTGTTATCAGCATAGACACAGCTCGTTTCAGGTCTGGTACTGACATAATCACAAGAATCTGCGGCATGAGCGGTATTAAACGCCAGAAAGATAGCACCTGCAACCAGGGTTTTGTTAAAGGGATTTTGACCGGCGTGATAGTGTACATTCTGTAGCGCTATTTTAGATTTTTCAACGCTCTCTTCTGAATAACAACAATTGTATCTATTATCCATAATAGCTCATCCTGATGAAATTTATCCATTTAATAAAACCGACGAGAGCAATACCACGCGCAACGCATTTGGTTTAGGTTAAGAGTCTATACGTCCCATTAATTTTGTAAATAAGAAATATTGAACTTTTGGTTAAAATATCATTCAGTGATAAAAATCAACATTTTCATACTCAAATAAATACACATTCGGGATCAGAAAACGATAGTTATTATACAAATTTCAACTGGTTAAAGTGAAAATGATTTAACAAACGGAATGAGCGATTAATAAAATTGTTAGCGATATAAAATAAGGATTTTTATAAACAACACCAGGAAATTTCCATGATTAATGCGGACAAATCACTCGTCTCTTTTGATTATTCAAAAAGTTAAAGAAGAAGATCTGTATCCTGAACAATGGCCAGAAAGGCCTCGAGAGGTCTAACTCTTTATCGTCAACGAAAGTTTTTAATATTTGTTATTATTATTACGTAATAATGGTGCAAGCACAGCATTCATAACAAGTATAAAAGCCATTGCTGTATATATCATTGAAAAACCGAATTGTTGTGCAAAAAAGCCTATTGGTGCTGGCGCCATTAATGTACCTAAATAACCGATGCTTGTAACAATACTTATTCCAGTACCTACAGCAATTCCGGGCTGATGGCCTGCGGATGAAAAGATGACAGGAACAATATTGGCAATACCACCGCCAGCCAGAGAAAAAGCCAGAATTGCCTGCCACGGCGACGGTGACAGGGCTGCTGTTAGCATACCGGCTGCTGCCAGAATACTGGATACACGAAGAGTTTTCACCGGCCCATAACGATCACGTATAACATCACCAACGAATCGAACCATTGACATGGTGCATGCAAAAAAAGCAAAAGCAAGGCTGGCTATTTCGATATTAGCATTAAGGTTTTTAATTAGATAACGTGATGACCAGTCGACAACTGCACACTCTGGTATCATTCCCAGAAGAGCCATTATTCCTATAATATAGATTTTAGCCTGGCGGGGTAAACTCGATGATGACTTATTTTTCTGATTCTCTTGTGGATGATCATTGGTGATAAAATGAAGTGCTGTCAAAACCAGAAAAAAAACGATCCCAGAAATTATAAAAATATGACCAAGGTATCCATAGTTTTTAACTGCATAACCACCTATAAAACCCGATGCAAATAAACCAATGCTCCATGAACAGTGGCACATTGACAGTATTGCGTTAGCTAATTTTCTTTCAACGATTACGGCATTTGCATTCATGGCTACATTCATCGAACCAATCATCGCACCTAAGAGAAATAAAAAGAATACTAATGAAGAAATATTTTTTACAATGCCTACGGGTATTAACGAAACAGATGCTAACACGGAAAATAATCGAACAACTTTTTGTGAGCCAAACCTTGAGATTAACATACCGGACAGAGGCATCATAAATAAAGCCCCCAAACCGAATGTCAAAATAAGTCGACCAATGGTTATATCATCGGCGCCAAAACGAGGGGCAAGCTGTGCTATCTGCACAGCCCATCCTCCTTGTATAAATCCGTTGACAAAAAACAGTACAGTAACGGCCCATCGGGATTTTTGTAGCCGTTCCATGAACATTACTCCTGCTGTGTTAGCCGTTTATTACTATCATGATTAATTACTATTTAATAAAATAGAGTGGCCAGTGCATAATTTAAGCATATAGCTATCTTCACTGTTTCTGATTAATTGTACATTTTGAAAATCAGGAATAATGACTTTTGCACCTAATGGCATGAGATCTTCATCGCCTACGCCAACGCAATAACACCCCGCTGCGACTGCCGATGCAACGCCGCTTTTAGCATCCTCGAAGACGACTGCCTGATTTGCAGGAATACCCAGACGTTGTGTAGCAAGAAGATAGGGATCAGGGTGAGGTTTGCCACGGGTAACATCATCACGTTCTACAATAACGGATATGTAAGGCTCTGCATGAAGTAACTCTATGACTCTGTTAATTTTTTGCCGCCACCCGCTGGTGACAATACCAACAGAAATACCCGCCTCTCCCAAAGAAGCAATGAGGCTGGCAACGCCTGGTATAAGTTCACAGTCCGTCGTATTCTCTACATGAATAATATGTGCCTGAACTTTTTGCTGGTCGGATTCCGGGAGATCGCCAAATAATGTCCGGATGGTATAGGGGCCAGGATGTCCGTGAATATGCTTCTGTATATCTTCGTCGGTGAGATGACGTTCATACATCAGAGCCGCTTCACGCCATCCATTTTCAATAACCGTCCGGGAATCAATCAGCACTCCGTCCATATCAAATAAAACAGCTGAAAAATTTTCTCCGTTTTTATTCACTCTATTCTCCTTCAATGATAATAAATATCTATATATTCATACCGTTCGCTGCTACGACGACCTGTCCCAGCGATATGCATCCATCATTACCAGGTACCAGCTTATGGCAATATGGCTTGAAACCTCTTGATTCAAGTTCATCAAGAGTGTTAACCAGCAAGAATTCATTACAAAAAACGCCTCCGCTCAATACAATCTGGTCAGTTCCATAACGTTCAGAAAGGAGAGAGCACACTGTTGCTATAATATGCACAATGGTTGAGTGAAAACGTCGGCTAAGATCTTCCTGGTTGATATTATTGACCAGTATAGACTGTACTAATTCTTTCACTAACGGACGATAATCAACACTTATATCACCATTGTGAATTTCATCGATTATATAGGTAAATGGTTCAACCATATGAAAATCTTTTTTTAGCAGCGCTTCCATTTCAATGGCAGCCTGTGCTTCATACTCAATCTCTGAACAAATACCAATAAGCGCTGAAACACCATCGAAAAGACGCCCCATACTGGTAGTAATCGTTGTGTTAATTTTCCTTGTTACCATCCTGGTGAATACTTCACGGCGATTTTCAGATAAATCAAGAATAGCTGGCAAGTTGATATAACTCTCAACATTTTCACCATATGTTTCAACCAGCAATGATATTGCCATTCTAATAGGTTCTTTAACCGCTTTATCTCCTCCTGCTAATAACATTGGGCGTAAATGAGCAACACGCTCTACACTTTCGACGTCACCAAATAAAAATTCTCCGCCCCATATTGTTCCGTCAGAACCATACCCTGTACCATCGAAAATCACGCCAATGGTTTTACCTGAAAGACCATTTTCCGCCATACATGCGGCCATATGCGCATGGTGATGTTGGACCTGAATGACTTTGATCTCTGCATTTTCGAGGGCACTGCGAGTTGAACGAAAGGCCGGGTGTAAATCACAGACCAGAATATCGGCTTTTTTTATGGACAGTAACCCTTGCAGATGTTTTATACAGTCGAGATGAGATTTAAATGTTGTATCATTTTTTAAATCCCCAATATGTTGACTGATAAACACTTCTTTACCTTTCCCAATACTTATTGTGGTTTTCAGTTCGGCACCAAACGCCACAACATTTCCAACGGAATAAGGAAGGTGAACAGGGTAGGGAGCATAACCTCGTGAGCGACGCAAAAATGATATTTGTGAATCGGTGGTGTTTTTTCGCTTAATAACGCGAACAACGGAGTCATCTACTCTTGTACGAATATCGCGATTATTAAGTACAAAGTAGTCTGCAATTTTTCCTAATTGTTCAATTGCATCATTATTATCAATGACAATAGGCTGTCCGGAAATATTTCCGCTGGTCATTATAACGACAGGGAGTTCAGGATCAGCAAGCAACATATGTTGTACAGGCGTAGAGGGCAACATTACACCCAAATTGGGGTTTTTGGGTGCCACCACTTCTGGCAACGTCTGAGAGCGTTTGCGCAAAAGAACGATAGGGCGAGGCCCGCTCTCAAGTAAAGAGATATCGTCAGGGGTAACAACCGCCCACCGGGCCGCGCTTTCACTGTCGGCAACCATAACAGCGAACGGTTTAGCATCACGTCGTTTACGCCGACGTAACTCTCGCACAGCGTCGACATTGGATGCATCCACGACCAGATGAAAGCCGCCAAGACTCTTAATGGCAACAATAGCGCCTTCTTTTAGCCTGTCGATGGTAAAACGTATAATGTCATTAGCTGATATTGATACGCCGTCTTTATCAGTTAGCTGCAGTTGTGGTCCGCAAACAGGACACGCATTGGGTTGCGCATGATAACGGCGATCTTCAATATCATGATATTCCTTATTACATTGTGGACACATTATAAAAGGTTGCATGGTCGTTTGTGCACGATCATAAGGCATTCCACAGATAATAGAATAACGCGGACCACAATTGGTACAATTGATAAAGGCATAACGATAACGATGATTTGACGGATCGTTCATCTCCCTCAGACAGTCTTTACATACATTGGAATCCGGGGGAACAATTGTATCCATATTGGATAAATTATTGCTTTTCCTGATATCAAAGCCTGAATAATATGGCGCTGGTTTTTCCAGCTCGACCTTATATATATCAGTGATCCGTGCCAGAGGCGGTGGCTGAGAGATCAGTTCATCAATTATGTTATTTATGGTTTGTGAAGATGCCTGCAGTTCCAGCAAAACACCTTCGGAATCATTAAGAACCCAACCGGTTGCGCCATGCGTTCTGGCTAATCGATGAACAAAAGGTCTGAATCCTACTCCCTGGACAATGCCGCAAACTCGAAACCGGCAAGTGTCTTTTTTTTCAGAATCAACAGAGTCTTGGTAGTTCTGCACCGTAAAGTTCCTCAATAATAGTATGCGTTCCGTCAGATTCGACCATGCAGACTTCCGGCTGCGAGCCTGATTTAACTTCTCCAATAATCGCTGCATTTTTACCAAAAGGATGAGTGCGGAGTAATTCCAGAACATGCTCTGCCACATCAGGCTCAACAAACAGGCAAAGACATCCCTCATTGGCCAGATTAATGACATCCACACCTAACATATCAGCAGCCATAGCTGCCTCAGGCTGGACAGGCAACGCATCCTTATTAAAAACAATAGGGCATGAAGTGGCTCTGGCGTATTCGTGCAATACTGCAGAAAGACCACCACGAGTAACGTCCCGCATGGAAGCTATCTTTCCTGTAGGAGTATTAAGCAAAATGTTTTCAATCATATGATTCAGTGGTGCGCAGTCACTTAATATATTACGTTCAAACCCTAAACCTTCTCGAATCGATAAAAGATGAATAGAGTGATTCCCGATATAACCACTCAGGATTATTTTCTGGCCCGGCCTGACATGAGTTATCGAAACAGGAGGCCGCTCCAGCACGCCTATTCCGGCAGTATTGATAAAAAGCTGATCAGCTTCGCCTTTTCCAACAACTTTGGTATCACCGGCAACAATTTTCACACCGGCTAAACGCGCAGTTTCACGAACGGATGCGATAATTTTTAATAAATCTGAGACAGGCATCCCGTCTTCAATGATCAGACTCAGCGTGAGATAAAGCGGGCGGGCTCCACTTACCGCCAGATCATTAACTGTTCCACACACGGCTATCTTACCAATATCGCCGTTGCCAAAGATAAGAGGCGTTACAACGAAAGAGTCGGTAGTGAAAGCAATTTTATTCGTTGGTAATTCTAATAGAGCGCTGTCCTCCATCTCTCCCAGATAAGTTTCTTCCAATGTTTCTGAGATACGCTCAACCAGCTCTCTGCTTAATTTTGCACCTGTACCATGATCCAATATGATTGTTTCATTCAATGGCGCAAATAAATTCTCGCCAAGTTCGTTATCAGGCGTTGCTTCAGTCATTTTCATGCTGTTGTCCTTTCACCACGTTCAGGTAAATCACCTGTTTTCTCCAGTAATGACAGTATTTCAGTGGATGGTGCGACGGTCGCACAATATCCAGCAAGCCATTGAAGCGCTCTGTCGGTATCATCTGATGAGGGGGCAAAAACGCAGTCATCAGGAACCCAGACGTTATAACCACGGAAGAAGGCGTCTGCTGCTGTCGTCTGGACACATACGTGAGTTTGCAATCCGGTGACAATCACTGTTTTGACCCCAAGTTCCTGGAGTTTTTGATCTAATTGAGTTTCAAAGAAGCCACTATCCCTGCCTTTGACCACAATAAAATCTGATGGATGGTAAACGGTATTAATGATTTGATTGCCTGGTGTGCCCGCTATTGCTGGTATTCCGGCCGCGCGATTTCGGTATCGACGCTGAACAGCCGGGTCATCAGGATCATGAATAAGTTGTAGATGTATAACGGCTTGCCCCTGGTTTCTTACTCCATCAAGAAATTTATTAAATGCTTTCAGTTTTTTATCAAGTTCTTGCGGGTCATTTGTTATTTTATAAGTAAATTCATATTGTAAATCATTTGTCAGAACAGCGATATTTGGCATCTTTATATCCTTATTAAATAATTTTAAATGTTAATAATTCATTCAGACATAAATGAAACACCCTGAAACTATCTGTACAGGGCTATACCAGAAGATTAAAAATAAAAGGATGTTCATCAAATATAAAAACAATAGATTTTTTCTCAGATAAAAACCTTGTATAACAATATGAACCATACAGGTATAGTATGTATAATTCCTTTTTTTCAAAAATTGATAAGCAACGGGAATGGATATGAAGCTGCTACGCGCCTTTGTAACACTTGCCAGGTTAGGGAGCTATCATGATGCAGCTGAGGCCATGTACATCACTCAGCCAGCACTAACAAAGAAAATACAGTCTTTGGAAAAAATAACGGGAATTGCCCTTTTTCAACGGGGCCGCCAGGGAGCAAAACTGACAGAACCAGGAAAACAGCTTCTTTCCCGGGCGCAGAAATTGTTGAAACATTATGAAGAGTTTTCAGAATATGCACAAAATTTGCAAAAAGGAAGTTTAGGTAAGCTGACTCTTGGATTTGGGATATCTTCGTTTCAGTTAGCTCCCAGATGTATAAGCCTCTTTCGGGAACAATACCCTGACGTTGAGGTATTACTTGATGATGTTCCTTCTAAAGTTCAATGGAATATGTTACTGGAAGGGAAACTTCTGGCTGGATTTACCCGTGAACCGTTAACAGATAAACTTAACTTCATTCCTCTAATTACAGAAAGTCTTGTTTTGGCTATTCCTGCAGGATTTAAACTAAAGACCCCAAAAATTCAATCAATACTGAACCAATATCAACTGTTGCAAATGAATCCAGACAGAGGTCGGGGGCTGGTTGAACAAACAGAAAAATTTCTGAAAGAAAACAATTACAAAGGTAAACCATCTTCTGCTGCAAACGATATCCATACTTTACTAGCTTTGGTTGCTACAGGGAACGGTGTGGCTTTACTACCCGCGGGAACCAACTATTTCTTACCTAAAGGCGTATCACTTATTAGGCCAGAGGGTAATTATACCAAATGGAATATAGGAATTGCCTGGAACCCGCAAATAAATGATATTATCAGGGATAATTTTTTACAAATAGTAAACAATATTAGATTGAATCAGTATTGTGTTAATTAATATTACAAATTGAATAAAAAAGATTAGACTCAAGTCTCAACCTGATACAAACGGGCAACTTAGTGGACAAAAAATGCGACAGCACTGTTAATAATCCTGTCGCATGCAGTTAATTACTCCGCAGAATAAATTTTCATAAACAGAAATTTATTTTTGAAACGGGTAATCATCTCAACTGTATAGTCAATCCACCAGAATCAAAATCAACACTCAATTTATTCCTGTTATCAATAGGTTTTCCATCTATGTAAACAAGATTCAAAAGATATAGCGCATTAACATCATACTGGGTTCCAATTGAATGTGCGTTTAATCTTAGCACTGCTCCTGACCCTGATTTAAAATTGAACATGCCGGGCCAGCACTTACCTGTTGGGTTAATCACTTCCTTCACAGGGTTAATAGGGACGATATCAATCAATGGATTAATTGTTACCTTTGCATTACCTGACAATTGAATAATCTTACCTTTCCCATACCCTTGTAAAAATTGAGCTGTATGAATATCCACTGTCGAGTTATCAAAAGCATCTATCGCAACGAAATCACCTGTGTTGTTGTCTGGGATGTCATTATGGATAGACATTGTGAAAATATTACCATAAGATGAATCATGAAAAGATAAACTATTCGAAAGTTTTAATTCTGAGTCAAGATGTTGATCCGACCTAACATTTAGTAAGAGTGAGGAATAATTATTAAAACGCAATCCCTCAGGTTCAATACCAGCACGATTAGGTGCTGAAATCGCATAGGCATGTACATCAAGAGTGCTATACCCTGATAGCGTTGCTTTATAAAATAAACCAATGCTATCAGCCAAAATGGAAAATTTCGAATTCTGCAAACCCGTAAAATCTGTGGATGTCGCTGTCTCTAACGATGACATTCCGAGAAAAACACCCTGTAGTTCTTCCAGTGTAACACGACTGTCGTCGTACAAGCTGAAAGCAATTTTGTATTCAGGGTAATATAGAGAGGAGTCAATTAACCTTTTATTTTTTAATTTCCTATTGCCTGAAATACGGAAATCAGCTTTTTCAAAAAATTTGAAACTGGAATCTTTAGGTGCCGCAGATTGTACAGCCCAGTTAATCTGGTTGGATTTTATACTATCAGGAATAAGAATAAGAGGGCCTGATTGAGTACCATCCATAGTTACACCGTAAACATCAAGTCCGCACCCTTGCATTTTATTAAATGTTTCTGCAGGTCCCTTCAACGTAGTTTCTCCGGCAGAACGAAAAGTTTGCTGATTATTAGAATCCCAGCTAAACGTGTCATCTGTATTTTGCATAATAACCTCTTTTCAAATAGAAATTTGCAACCCAAAACAATATCAGATTGCTGATGAACTACCTGTTTTTTCAGGTAGTGGAATAAAGTGTTAATTCATTTTCTCTGGACATGAAGTAAATTCACGGCGTTATTTGCCAGAATTTAGTCACAACGCTTTATCACTTTTCTGCGATCAAGATTTTCATTAACTGACAATCTTAAAAGCAGCTGCAATGATAATGACTTGAATACTTCATTCCAGAGCACTTTAACACCATGAATATTAATGCAATTAAAGAAGAGTTGTTGTTATTTGCAAGTTATATATTGATATGGAGTGGGTTATTTTAAAATGATCAGATATCATAGAAATGATTTTTATTATAAATCTGTGATATTGGTGATGACTTATGTTTAAATTTATCTATCTAACTGCATGATTAGCAGTCATTTTAACCAATAGGGTAAGGTAATTTACTCAGATAACGTCATGTATCTCTTCTGATATATAGGTTCAGACGCAGATAAATTTACCCGTTAAATACTTTAGACGGCATAGATATTAAAAAACAACCCGCCATTATGGCGGGTTGTTTTTTAATCTGATTATTCCTGCAACTCTGTCTACTCGGGCTTATGCCGTCTTCGTTATCGCAGATATGCTGATTATCAGGATAGTTAGCTCAACGCGATAACATTCGCGGCGGCCGGACCTTTGGCCCCATTCTCGATCGAGAACTCAACTTTCTGACCTTCATCTAAGGTGCGGAAATCGTTGCTCTGGATCGCAGAAAAGTGTACGAACACGTCTTTGCTGCCATCAGCAGGGGTGATAAAGCCAAAACCTTTATCTGCGTTAAACCATTTTACTAAACCAGTCATTTTGTTAGACATAAATATTACCTTCTAAATTTGTGAGCCACACAACGCGGCAAGAATGTGATCTGTATAAAGATTTTGACTTACTAAGGCACTTAAGGAGGAGACTCACGAAGAAGGGTAATCAGAAGATAACACTGAACTGAGACTGCTTTACTAAAACTGCTTTCATAAGGTCTGTCTTGCAAACCAACGATGCTATTAACGCATATTCATTATGGTTATGCAACTTTTATTTTTCATTCATGTGTTCTATTTGTTGTGCGCCATTAACAAAGGTAAGCCAGAACGCCTGTTATCCCTTCTGTCGGTGGCTGGCTTTCAACGAAAGCCGTTGGAGCGTAAGGAGAGTGATGTCCGGTAGTTCTCCTCACTACACAATGCCTGAAACCAGGCGGCGTAGTGGTGAATGAGTGAGTGACGGGCCTTACCATTCGACTATTACTTTACATAGGCTGTGCCACAACAGCGGTCTAAAATTTCGACGTTTCTCGCACGTGCACCCTGTAACCCATTTTCCTGAACAGAAAACACTCAAAACAGAATGATAGCCGGACATATATTATGTTCCGGCTATTTATTAATAGCTTACTTAACAGATTCAGCAGGAGTCGATCTACATTTATTACCAAATGCTCATAGCAGTCGAGTATTCAAAAACAACCACGCCATTAATAAGATGGTCTGCTGGTTTTAAATTATAAGTTCTGGCACCACAGTCGCTCATTGTTTTACCATTAATAATAATCCTGTGAGTATTTTCTGATTCAACGACAAAAGTACACATTTTATCGATATCCACAGTGAGAAAAGACCGCTTACATTCATTGATATTAACGCCATTACTATAAACACTAAGGTTAGTATTGGCATAATCCTGAATCGAAAGAATAATATGGCATTTTCCTTCCGGGGGCTCAGGGAATTTCTTAGGATCCATATATGTGAAATCAGTAAATTCCACGCTTTCAGTGTATATTTTCATAGTAAATGCCCCAATGACATACCGGATATCCACCCCACCGAAAAAATCCACTTCAAGATCAATATTACCATTGGTATCATTTGTTGTTTTATCTACATCTACCCCGCCGGGGGCATCTATCATATAGATATACCTGTTTCTTGGACCTTTATCGACAACATCAACAGTACTATTCTGTACTGCACAAACAGTACCCATGCCGAATGAATACGTCGTATATTCAATGCATTGACTATGGGGTTTCCCACAAAAAATAATATCGCTCTCAATTACTGGAGGAGTAAGAGATTGTTGTTTTATTTCTGCAATTGGACGCCCCTCCTCATCGCCATGAAAAAGGAAAAAATTATCATTCCGCCACTTTAAGTCCCATAAAGGGATGTTTTTCAGCTTTGAAAAAAATCAGGAGCGTAGCATTTCCTCAGGTCAGGGTAAAGTGTCGTCGTCGTTAATAACCATTGCTTGAAAAAATCAGCATTTTTTAACTTTTCTTGCTCTGAAGTGGACATTTCGTTAATCCACAGAGGGTATTTAGGATGAGTAAGATCATGTGATGGTGCATATTGTAGATCCTGAACGAAAACAGGCAGTGCAGGGCTTTCTTGTGGATATGCTTCATACTCTCCCGCCGTATTCTGAATGACGGTTTTCATTATGAACTTTCTTCCTGGTTTTACGTATGATGTAATATCTACGGTTAGTGTATCTTTTTTTATCTTATTTATAAGACATGTATCTGTTATTGCATCATAGACTTGATAACATACAATCTTATCATAAATATTTCTGTCATATGATGCACTGTCAAATTCTGCACTTTGCCATGCCAGATAATACTTAATTCCTTGCGGTGATTTTTTTTCTATAATTCTGACAAAATTAACACTGAATGATGAGTCTTGCATCTTCATAAATTCTCTCACTATATTGTTACGACACGGGAATAATATTGATAATTAAGCGTGTAAAAATATCATGAAACAATAGATTGTCCGTAAAACGCCACAGCCTGTGCATATAGATCCATCGAATCATCCCAGAGATCTCTTGAGTTATGGGAGCGTACTTCCGATATATATATTTCGTTATTTTCTTCCGAAAAAATTGCTGATTCATGATTACCAATTGCACCATGTAAAGGATTAGTCCACCCACTAAATAATAAAAATCCCCATTCCTGAAAAAGCCCGGAATTTACTTCACGTTTTATATCATGATATGATTCGATTTCCAGTTCATCGTAAGGGACATTGTTGATATCGCGGCGGGCAGGGAAAGTGCCTTTTTCATCCACAACCCACTTCCATGCGCTGCAGAATCCATCCCAGGTTTCGACATGTGGTTTAAAGAAGCGAAGAGGTTTAATTACATATGCTGAAATATATTTGTCTGTAACCTTATCATTGGCAAAAATGACAAATGTTTTACCAATGCAATTTTCATCAATATCTTTTGAAAATGACACTACGCCGTCCTGATTTACAGTAACTGTGTTGTCTCCTGCATTGGTAGAAACACTCCAGTCTACCGTATTATTATAGACAACATCATTATCAACCATCATCTGAAATGTTGCCCCAGGGAATAATGTTTTTGGGAAAGACCCATTAGTCATATCTTTTTTCATATCGAAATCATAGTAATTCACCCGAACACCAGTAACTTTTGGCATAATAAATTCCTTAATTGTTTAATTGAAATAGGCTTAATAAACATAATCGGCAAAGAGATATTATTATTTTTATACAGATAAGTGCTGTCATTTATTGGTTATAAAACCATCAGTTTCGAGAATTAATTCAGCCTAAAAAATAAACTGCTATTACTTTTATCGTAATAACATCTTGTATGAGCGACTTTATGCTTCTTCCTGATGGCATCTGGATTTGGCTGTTTCGCCACAGCGTCTATGGAATGGGGTATGTTCCGGGTATGGGGAAGCATAATCGATTCTACTTATTAAAATGTACCTTTGAAAAAGTAGATTTTCCGAATAGTGTTTGTGTGGCACACTATGGTTAACTTTTTACGTAGCGCATCTGACGTTTTTCGCTGTTGTGAGGTCCTCTATGACCCATCTGTCCGACATTGATCCTGAGATGAATCATTTTCAACCACTCGTTCCCTCAGAGATCGAGTTATGGCCAACATCTGTAGAAAGTGGTAATTCTCTTAATCCGGCAAGGGCATACTTGCTCTCTCTTAACTCACCGCGCAGCCGACAAACCATGGCATCTTTTTTGGGAATAGTTGCCAGAATGCTCGGAGCCGCCAATGCAGAAACTTGCCCGTGGGGAAGTTTACGTCGCCACCACATCATGGCGGTGGCTGAATTGCTACGGGATACGGGTCGGGCGACGGCGACAATCAATACCTATTTGTCTGCACTTAAAGGCGTAGCGAAAGAGGCCTGGATGTTGAAGCTGATGGATGTTGAAAGCTTCCAGCACATTCTTGCAGTACGTAATTTTCGCGGTAGTAAACTTCAGCGAGGACGCGCGTTGCATCGAGCGGAGATCCGGCAGTTATTTCAGGTCTGCGAAACCGATCGTAGCTGTCGTGGTCCGAGAGACGCCGCGATGTTGGGGGTGTTATTAGGCTGTGGATTGCGTCGTTCCGAGGCGGTAGGGCTTGATTTAAGTGACATTGTCACTTATGAACGCGCATTGCGTGTCTTAGGAAAAGGGAATAAAGAACGGCTGGCTTATATGCCGGAAGGGACATGGGTAAGATTACAGACTTGGATTGAGCAGGTAAGGGGAGAATCACCGGGACCGTTGTTTACGCGCATCCGCCGTTTTGATGATGTGACCTGCGCAAGACTCACTGACCAAGCGGTTTATCACATTTTGCAGGTAAGACAAAGTGAAGCGGGAATTGAAAAATGCGCCCCTCACGATTTGAGAAGAACGTTTGCTACTGCGTTGCTTGAAAACGGCGAAGACTTAATCACGGTAAAAGATGCGATGGGCCATGCCAGTGTCACAACAACGCAAAAATACGATCGCCGTGGCGAGCAACGGCTTCGTCGCGCCCGCGACAAACTGAATTTTGATTAGCGCTTCCCCGTTTTCTGACAAAGTGCGTTTTGTTCATGCCGGATGCGGCGTAAACGCCTTATCCTGACTACAAAATCGCGCAAATTCAATATATTGCATTTATATGTAGGCCTGATAAGCGTAGCGCATCAGGCAATGTTAGCGCCAACTATACTTAATCCCCAGCATTCCCTGAGTGTCACTATAGCCTTTGTCACCTGCCTGCACGCCCACGTTGCCCCAGATGCTCAGATTAGCATTCACTTTGCCCTCCACCCCGGTACGGATTTCGCCCAGATTACGCACGCCGTCACGACTGATGCTTACGCCATCCATCTTCACGCCAAAGGTTTCGGTATTGTGGATCCAGTTTACTTCCACGAATGGCTGGAACTCACGCTGCTTACCGTCATCCATTTTGTGATGACTGTTTAGGTACGTTCTCACACCCAGACGCGTCTGGATGTTACCATCGCCCTGAGTTTCAATACGGGTCCCATCGTTTCGGTTGTGCGCATTGTCCTTCACGCCCATCCAGGTAACCTGTGCCTGCGGCTGGATATACCAGGTGTTCAGCGTGCTCCGACTGCCGGAAAACTCCCCGGCCTTCAGGGTATAACCCGCTTCCAGTGAGGTAGTCAGTCCTTTCGAACTGGAACTGTCGCTGGCACGATTATCCGCTGCCACACTGTTATCAAACCAGTTGTACAATATCCAGCTATCGACATACGCCCCGGTTTTATCCGCCTCATTCTGGTTCCAGGTGCCGTACAGCCCGGCGCTGTAACCGTTGATACGTCCGTCAGAGCCGTACCCGGCGCGGTCGCTGCGGGTATTGCTGCGCGCGTTTGCATAACCTCCCATCACACCCAAATGCCAGCGGTCGGTGCCGTCGGTACTCCACTGTGTGATATCGCCACCCAGTTGCAGCACATAACGATTGCTCTGCGTTTTCAACTGACCGTCACCGACAACAGAGCGTTCATGACCGCCGACCTGGCGCATCCACATGCTTGCTGCCAGTCCGTCCTCTTTTAGCGCGTCGGTGTAGTGCGGTTCACCAAGACGATCGTGCAGACGGTGGTTAAACAGCGTGTTGGCGGTTGCAATATTGCTGATATAACTACCCGCTTCCGGACGTAGCGCATCTGGTGCCGTCGGATCCACTACCGGTGGTTTGACCGGAGCCTCCGGTACAACGGGTAGAACGGGTCGAACAGGTAAAACGGGACCTTTCCACTTACTGGTGAGATACCAGTTTTGCGCCGCACTGTCAGTGCCTTTCGCCAACGTATAGACATAAGCACCAGCTTCCACGGTGCCGTTGGTTAGGGCGAAGTTAGCGGAAGAATTGCCATCGACATGGACCAGTTCAATACCATTAATGGTCTGCGCTCCGGTACCGCCGACATGATTCACTGCAAGGCGGGTGTTACCGACCGTGTCGCCGTGAACAATGAGTTTGTCGGTTTTAGAATCGTCGTCCCCCAGTTCCGTATTCATCACAATCAGGCCGTCGCTGCCAGTGTAGTTACCTTCCACGGTCAGGGTTTTGAAATCATTATCGGTCGGTGCGGAAATCGCGATTGTCCCGGCACTGCTCAGATCGTTGACCTGCGAAGTAGCTGTCATGTTCCAGCTACTGGCAGCATCAATATCGACATCGGTCGGGTCGATCCACCCGATCAGTTGTGCGCCGTTTTGCAGACTCAGACGGCTACCACTGTCACCTATAATATTGCTGGTCAGTTGCGCGCCACCGTTGGAGCCATCAAGGGCAAGCTCACCCGCGTTCAGTTCAGTGTCTGCGGTCCAGGCCGTCTGTCCCGCCAGCGTCAGGCTGCCATCACCATTCTTGATGAAGCGGCCGCCAGCCACATTGCCATCGATGATGTCGCCGTCAAAACGCGTATCGTCGCTGTCTGTAGCGTTAATGGCGGTTAGCGATGCACCGTTGAGCATCAGAATGCCACCGCTGCCGCTCAGGCGGTTAGCCTGCTGGTTGTTGCCGTTCAGATCGAGTAGGCCACCATTGACGATAATATCGCTGCTGCTGTTCAGCGTGTCAGCGATATCGGTCCGCAGTGTGCCTTCATTGATGGTAGTGCTGCCGGAATAACCATTGATAGCAGAGAATATCAGCGTACCGCCGCCGGTTTTGCTGAGGCTTTTACCGTCCCAGCCGAAGCCATACGCGGTGGAGTTCAGGTTATCTTGCAGTGCGTCCCCCAGGGTAAAGCTATGATTGTCCATTATGTTGAACGTACCATGAGCACTGGAATCTTCGGTGTTTAACCAGACCAGACCAAACTGCGCAATAACATTTTTGCTGTCGTTATCTTTCTTCGCCCATCCGATCAGAAAATGATCTATATCGACATAATCCTGCAAAGCCTGTCCTGCGACGGTATAGCTGAAATCACCGCTGATCCCGTTCCGGGTGCGGATAAGGGTATACTGATTCTCATCAGAAACAGGGGCATAGCCGGAGATATCCAGCGTATTGTTCCCGGTAAGCTGGAGAGTATCGGCACTTAGTGACGGGTCACTGGCAATATCAACCTGCGCAGTTACACCGCTGCCAAAATTTGCGTCAGCAGAAACTGTCAGCGTTTCACCGGCATCAACTTTCAGCGTACCGCCAGACATATCCAACCGGTTAGCGCTTACGGAATTAGCAATCTGCAGTTCACCACTGCCTGATTTGTTCAGCGTCTGGACGTTTTCCAGCGAACCGGCAATCATGGCGCGATCGGTGATCGACAGGTTTTCGCCGCTGTTGCCCATCGTCATTAACGCGTCATGCTGGATATCCAGCGAACTGAAACTCTGCGCCATGTTCTGCGCGCTCAGTGTTCCTTCTTTGACATTGAATCCACCTGTGTTGAGGAACTGATTGGCGTTAGCCGTAGATAAGGTTCCCGTGCCGATCTTTTCCAGTTTGCCAGGGCCGGACAGGACTCCGCCGAGTGTCAGTTTATCGGCTCCGTCGGTTTCAATCGCTACCGTGTCACCTGCTGCAGTACCAATCAGCCGACTACCGGCATTCAGATTCAATTTGCTGTCGCCATTGCTCTTAATCAGCGAACCATCGGCGAAATTCATGGTGCCAGATGAAAGCACATTCACGGTATTCGCCGCCGTACTGGTTGACAATAAAGTGGCGCCGTCCCGCAATGTAAACCGCGTGCTGCTGGTGTTTATGCCATACTGAGCATTGTCTTTTAGTTCCAGTACACCACCATAAACGGTGGTATTGGCATAAATACGCGATTGCGTATTTTGAGAACCAGGCGTGAAATCTTCGCCACTAAAAGTCACTTTCCCATCGGTAGCATCACTGCCGTTGGTGGTATTAATTCCAACAATGACATTTATTGCCACGCCAGTGGAGTTGAAACTGGTTATCGGATCACGAAACAGAATCTGACGCCCAGATTCCGCAGCGATATTCAACACGCCATTCGGCTGGCGAATGTTAATAGCATTAGCAACCGCATATGTCATATTGGGCGTTAAGAGATTTCCGACCCCGGTGAAATTTTCATAGAACTGAATATCGCTATTTTCCGCATGTAGCAGACTCGTGCCGGTAAAATTCGCGCTGTTGCCGATAAGAATAGCGCCTGCATACTGGCTATTAGAATAGTTTCCATGGACTTTCATGCCATCGATACCGTTCGTTTCCATCACCAGTCCGGTCTGTGCAACGATAGCGCCTGCTGTATCCCTGACAGCCCGATTGCCATAGATATCGGCATTACCATACAACTGCACACTTCCGTCAGAAAATAATCCGCCACCCGAACTTATTGCACTGTTATTACCGATAATAATGGAGGCATCTGTACCACTGAAAATCAAATTTCCCGAGTCATGTAACCGAATGACGCCGCCGGCAATAGCGTGATTGACATTATTGGTCAGCGTGACGTTGCCTTCAAATATAATGTTGGCGTTAGTGGTATCTATCGCGGGGTCATAGGAGTAGGCGCTGTTATTGTCAAAAACAACAGTACCGTTCGCACCACGGAAAAGCACATCTGAATTTGAGATGATAAGGCCACGATAGCCATTATTGGCACGGTTATCGACAAAACGGAGCTGACTGCCATTGCCGAGCTCATACACAATTCCCGAAGCAGTGCCGGAATTATAAACAGCTCCCCCCGTGGAGTTGCTTATTGTCATATCAATACCGTCCAGCAGCTTAATCACTGCTCTTCGAGTTCCACTCAGACTAATTAAGTTAACGGCATTGCCGGTGGCATTAAACAACCAACTGTCGGACCCCAGAGTTGTATTGCGGTCGACAATAAGCGTTGCCGGTGAAGAGCTGGTACCATTAAAAATAAGATCAGCTAAACGCGTTGTCTGATTTGCGCCTGTGCCATAGATTTGTGACAGATAGACACTCTCTCCCGGCAGGATCGACACTGTTGCGGCGAGCGACGATGTAACACAGTTCAGTGTCAACACGAAAACAACCAGCGTCATCGCAGAGCCAGCCTGCACACGACGTCCGGTTCGTTTTCCCCGACTCTTTGCAAACTCCGATACCGCGCCCCAGACGCCAGTAGATTCGTTACGGACAACACGGAATACGTTGTTCATGTTATTCATCCTTTAATTATATGAACATCTCCATCTGGTACATTATTTCTATAGCATTTTACTTAAGGACTACAGGTTTATTTTATAAATAAAAGAAGCAATATTCTTATTTGCAGGGATAAATGCCTGAAGATGCCAGACATGACTGAAAAATGAGAACTCAGTGACACGGAATAGTAAAATCATCTATAGCAACTGTTGGATAAACAAAAAACGCCCTTCGACATTATTATAAAAATATAATTTATTTATAAGTACTCATTTTAATAACGGTGCGCTATTAATTACCCACGCCATTAACTGGTGTTATAACTGCAAGCAGGAACAGACGGAGTACGAACTATTATTTTATAGTTCCTTACCATGTATCAATAATGAATAAAACAAAAATAGGATAAAATAATGTCATTTAATATAATTAATACTACATACAAAAAGATAGAGAGAGATGGGCTGACTATGACTATAAGTCAACGGAAAGGTCCAGTCTGCGCAACCCTCTATTCACCAGATGGACGTAATCTTAAGAACAACCACATTTATTATCTAATTAAAATTTTTGACGCTGAAAACAATCCAATAAAAAAAAGCCCCTTCAAATATCATGTTGATGTAGTCACCAAAAATGACTGGTCCTCACTTGATACTTATCCAACACTCAAAATATCCTATGAGGGTGACGCAAAGAAATTACAACAGGATAGTTATGGATTTTATAATACAGAAACAGATCAGAATGGAGAATTTTTATTTGGTATTTTGCCCTTCCTTACTCTGAACAACGCAGAAACTCTGATAGAAAAAACAATGGTACCTTATGTACAAAGTATAACTCTTACCTTTTATCTTGGCGATATCAGTACCGATCTTGTCGTTGAAACTCCATATAATTTAGATTTACGCACATATGACGCAGTAGACATGGTTGTCAATAGTACTGGTGATTTCCGTGATTTAACTGATACAGTCACATTAATTCCTGGCGGGAATATATGTTGTAATCGTAAAGTATGTTTTTGTTTTAGCGGGGAACTGGAATGTGAAGTAGCCTCCTCCATAGAGGGGGTAGCTATTATGGATGTGGATAAAAATAATCAGGTAACGATGCCCTTTACAGAAGAGGAAATTGCCAATCGTGAAGTCTGGGCATATACAAGTTTTGCATGGTGTGCGATGTCCCCACTGCGCATCCGCGAAGCCAATTCTTCCCGGCAACTGCATGTCAGTCCGCAAAACAACAGCAATATCTTTCCTGGGCAGACGCTCTATGCCACTTTCCGCTATCAACTGAAAGCGGGTGAAAGTTTTTCCGGAACCGGCTGTCCCTTTACATTAAACCGGGGGAATTTCTATCCTCCTGAGATTTCCTGGTGGCAGGAAGGGAATACCTTATATGGCGGCTGTTTACTGACCGTGGATGACAGCCTGATGCAAGGCGATCTGTTGTCGTGGACGGTTTCCTGCTGCCTTGATAATTCCGGAGTTCCGGTAGCCTCTGAAACGGTGAACTGGAATGTAGCCTGGGATGCCGATATCAATGTTGACGTCACTTTTGTCGCCGATACACCGGTGTTAATTGATTACAGCAATGACGACACCCGACCGTTATCCTCACGGCCCGCGATGACCTGGCGGCTGACCGTGCCGGGACTGAGTAACACCCAGGCCTGTTTTTACCCCCTTGTGACCCGCATTACCGAAGATGCCATTATCAGTGACGCGTCGTTCAGTGAAATTGCGCCCTGCATGGCTGACAGAACCAGCGGGGATTATTTTTACGTCATGCTGGACGACCAGGGGAGTGCCGTCATTAATGTGCAGCCCCGGGAAAACCGCACGCTGCTTACCGCGTTCAGCGCCGGGATTTACGGTGTCGGGACGATGATTAACACCGCGAACTTTTTTATTAACAGTGCCTGGGAGTCCGCGACGGCCCCTTCCGTCAGCGTGACGGAAGGGCAGAACCCTCAGGCCCGCCCCGGTGACGACAACTATGGTCTGGCAACATTCCCGCTGCTTTCGAACTGGGAGGCAGTGAAACAGCACGATCTGCTGGGCGGTGCCGTGTATCTGTTTGCCGGCGAAGAGGTGCAGAGAAAGAACCACTACACCCCACTGATGTTACTGGGAAAAACGCAGATCCCGCTTAAAGCCGGTGGTGGCGCGCCCGATATCGCCCTGTATTTTACCGAGTCTAATTTTGAGACCGGAAAGACCTATTACATCCATGCCTGTCTTGTTGAAAATGCTTATCTGCACAAGGGCGTAAATTACCTCCGTTTGCAGGAAATCAGATTCGAAATTCCGCAGGAGCAGCCTGCCGTGCCGGAAGGGGTGAAGCGAACCTATCGGGCACCGCAATTTGTCTGTAAAGACGGCGCGGTTATTGATGAAGATGATGTCCTGCTCGGGCGCAATGAAATCGGTTATCAGGGGCTGGAATACCGTATTCCGTTATCCGGCGGGCAAAAACACCTGGTGGCGGGAGATCAGATAATGGCCACGGCGTATCTGCACGCGTGGAATAA